>DASQNQ010000029.1:0-17186 GCA_035644895.1 Acetobacteraceae bacterium | reverse complement strand
CGAGCTGCGCAGCGGGTTCCAGGCCGCCGAGGTGCGCCTGACCGAGCTGCGCGACGCCGTCGCGATGGCCGAGGCCGCGCTCGACCAGCGGGAGGCGCAGGCGGAGCAGGCGGAGGCGGAGCTGGCCCGCCTCACCCAGGCGCGCGGCGAGGTCGCTGAGGCGCTGCGCCAGGCCGAGGCGCGCCGGGACGAGAGCGCGGCCGCCGTGCAGGCGGCCCAGGGGCGGCTGCAGGCCCTGACTGCCGAGGCTGGCGCCCTGCAGGAGAGCCTGACCGCCCGCGCCGCGCAGCTCGCCGCGACCGAGACAAGGCTGCGCAGCATGACCGAGCAGGCGACGCAGGCGGAGGCGGACCTCGGCACGCGCCGCGCCGCGCTGGACGAGGCGGCAGCGCGTCTCTCGCAGTTGACGCAGCGCATCGACCAGGCCTCGGTCGCGGCGGGCGAGGCCGAGCAGCGCCTCGCGGCGCTCACGCAGCGCGCCGACCAGGCAGCCCAGGGCGTGACCGAGGGCGAGGCGCGCCTCGCCGCGATCCGCACGGAGTTGCAGCAGGCCGAGGCGGGGCTCCAGGATCGGCGCGGCCTCGTGCAGCAGGCGGAGGCGGACGCCGCGCGGCTCGCCACTGCGCGGCAACAGTCGGAGGAGGCGCTGGCCGCGCTGCGCAACCAGGTGCAGCAGGCCGAGGCCGGTCTGCATGAGCGGCGGGGCCTGGTCCAGCAGGCCGAGGCGGACCTGGCGCGGCTGACGACGGCCCGCGAGCAGGTGGAGGGCCAGCTCGCCCCGCTGCGCGCCCAGGCGCAGCAGGCGGAGGCCGAGGTCGCCCGCCTCGCCACCGCACGGGAGCAGGCCGAGGCGGCCCGCGCGCAGGCCGAGGCGACGCTGCGGCAGGCCGAGGGGCGCGCGGCGGAGCTGGCGCAGCGCGTGCAGGCGGAGGAGGCGCGGCTGGCCGAGCTCGGCGGGCAGGCGCGATCCGCGACGGAGGAGCTGCGCACGGCCGAGACGGGCCTGCAGCAACTGCGTGCCGCCATCGCCGAGGCGGAGGCGCGCCGGCAGCTCCAGGGCACCGGCGGCAACCAGTAGGCGGCTTGCGCGGGGCGGGTGGAGGCGGTTGCATCCCCTTCCCCCGCAAGGCCGCCGCGCGTGACCGCACAGACCCCGATCGTCGCACCGGAGGGCGCGGCCGCCACGCTCCGGCGCATCCTTGCACTCGCCGCGCCGACCACGGCGCTGTCGCTGCTCCAGGCCGCCGCGCAGCTCATGGAGACCTGGCTGGCCGCGCGCCAGGGGACCGCGGCGCTCGCGGGGTGGGCCGTGGTGCTGCCCTTCGCGCTGCTCCTGCAGATGATGTCGGTGGGCGCCATGGGCGGCGGCGTGGTGTCGGCGATCGCGCGCGCCCTCGGCGCCGGGCGGCGGGAGGAGGCGTCCGCCCTCGTGCTGCATGCCGTCCTGATCGCGCTGGCGGCCGGGCTGCTCTTCGCCGTGGCGCTGGCGGGGTTCCCGCGGGCGGTGTTCGGCGCCATCGCGGGGCAGGAGGCGGCTGCGGCCGCGGTTCCCTACGCGATCTGGCTGTTCGGCCTCGGGGCGGTGCCGGCCTGGCTCGCCAACACGCTCGCCTCCGTGCTGCGGGGCGGCGGGCGGCACGGGCTGGCCGCGCGCGTCATGGCGGGGGCCTGGATCGTCTACCCGGGCCTGGCGTGGGTGCTGATGGAGCCGCTCGGCATGGCGCTGCCGGGGCTCGGCCTCGCCTATGCGATCGTGTTCTGGAGCGCGACCATCGCCATGGCGGTCGTCGTGCTGCGCGGCGGGGCCGGCTTCGTGCCTGTCCTGCGGGAGAGGCCCTCGGGCGCCCTGTTCCATCGCATCCTGTCGGTCGGGCTCGTCGCCTGCGCGCTGGCCACCCTCGCGAACCTGGCAACCATTCTCGTCACGGCGCAGGTCGCGCGCCACGGAGCGGCGGCCGTTGCGGCCTTCGGCGTCGCGGCGCGGCTCGAGTTCCTGATGATCCCGCTGGCCTTCGGCGTGGGCTCGGCGCTGACGGCGCTGGTTGGGCGCGCAGTGGGCGCGGGCGACTGGGCTTTGGCCCGCCGCACGGCCTGGGTGGGCGGCGCGCTGGCATTCGCGCTCGCAGGGCTGGCGGGCGGGGCGGTGGCGCTGGCGCCCGTCTCCTTCGCGGGTGCCTTTGCCTCCGACCCCGAGGTGGTCGCGATCGCCGCGCGCGGGCTGCTGCTCACGGGACCGGCCTTCGCGGGGTTCGGGCTCGGCATGGCGCTCTACTTCGCCTCGATGGGCGCGGGGCGGATGCGCTGGCCCATCGCGGCGGCGATGGCGCGGGTCTCGCTGGCCGCGGGCGGCGGCTGGGTGCTGGCGAACCCGCTCGGGATGGGGCTCGACGGCCACTTCCTGGGCGTGGCGCTCGGCATCACGGCCTATGGCGTGCTGACCGCCGCAGGGGTGCGGCCGGGCGTGTGGCGGTAGCGGCGCACGGTGTTGTCAGTGCCCGTGGCCATGGCCGGCCTGCGGCCCGCGCGTGCCGGCCGCCTGGACGGAGAGCACCGCCCGCACCTCGCCGGCACGTTCGAAGCGCAGGGTGACCGGGACCTCCGCGCCGCGGCGCAGCGGCTCGGTCAGGCCGACCAGCATCAGGTGGAGGCCCGAGGGTTGCAGCGTCACCGTCCCGCCGGCCGGAACCACGATCGCCTCGACGGGACGCATGCGCATGACGTCGCCCTCCCGGATGTGAGTGTGGAGCTCGACCGCGCGCGCGGCGGCGGTGCTGGCCGAGACAAGCCGGTCCGGCTGCGCGCCGCGGTTGCGGAGTGTCATGTAGCCCACGCCGTTCGCCCCGGCCGAGGCCTCCCGCGTCCAGGGCTGGCCGACCTCGATCCCGGCCCCCTGCGCGTGGGCCGGCGCGGCGAGCAGCAGGGCGTAACCCGGCAGGAGGCGGCGGGGAATGGGCGGCATCGGGATGTGTCCTGTCGGGTCCGGCCTGGCATGTAGCCCCCAGCTCCCCTCCCCGCTAGCTTCCCGCTGGACCGGGTCGGAGGGAGCGCGGGATGAGGGCAATCACGAGGGATGAGGCCGAGGCCATCCTGCGCGGGATGTTCGCACCCTGGGTGCTCGACCTCGGCCTCACCGTCGAGGCCACCGGCCCCGGCACCGCCATCCTGCGCATGCGCCTCCAGGATCGGGTTGCCAGGGTGGGCGGCATCGTCTCTGGCCAGGCGATCGCGGCGCTTGGGGACACGGCGATGGTGATCGCGCTGTCCTCCGCGCTCGGCGGGTTCCGCCCGGTGGCGACGGTGAACCTGAACACCGCCTTCCTGAAGGCGATCCGCGGGGAGGACGCGCTGGCCGAGGCACGCGTCCTGCGACTGGGCCGCACGCTTGCCTTCGCCGAGGTCGCCGTGCGGGGCGCCGGCGGGGTGGAGCTGGCGGCGACGGTTTCGGGCTCCTTCGCCGTGCCGGCGGAGCAGCCGGCAGGCGGCCTGGGTTGATAAATAAACTTTATTTATATCTTAACGGTTGCATCACTCCGTAACATTCCCTACCTCGGTCCGCGAGGAAGGGAGTGGTTGATGCATGGCCGGGACGGAACCGGTGGCAAAGCATGTGCTGGTGGCGGAGAACGAGGCGCTGATCGGCCTCCTGCTGCGCGACGTGCTCTCCGATGCCGGCTACGAGGTGTCCGTCGTGGCGAACGGCGATGCGGCGATGCTGGCCGCCCAGGCGAAGGCGCCGGACGTCGCCGTGCTCAACTGGAAGATGCCCGGGGTCGCGGGGGTCGAGCTGGTTCGCGAACTGCGCCGCATCGTCCCGCGCCTGCCGGTGGTGATCGTGACCGGCTACCGCCTGGCGCCGGAGGACGTGAAGGATCTCGGCGACGGACCGCCGCTGGTCATCATGTCGAAACCGGTGGACCTCGAAGGGCTGCTCGGCGCCGTGCGCGCGATGATCCGGCGGAAGCGCAGGTGATGCCGCCAGAGATCCCAAGCGGCAGGCACCGAAATGCCCGGCCAAGGCCTGCCCGCAGTTTAGGTGTCAGAAGGCTGACCCAGACACGCGACCTGCGTGGTTTGTGTCGCGCCTTTTTGAAGCTTGACCGACGCATGATCGCTCGCCCGCATGCGGCTGTTCTGCTCAAAGCATGCCGCTGTACGGAGAACTTGCGGGTTTTCACGTCTTGCTTCTCGCGTGCGGGTTCGCCCGCGGCGCCGCGGTAGGGACTGAAAAGGTGGCGAGGCGTACGGGCACGCTGCGAGGGCTGCGCGGCCCGGCCGCACAGGAGGCGGACCGGCTGGCCGCGCTGCGCCGCTATGCGATCCTGGATACGCCGCAGGAGGCCCCCTTCGAACGGGTCGTGGCGCTCGCCAGGGACGCGCTCCGGACGCCGGCCGCGATCGTGTCCCTGGTGGACGCGACGCGCCAGTGGTTCAAGGCGCGTGCCGGCATCGAGGCCTGGGAGACGCCGCGGGAGTGGTCCTTCTGCGACCATGCGATCGGCACCGGCACGGCCGACGTGCTGGTCGTCCCGGACGCGAGCCTCGACCCGCGCTTCGCCGCGAATCCCCTGGTCACTGGCCCGCCGCATATCCGCTTTTACGCCGGTGCACCGCTGCGCACCGCGGACGGTCACGGCCTCGGCACGCTCGCCGTGGTGTCGCCCGACGCGCGGCCGCAGGGCATCACCGCGGTGGAGGCGCGCACCCTGCGCGGCCTGGCCGACATCGTCATGGACGGGTTCGATTTACGCCTGCGGACGCGGGAGGCGCTGGAGGCCGCCGAGCGGGCCACCGCTGCCCTGGCGGCCGAGATGCGGCTTCGGCGCGCTCAGCAGGCCGCTGGGGTGGTTGCCTTCGAGCTCGGCGCGGAGGGGCTGACGGATGATGGCCAGGCGCTGCGTGCGCTGCACGGCCTTTCGCCGGAAGGGCCGCTCGGCTTCGACATCCTGCTTGCCGGCGTCCATCCGGACGACCGCCACGCCTGCCGCGCGGCGCGGGCGCGCGCCGTCCGCCTCGGCGGGTCCTTCCTGCATGAGTACAGGGTGCTGCTGCCGGACGGTCGCATCCGGTGGCTGGAGGCGCGGGGCGCCATGCTCGGCGTGGGCGGCGCCGCGGATCCGGCGGCGCGCCGGGCCGCGGGCATCGTCCAGGACGTGACCTCCCGCCATCAGGCGGAGCAGGAACGCGCGCTGCTGGCGCGCGAGGTGGACCACCGCGCGAAGAACATCCTTGCCGTGGTGCAGGCCGCGCTGCGGCTGACGCCGCGCGACGACCCCCGCGCCTATGCCGAGGCGGTGGAGGGCCGGATCGGCGCCCTGGCACGCACCCACGCCCTGCTGGCGCGGGAGCGCTGGACCCGCGCCGGACTGCGGGAGATCGTGGAGACGGAGCTGCTGGGCTTCCTGCACGGGCAGCGCGGCGCATCCGACGGGCCGCGGGCGAGGCTGCGCGGCCCTGCCCTGCTGCTCGGCCCGGATGCGGCGCAGCCGCTCGCCATGGCAATCCATGAGCTTGCGACGAACGCCACCAAGTACGGGGCGCTCGCCCTGTCCGGCGGGCACCTTGCCGTGTCCTGGACCCTGGAGAACCGGGGCGGGATGCTCGTGCTGCGGTGGGTCGAGCGGGGCGGTCCACCGCTGGAGTCCCCGCCCGCCCGGCGCGGCTTCGGCTCCCGCGTGCTGGAGACGACGGTGCGGACGCAGCTTGGAGGAACGCTCACCCTGGATTGGGCGCGGGAGGGGCTGACCTGCGAGATCCGCGTCCCGACCGCGCGCCTGCTGGCAAGCTGACCCCTCTACTCCACCGGCACGCCCGCGACGTCCTTCGCCGTGCGGATGGTCTGGAGCGTCTGGACCCGCAGGACGTGGGGCGCCGCGGTCAGGCGGCTGGTCAGGCCGTTCTCATGCGCCGTGTCGCGCGCGACGAGGCGCAGCAGGAAGTCGCCGCCGCCCCGGATCATGTGGCACTCGCGCACCTCCGGCCAGGCGGTCACCATCGCCTCGAAGGCGGAGAGCACCGCCTCCTTCTGCGTCTCCAGGCCCACCAGGGCGAAGAAGGTGATCTCCCAGCCCAGCGCCTGCGGGTCGAGGTCGGCGTGGTAGCCGCGGATCACACCCTGCTCCTCCAGACGGCGCACCCGCCGCAGGCACGGCGGGGCCGAAAGGCCGACCCGCTTGGCGAGTTCGACATTCGTCATCCGCCCGTCATCCTGCAGCTCGGCCAGGATCTGGCGGTCGAGCCTGTCGATGTCAGGCAGCGTGATCACGTTCATGGTTGTTTTCGTTACCCGGCCAAGGTTCCTTACGCAATATTCTTCCCGACGGCGTGCTCTTCAAGGCTTGCGGTTGGGCGAATCCACGACCATCGCGATATGAAGACAAGACCAGACATCGCGGGACCGGCCAGCGGCCCAGTGCAGGAACAGCAGACGTGCCCCAGACCCACTCCACCCGCCTGCTCATCCTCGGCGCCGGCCCGGCCGGCTACACGGCCGCGATCTACGCGGCACGGGCCGGGCTGCGCCCGATCGTCGTGGCGGGCATGCAGCCGGGCGGGCAGCTCACCATCACCACCGAGGTCGAGAACTACCCGGGCTTCGCCGAGCCGATCCAGGGCCCGTGGCTGATGGACCAGATGCGGGCGCAGGCCGAGCATGTGGGCGCCACCATCGTGCAGGACACGGTCGTCCGCGTGGACCTATCCGGCGCGCCCTTCCGGGCCGAGGGCGATTCGGGCGACGCCTACGTCGGCGAGACGGTCGTGATCGCGACCGGCGCGCAGGCGCGCTGGCTGGACATTCCCGGGGAGAAGCGGCTCTCGGGTTTCGGCGTCTCCGCCTGCGCGACCTGCGACGGCTTCTTCTACCGCGGGAAGGAGGTGGCGGTGATCGGCGGCGGCAACACGGCGGTGGAGGAGGCGCTCTACCTCTCGAACCTGGCGGCCCGCGTCACGCTGGTCCACCGCCGCGACGCGCTGCGGGCCGAGCGCATCCTGCAGCAGCGCCTCTTCGCGCGCCCGAACGTCTCCATCCTGTGGGACCACGTGGCGGAGGAGGTGCTGGCCGACGAATCGGGCCGCGTGCCCGTGGCGCGCGCGCTCGCGCTCCGCCATGCCAAGACGGGGGAGCGGCGGGAACTGCCGGTCCACGGCGTCTTCGTGGCCATCGGCCACGATCCGGCGACGGCCCTCTTCCGGGGCCAGGTGGAGACGGATGGCGAGGGCTACATCGTGACCGAGCCGGGCTCGACGCGCACCTCCATCCCCGGCGTGTTCGCCGCCGGCGACGTGCAGGACCGCATCTTCCGCCAGGCCGTCACGGCGGCGGGCACCGGCTGCATGGCCGCGCTCGAGGCCGAGAAGTTCCTGGCGCACCTGCCGGAGGCCGCGCCGGCGCTCGCGGCCTGGGAATAGAGGGGGAGGACGCATGCCGCTCGACTGGGACAAGCTGCGCGTCTTCCACGCGGTGGCCGAGGCCGGCTCCTTCACCCATGCGGGGGAGACGCTGAACCTGAGCCAGTCGGCGGTCTCCCGCCAGATCCAGGCGCTGGAGGAGGCGCTGCAGGTGCCGCTCTTCCACCGGCACGCGCGCGGGCTGATCCTGACCGAGCAGGGAGAGACGCTGAACCGCTCCGTGCGGGAGGTCTTCGCCAAGCTCGCGATGACGGAGGCCCTGCTGACCGAGAGCCGGGAGCGCCCGACGGGTCGCCTCAAGGTGACCACCACCACCGGCTTCGGCGCCATGTGGCTGGCCCCGCGCCTGCGCCGGTTCTTCGAAGCGCACCCGGACGTGCAGCTGACGCTGCTGCTGGACGACAGCGACCTCGACCTCGCGATGCGTGAGGCCGACGTCGCGATCCGCATGCACCCGCCCCGGCAGCCGGACCTGATCCAGCGGCACCTCGCATCCTTCGGCTGGCGCGTGGTGGCGGCGCCCGAGTACCTGAAGACGGCCGGCATCCCGCAGCGGGCGGAGGACCTCGATGCGCACCGCCTGGTGGTCTATGGCGACTACCGGCCACCGGTGGAAAGCGTCAACTGGCTGGCCGAGGCGGGACGCCGCCCCGGCACGGCGCGGCGCGCGATGCTCGAGATGAACTCGCTGCCCGGCATCCTCTCGGCGCTCCGCAGCGGCCTCGGCCTCGGCGCCCTGCCGGACTACATGGATGGCGAGCTGGCAGGGCTGGTGCCGGTGCTCGCGGAGCTCAAGCCACCGCGCATCGAGGCCTACTTCGTCTACCCGGAGGAGCTGCGCAATTCGAAGCGGGTGGCGGTGTTCCGCGACTTCCTGGTCGCCGAACTCGCCGCGCCTGCGCGGGCTGCGTGACGGGCGATAGCGCGGCGACATGCGGTGGATGCATGCCAAACGGTTCTTTTCGGCAAAGCTGCATGCGGCGTTGCAGCCCTATCTTGGGGATGTCTCGGCGGCGACGCCGGACAGGGTTCCCGGGGCGACGTCCCGAACCCTTCGTCTCCCAGACGTGAAGCCTCCCTGTTTGACTCGCCCGCCAGCCCAATGGGTTGGCGGGCTCTTCTTTTCAGCCGGCATGGCTCTCGGGCAATCGGGAGGAGGCCGAACAGCGCGCCCTTCCCTCCTTCGCCGTCCGTCCACCCTCGGCGTCCCAGGATCTCCCCGAGGGGAAAGGGTGACCGGTCCACATTCCGCTCGCGCGGGCTGGCGCCCCGCATCTCCGGACCTGTGGCCGCTCTCATCCGCCTGGAGGTGACCGCTTGTCCCGCCCGGCGCGCGCCTGCCGCCAGGTCAGCTCCCGAGGAAGAACAGGCAGTCCCCACGCACCGACCGGCCAGGCAGGCGCTTGGCGAGCACGTAGCCGTCACGGGCGAAGCGAGCCTCTGCCGGCAGCGCCCAGGGCGTCTCGGGCATATGGATGCGCGCCGCGGGTTGGCCGGCCCGGACCGTTTCGCCAATCTCGACCAGCGGCTCGTAGACGCCATTCTCCGGCGCATAGACCATGTGGTCCTGGCCGCCCACGCGGAAGACGCGGGTCGGTGCCTCGGGCGCGATCCGGTCGCCCTCCGGCAGGATGCCGAGATGGACGAGCAGGTTGACGAGCCCCCTCTCCGCGACGCGCAGCGCGGCCGGCGTCAGCGTGCCTGAGCCGCCGAGCTCCGTGCCCATTGAGATGCGGCCCAGCCGCTCCGCCACGGCACCCAGCGTCTGGTCCCCGCCCTGCCCCTGCGCGCCTCCCTGGATGTAGGCGAGCGGGGCGCTGAAGGCGTGCAGCGCCGCCTGCTGCCGCTCGAACAGCGCCGCGTCGGCGCTCTGCTTGATGAGGGCGCAGGGCGTGTACATGAGGGAGGAGCCGCCCGAGTGCAGGTCGCAGACGAGGTCCGCCATCGGGATCAGCACGGTCGCGATGAACCAGGCGATCTGCTGCGTCGGCGTGCCGTCGGGGTCGCCCGGGAAGATGCGGTTCAGGTTCAGGTCGTCGATCGGCGAGACGCGCCGCCCCGCCAGCGCGGCGGGGAAGTTGGCCATGGGCAGGATGATGACGCGCCCACGGATGCGCGCGGGGGCGAGCGTCCGCGCCAGGTTGCAGAGCGCCACCTGGCCCTCGTACTCGTCGCCGTGGTTGCCGGCGACGAACAGCGCGGTCGGCCCTGGGCCGTTGCGCAGCACCACGATCGGGATGGGCAGGAACCCGTAGGCGGAAGCGTGGGTGGAGTGGAACAGGCGGACGAACCCCGTCTGCACGCCGTCTCTCTCGAAGTCGACCTCCGCCAGCAGGCGGGACGGGCGCGTGTCGGCTGGCATGGACCCTCTCAGGCGGGCGGGTTGACGGCGTGGCAGGCGGCGTGCCGGCCGGGCGCCGCCTCGGCGAGCGGTGGCGGCTCCACACGGCAGACCGGCATCACGAGCGGACAGCGCGTGTGGAAGCGGCAGCCCGGCGGCGGGTTGAGCGCGCTCGGCACGTCGCCGGCCACGCGGATGCGGCCTGGCCGGTTCCGCGCGCGTTGCGCGGGGTGGGCGGCCGGGACGGCGGCGAGCAGCGCCTGGGTGTAGGGGTGCAGCGGGCGGGTGTAGAGATCCTCCTTGGCCGCCACCTCGACGATGCGGCCGAGATACATCACGGCGACGCGGGTGGAGATGTGACGCACCACTCCGAGGTCGTGCGCGATGAAGAGGTAGGTAAGGCCGAGCTCCTGCTGCAGGTCCTGCAGCAGGTTCACGATCTGCGCCTGCACCGAGACGTCGAGCGCCGAGACCGCCTCGTCGCAAACGACGAAGCGCGGGTTCAGCGCAAGGGCGCGGGCGATGCCGATGCGCTGGCGCTGGCCGCCGCTGAACTCATGCGGGAAGCGGTCGCGGGCGCGGGCGGGCAACCCGACGAGCCCGAGCAGCTCGGTCACCCGGGCGCGGCTGGCAGCGTCGGCACGGGCGCCGTGGATGACCAGCGGCTCCATGATGATGTCCTCGACGGACATGCGCGGGTTCAGCGCGCCGTAGGGGTCCTGGAAGATGATCTGCATGGCCCGCCGCCTCTCGCGCATGAGGGCGGAGGGCAGGCGGGCAATGTCCTCGCCGTCGAACAGGATGGCGCCGGAGGTCGGCTCGACGAGGCGGATCAGCAGGCGCCCGAGGGTGGACTTGCCGCAGCCCGACTCCCCCACCAGCCCCAGCGTCTCGCCTGCATGGATGCGGAGCGAGACATCGTCCACCGCACGCAGCAGAGCGACCCCGCGCGAGAGGAACGTGCCGGTCCGGCGCGGGAAGTGCTTCGACAGCGCCACGGCCTCAACCAGCGGCGCGTCGCTCCTCGCCCTCGGCGCGTCCATCGCCAGCACCTCGCTCATGCGCGGATGCAGGCGGCGCGCTGCGCGGGGCCGAGCGGCAGCAGCGGCGGGATGCCGTCGTTGCAGGCGGCGACCGCAAGCCCGCAGCGCGGCGCGTAGCGGCAGCCGGGCGGGCGGCGGCGCGGGTCCGGCAGCGTGCCCGGAATGGCGGTCAGGCGCCGGGCCGTGCCCTCCAGCGACGGGATGCAGGACAGGAGGCCGCGCGTGTAGGGATGGCGGGGCGCGTCGAAGACGCTCTCCACCCGCGCCTCCTCCACCACGCGCCCGGCATACATCACGATGACGCGGTCCGCCGTCTCGGCGACCACGCCCATGTTGTGGGTGATGATGACGATGGCCATGCCGAACTCGTCGCGCAGGTCCATCAGCAGGTCGAGGATCTGCGCCTGGATGGTGACGTCGAGCGCGGTGGTCGGCTCGTCCGCGATCAGCAGCTTCGGCCGGCAGGCGAGCGCCATGGCGATCATCACGCGCTGCCGCTGCCCGCCCGACATCTGGTGCGGGTAGTCGCCCATGCGCTGCGCGGCCGAGGGGATGCCCACCTTCTCCAGCATGCCGACCGCGCGCGCCACCAGCGCCTTGGGAGACAGCCGCTCATGCGCGCGGATCGCCTCGGTGATCTGGTCGCCGATGGTGAAGACCGGGTTGAGGGAGGTCATCGGCTCCTGGAAAATCATCGAGATGCCGGGGCCCCGCACCTGCTGCATCTCGCGCTCCGGGAGCTTCGTGAGGTCGCGCCCCTGGAACAGCACCTCCCCCGCCGCGATGCGCGCGGGCGGGCGTGGCAGCAGGCCCATCAGCGTGAGGGCGGTGACGGACTTCCCGCTGCCGGACTCGCCCACGATGCCCAGGATCTCCCCCTCCTCCAGCGAGAAGGAGACATCCTCCACCGCGTTGATCTCGCCCGACGCGATGCGGAAGGCGGTGGTGAGGCCGCGGACCTCGAGCAGGCTCACTGCTGGATCCTGAGGCGCGGGTCGAGGACGTCGCGCAGCCCGTCGCCGAGCAGGTTCAGCCCCATGACCGTGACGGCGAGCAGCGCGCCCGGAATGGCGATGATCCAGGGCGCGTCGCGCATGAAGTCCCTGCCCTCCGCCATGATGTTCCCCCAGGTCGGCGTGGGCGGCACCGCGCCGACGCCGAGGAAGGACAGCGTCGCCTCCGACAGCACGGCATAGGCGAAGAGGAAGGAGAGCTGGACGATCATCGGCGCCATGGCGTTGGGCAGGATGTGCCGGCGCAGGATCCGCCAGTGGCCGGCCCCCGCCGCGACCGCGGCCTGCACGTACTCCATCTCCCGCAGCACGATGACGGAGGAGCGCACGATGCGCGCGGTGCGCGGGACGTAGACGATGCCGAGCGCCAGGATCACGTTGAGCGTGGACGGGCCGAGGACCGCGGTGACCGCGATGGCGAGCAGGATGGCCGGAAACGCCATCAGCGCGTCGTTCACGCGCATCAGCGCGTTGTCGAGCGCCCGGAAGTAGCCCGCCAGCGCGCCGATCAGCGTGCCGAAGACGGCGTTGATCAGGACGACGGAGGCGCCGATGATCATCGAGAGCTGCGCCCCCCACACGCTGCGCGACCACAGGCTGCGCCCGAGGCTGTCGGTGCCGAACACCCAATCCCCGCCCGGCGGCAGGAACTTGTTGCGCATGGAGAGCCGGTTCGGGTCCGCGGTCGTGATCCAGGGCGCCAGCACCGCAAGTGCGGCGATCACCAGGAACAGCAGCAGCCCGGTCAGGAACAGCCGGTGGTGGAACAGGCGGGAGAGCGTGAGCCGGGCCGGGTGCAGGCGGCGCTCCGGCACGTCCTCGGCCAGCGCGCCGGCCGGCTCGGCGATGGGCGGGACGGCCGCGCTACTCATAGCGCACCCGCGGGTCGATGGCGGCGTAGAGGATGTCCACCAGGATGTTCACCAGCAGCAGGAAGGCCGTGACGATCAACAGCCCGCCCTGCACCATCGGGTAGTCCCGGCTCAGCACCGCCTGGGTGAGGAGCTGGCCGATGCCGGGGATGGAGAACAGCGCCTCCGTCACCACGGCGCCGGAGAGCAGCAGCGAGACGATGATGCCGACCACCGTGACGATCGGGATCAGCGCGTTGGCGAGCGCGTGCTTGAACACCACCTGCCGCTCCGGCAGGCCCTTCGCGCGCGCCGTCCGGATGTAGTCCTGCCGCAGCACCTCCAGCATGGTCGAGCGCGTGATCCGCGCCAGCAGCCCCGCCTGGAGCAGCGCGAGCGAAACGGCCGGCATGGTGATGGACCGCAGCCATTCGGCCGGGTTCTCGGTGAAGGCGACGTAGCCGCCGGTTGGCAGCCAGCCGAGCTTCACGGCGAAGACGATGATCATCAGCAGGCCGAGGAAGAAGTTCGGCACGGAGATGCCGACCATCGCCAGCATCATCGCGAACTGGTCCACCCAGGTGTTCTGCCTGAGCGCCGCCACGATTCCGGCGAGGACGCCGAACAACAGGGTCAGCACGAGCGCGTAGAGCGACAGCCCGATGGTGACGGGAAGCCGCTCCAGTGTCGCCTCCACCACCGGCTTGCCGAGCAGGATGGAACGGCCGAGGTCCCCCTGCAGCAGCCCGCCATACCAGCGGAACATCTGCATCAGGACGGGTTGGTCGAGGCCAAGGTCGGTCCTGAGCTGCGCGATGTCGCGCTGCGTGGCCGAGAGGCCGGCCATGGCGGCGGCGGGGTCGCCCGGGATCAGCCGCATCAGCCCGAAGGTGATCAGGCTGACGATCAGAAGCACCGGCACGGCGCCCGCAACCCGTCGCAGGGCGACCCCGAGCACGGGCTAGGCTCCCGTCAACGCTGGATCCAGACGTTGGCGAAGCGCGGGATGCGGAACGGCGTGAAGCCCTGCACGTTGGCCCGCGCGGCCTGCACCTTCGTCAGCGCGCCGAAGGGATAGGCATAGGCGCGTTCCAACACCAGGCGCTGCATGCGCGCGAAGGCGGCGTTGCGCTCCTCCTGCGTCGGCAACGTGTTCATGTCGTTCCAGGCGGCGAGCACATCCGGATCGTCCTTGTCGTCGCGCGGGCGGTACTGCGCGCCGGGCGAGACGAGGAACTGCATGGTCGCGAGGGCGCCGAGCGCCGGCTGCGTGCCCCAGCCGGAGTGGAAGAAGTGCCATTCCGTGCTGTTCAGCTGCTGCGACATCTGCACCGAGGTCGGCCAGTCCACCACACGGAGCTGCGCGTTGATGCCGACGGCCCTGAGCTGCTGCTGCATCACCAGCGCGGCGTTGTACATCGCGGGGTAGTCGCGGTTGGTCAGCAGGACGATGGGCTCGTTGCGGTAGCCGGATTCCCGCAGGAGCTGGCGCGCCCGGTTCGGGTCGTTGATGTTGTAGGTCTCCTTCCCCGCATCGGTGTAGGAGGCCTGGTTCGGGTACTGGAAGCCGACGTTCAGGCGGAAGTTGCCGTCCGTCGCCGCATCCATGATGTCCTCCATGCCGAGCGCGGCCTGCACGGCGCGGCGGAAGGCCAGGTTGCTGGTCGGGGGGTTCGCCGTGTTCGGCAGGGCGATCTGGATCCACCAGTTCTGCAACGGCAGGACCGTGACGTTCCGGTTGCCGCGCAGCGCCTGCACCGAACGCGTGGGCACGTCCTCCACGGCCTGCAGCTCACCGGTTTCCAGCCCGGCAACGCGCGCGCTGGCCTCGGTGACGATGCGGAAGGTGACGCTGTCCAGGCAGGCCTGCTTGTAGCCACCGAAGCCCGTGCGCTGCTCGAAGGCCGTGTTCGGAACGTAGCCGTCGAAGCGGCGCAGCCGGGCATGGCTGCCTGGCACGAACTCGTCCAGCCGGAACGGGCCGGTGCCCACGGGGCGGAGCTGCTGCGGCGCGTCATCCTTGTGCTCGGCGGGAATGATGACGATCGGGACGGAGAAGGAGGAGAGCGCCTCGATGAAGGTGGGCTGCGGGCGCGACATGCGGATCACGAAGGTCCGCTCGTCGGGCGTCTCCCAGCCGGCCACGTTGTCGAGGGTCGAGCGCTGCAGGCCCACGCGCTTGTACCGGTCGAAGGAGGCGGCGACGTCGGCCGAGGTCATCACCTTCCCGTTGTGGAAGCGCACGCCCTGGCGCAGGCGGAATGCGTAGCTGAGCCGGTCGGCCCCCTCCTCCATGCCCTCGGCGAGTTCGAGGATCGGGTTGTTGTTCTCGTCCCGCGTCATCAGCGATTCGTAGATGTTCATCGCGATGTTGCGGGTGGAGATGGTGTTGGACGTCATCTGGTCGAGGCTGTTGACGTTCGCCTCCTGGCCGAAGACCAGGTCGCCGCCGCGCGCCGGGCACTGGAAGCGCTGCGCGGCGGCGGGCGACGTCGCGACAAGGACGCCCAGCGTGGCTGCTGCAAAGGCTCCCCGGATGCTGCGTTGCATCATCTCTCTCCCGATCTCGGTCACGAAGCCCCGGCGGTCAGCTTCCGGCGCGGGGCAGGGCATCGTCAAGCGAAGACGTGCAGGTGGCGTCGCTCACGGGCCCGGGGGCGGCGAAGCGGCGCAGGACGTTCTCGGTCAGCCGGCTCACGGCGCCCTGGAAGGCTCCGTTCTCCCACAGGCTGCCGCACCAGGTGATGGAGCCGGTCGCGAAGACGGCGCCGCCGCCAGGCTGCTCGAAGGCCACGATCTCGCCCCGCCGCAGCGCCGCCGCCGGCTCCCCGTTGGAGGTGTTCACATGCGAGCACAGCTCCTCCAGCACAGGGATGAAGTGGTCGGGCAGCGGGCCGGATCGGGCAAGGATCACGGCATCCTCCGGCGTGCCGAGCGCGACGTCGGCGCGGTCCAGCTCGAACCCCGCCGCTCCGCCGCCCGACAGGCCGTGGTCGCCGATCACCTCCTCCTCGATGCCGTCGAACATCCAGGCGAAGCGACCCGTGTGCGAGGCGGGGAGGCGCCGGAAGTGCGTGCCCTCGAACAGCCCCTGGGCAGAGAAGCCGACGCCGGCCAGCATCTGCGGCGGGCGCCGGTTCCGACGCCACAGGCCGCCGAGCGCGCCGTCGAGCTGATGGTGGTACTCGCCGGGTTCCGCATCCCAGGACCGGATGCCGCCCTCCGCCCGGCGCAGCTCGATCAGCCCGGGCATGTCCGGCGTGCAGGCGATGCGCCAGTAGAAGCCGTTGCCGCCGAGGTACATGAGCCGCCCGCCCCCGTCCCGGAACCGTGTCAGGGCGTCGAGGGTCTCCGCCGTATGGTACTCCGGGTGGGTGCCGGTCAGCAGCACGCGGTAGGGCGCGAGGAGGGGCGCGCCCTCCTCGTGCAGATCCTCGTCCGTCACGATGTCGTAGGCGATGCCCCTCGCCTCCAGCCAGGCCAGGATGTGGCTGTCGGCGGGGTAGTGCCGCAGGCCCGACCCGCGCGCATCGTTGAAGGTGAGGAAGCCCGGCCGCATCGTCAGCACCGGCCGGAGGCGGGAGGAGAAGGCGACGCCGCTGCGGTCCGGATGCCGGTTGTAGGTGGAGACGCCGTAGGCCGGGACGTGATCGGGGTTGTGCGGATACGCCCCCCAGGCCGCGACACGCGCCATGTAGTCGGCATCGGCGTTGCCGCGGGCGTGGTTCGCGTAGGCCTGGTAGGTGAAGGTCGGCGCCAGGAACACCACGGGCGGGCGCGCCGTTCCGCGCGGCGGCAGCACGTAGAAGGGCAGGCGGTCCTCGCCCTCCGGGCAGGTGAGGCACAGGGCATAGGCGCCCGAGGGGAGGTCCAGGGGCACCTCGAAGCGGAAGCTCGTTTCCCAGCCGCAGTCATGCAGGTCATCGGCGTGGAAGTGGATGGCGGCGTAGTCCGCGGGCGCGTGGCGCCAGCACGTCTCCCGGCCGCTCCAGCGCGCGCCGCACACCGCCCGCGTCGGCACGTTCACCAGGCAGCCATGGCATTGCTGCGGGCCGGCGTCGCGGATCTCCTGCGTGGGGATGCCCTCGGCGAAGTTCCACGCGGCCACCAGGCCTGGCGTGTCCACTGTCGGCGCGGCGGCCACCTCCCGCCAGGCCTCGCGCAGGCCGGACAGGATGGCCGGCTCCTCCAGCCGGCCGGTGAAGTGGTTCTCCGGCGCGGCGGCATTCTCCGCCGCGAGCAGCAGGCTGCCGCCCTCGGGCAGCCGGAGCGGGCCGAGCCGCGCGCGCGCGACGGCGGGCCGCGCCCGCGTCCCCCAGGGCGACTGGCCGAGCACGACGTCGCCCGTGCGGGGATCGACGGAGAGCCACAGCCGCATCCAGCACCGCAGGGGCGGCACGGCGCCGGTCGCGACCTCGCGCACCTCGGCGCCGCCGTGCAGGCGCGCCACCGCCCCCTCGGGCCCGAGCGCGAGGGTGACGCGCAGGCCGCCGCCCTCCTCGCTCAGCAGCGCGGCGGGCGCGGCCGGGCG
>DASQNQ010000028.1:0-3990 GCA_035644895.1 Acetobacteraceae bacterium | reverse complement strand
CGAGTTCGATTACCACATCATGGTCGTGGACGCGTCGGGCATGCCGTTGATGCCCGACACGTGCAGCGACGAGTGCTACATGTGCATCGGCTGCACGATGCCAGGCTGCGGTGACTTCGGGGGACCGCTCGACTACCCCTGCGACTACGTCCCGTCCGCCTGCGACATCACCCGTGGCGCCGGAGTCGTGGTCACGGGCAACTTTGACGCCTCGAACCAGCCCTGCGCGCTGTTCGGCGGCAACCGCTACATCATCAAGGGCGAGCCCGCGCTCGAGGCGACGTTCAAATGCATCGCCAGTCTGGGCCAGGGCCCCAAGGATCCGGTCGCGGCGGAGGTGATGATGTCGGCGCTCGAGCCGGACATGCTCGACGGCGGCTGCAACGACGGCTTCCTGCGCGACCATGGGCTGCTGGCGGTCATCGAACTCACGGGCAGCGGCGACGACCTGAGCCCGGGGACCCCGCAGAGCTGGTACGACACGCTCGTCGCGGCCAAGCACGGCAACGAGGAGGTAGTCGTCATCCTGGCGTTCTCGGCGGACCAGGACCAGCCGGAGCCGAAGTGCGAGGGTCCCAACAACGGCACCTATGCACAGCATGAACTCGCCGATCTCGCGGCGCACGGACTCTGGGAGAGCATCTGCGTCGACAGCTACATCCCGGCCCTGACCAAGGCGGCCGAGATGATCCTCGAGCAGTGTACGGTCTTCGTCCCGCAGTGACTACGGGCGAAACAGGCCGGCGATCCACTGGACGGCGCCGTCGAGCGTCTCGGCCCCGACCCACGCGCACTTGTACCCGCAGACGAGCGCCTGGACACGGTCGTCGCCGTTGCCGGCGCCGTTGTGTTCGCGGTAGTCGACGCGCAGCGAGGCCGCGTCCTCGACGGCGAAGATCCACTGGTTGTTCCCCTGCCCGGGCTTGTCGACCTGCGGTACATGCTCGCCCTGACCCGTCGGTTTCCGAGCTGAAGAAGTCGGACGCTTGCCGGCGGAGGAAGCGTCATGACTCAGGACGACGATGGAGTGCGCGCAGCGTTGCAGCAGCACTTTGGCGAGAACGAGAACGAGATCGAGCGATTGCTCGGCGGCTATGTAGGGGTGCACGCGACCGTGCGTGGGTACTTTCGCAAGTGGCTCACGGTTCAGCTCGCCGAGCACGCGAGCTGGATGCTGGACTATATCAACGTACGCTTGCTCGCGGAAGTGGCGGGGGCGACGGGCCGGGTCGTGACCCTGCCTGCGAAACGAGGACCGGGCCGGCTCGGCGTCTACGTGTTCGTTCGCAGGGCCGGGAAGTAGGGCGCGCGGCTGCCCGGAAGTTCGCCCGCGAGCGCTCGCTCGCGGGCGAACTCTTGAGGCAAGATTGCGGTGCCAGGCTTAAGCAGCGCGGCGCGAGCGGTGTAACGCATGTAGTCCTCGGGGTCGACGCCGCAGAGGATGCAGGTTTCTATCAAAGTATAAAAGATGGCTGCGACCTGTGTGCCGCGGACCGACCGGGAGCCGTAATGGTTCTTGCGGCCGAGCACAGGGTCACGTAGCGCCCGCTCCGTGCGGTTATTGTCAAGCGGGATGAGCGGGTCGTCGAGAAACGCTGTCAGGGTGTCCCAGTGGCCCAATAGGTAGCCGAGCGCCTCGGCCAAGGAGCTACGTGGCAAGGCTGTCTGCTGCTGCGCCCAGGTCTTGAGCGCCTCGGTGAGCGGCCTGGACTCGCGGTCGCGGCGCTGGCGACGAAGCTCGAGCGCCTCGAGCTTCGCGTCTCCCTCGAGGTCGGGTGACGGCAGCTCGCGCTCGAGCAGAAAGATCGGGTCGATCAGGTCGAGGGCCTGCTTGCACAGTGCGGGGTACGTGCTGCGCAGCTCGTAGAATTTGCGCCGCGCATGTGCGAAGCAGTGGGCGAGCCGCAGCTTACCCCCGCTGGCGGTGGCAAGGCATTCGTAGCCGACGTAGGCGTCGCACACGACGATCCCCTCGAAGTCGCCGAGTACGCTGCGGATCGTCTCTGCCGAACGACTGGGCTCGAGCATGTACCAGGCCGCGTCGTGGGTCGTCAGGCACCACATCCACCACCTCTTGGTGCTGCCTTTCATCATCAGCCGCCAGTGCGTCTCGTCGGCGCCGATGACGTCGCTGCCGAGGATGTACTGGAGCAGCTTGACGTAGCTGGGCTCGAAGAGGTCCGCGAGCGCGTCCTCCTGATCCCACATCGACTGCGTGGTGATCACGAGGCCCTCACGCTCCATCTGCCGACGCTGACGATCGAGCGGCAGATGATTGATGCGCTTGTCGATCTCGAGGGCGATGGCGAAGTCCACCGAGTACCGCCCGCCCGGGATCAGCCGCAGCGGGCCCGGAGCCGTCTGGATCGCGCCGTTGCAGCGACAGCGGTACTTGTGCTGTCGATGCTTGTCCACGAAGAAGCGCCGCTTCTCCACGGTGACCTCCTCGCTGTCGTCGGTCTGCCCGCTCATCTCCTCGAGCGTCCCCTTGCAAGCCGGGCACTCCCGCTCGTCGTCGGCGAGCCGATGATGGACCTCGCGCGTGGGCAGCCTGGTCTGCGGCGTGGGACCATGCCCTCGCTGCGGCTTCTTGTCGGGTTTGGGGCCCGGCGGCTGGGGGCTGGGACGGCGCTCCGTCGACGTGCCAAAGACCTTATGACGCAGGCGGCCGAGCTGTTCTCCCTGCCGGGCCAGCTCGCGCTGGAGCTGCGCTGGCGACAGCTCCTTGAGCCTGGCGATCTCCTTCGCCATCTCCGCGTTGCGCTTCCGGTAAAAGTCGAGGTCCACCTCGAGCTCCCTGGCATGGAGCTGAAGCGTCCCAAAATCTTCGATCAGCTCGGCCTTGAGCACACGCCATCCATGATCCCCTCACGCGCAAACTACAAGATCTTTTTCGCTCAGCGGCGCCGGCGCCAGTGTCATCTTGCCCACCAGGTGACTGCCCTGCAGAAATAGGTCGAGCTCGGTGCGCGTCAGCGACAGGCTCGCCCGCGCCGAGTCGTCCCACAGCGATACGAAGCGGCCGCGTGCCAGCCTCTTGATGTACACGCCGAGCCCGCTGCCATCGAAATGCAGCACCTTCGCCGTGGTCCGCCGCCGGTTCGTGAACAGGTACAGCGCACCCGACAGCGGGTCCAGGCCCAGTTCCTCCCGGACCAGCCCGCTGAGCCCTTCAAACCCCTTCCGTAGGTCGGCCGGTCGTCGATACGCGAACACTGGAACTCGTCCCTGTGCGCCCATCATGACAACCGCCTCGCCAACTCCGCCACGTCGGCGAGCGACAGACCCTCGACCCGCACACCGCAGCCCAGCACGATCACGAGCCCACTTCGGCGAGCGTCCTCGCCCTCGACATGAACCGGGATGAAGAGCGGTCCCTCCGGCGCCGCTGCCCGGCTCCACATCTCCAGGTCGGCCCCCGCCACCCCGATCTCCACCGCCGCCCGATCCAGTGCCACCCCACGCGACGACAACAGCCGCCAGCGCGCCAGCGCCTTCCGCTTGAACGCCTCGCTCCTCTTCTTCTCGTCCTTCTTCATCGATCTCGCCTCCTCGGCGAGACCTCACTCCCCTTTGACCACGCCGTCACGACGGGTCACGGCGAGCATGTACGGAAACCGGACGCGCTTGAGACTCTGCACCGCGCAACCGTGCCACGACTTCGGATCGTCAAGCTCCAGACCGAGGCCGTTGAGCGCCGTAACGACACCGCGGCCGCGAACGATGTCGAGGTCCGCGGTCACACGGCGTGGAACGTCCGCGCACGTTCGCAGGCTTGGCACTACGCGCTGTGCCGCCTCCAACGCTTCGACCTTGGTCACAGGTTCACGCCGTAGTGCCCGCGGGGTCTCGTCGCGCTTCGGCTCAGCGCTGAGCGGCGGGCCGGCTTTCGCTATCAAGGCAGGCACCGCGCGGATCGATGTCTTCGGGGCTTCGGGCTCGTCGTCCGTCACGTTCGCCGCGAGCGGTAGCGGATCGGGCTGATCGCTC
>DASQNQ010000027.1:0-34216 GCA_035644895.1 Acetobacteraceae bacterium | reverse complement strand
TGCTGCGGCGGCACCCTCCGCCCGCCCCGGACCATGTGCCCGGGGCCGTGTCACGGAGGGCCTGATGAGCGCCACGAAGCTGAGCAATGCCGACCTGCAGGCCCGGCGCGAGGCGGCCGTGCCGCGCGGCGTCGCCACCATGCTGCCGGTCTTCGCGGCCAAGGCCGAGGGCGCCGAGATCACGGACGTGGAAGGCCGCCGCTACATCGACTTCGCCGCCGGCATCGCGGTGCTGAACACGGGCCACCTGCACCCGAAGGTGAAGGCGGCCGTCGCCGCGCAGCTCGACGCCTTCTCCCACACCTGCTTCCAGGTCACGCCGTATGAGGGCTACATCCGGCTGGCGGAACGGCTGAACGCCATCGCGCCGGTGCGCGGCCCGGCCAAGACCATCTTCCTGACGACCGGCGCCGAGGCGGTCGAGAACGCGGTGAAGATCGCCCGCGCGCATACCGGGCGGCCCGGCGTGATCGCCTTCTCCGGCGCGTTCCACGGGCGCACGCTGCTCGGCATGGCGCTGACCGGCAAGGTGGTGCCCTACAAGACGGGCTTCGGCCCCTTCCCCTCCGACATCTACCACCTGCCCTTCCCCGTGACCTACCATGGGCGGGAGGTGTCGGAGACGCTGCGGGCGATCGAGACCCTGTTCAAGTCCGACATCGAGCCGGGGCGCATCGCCGCCATGATGATCGAGCCCGTGCAGGGCGAGGGCGGCTTCTACGTGGCGCAGCCGGAGCTGCTGCAGGGCCTGCGCCGCATCTGCGACGAGCATGGCATCCTGCTGGTGGTGGACGAGGTGCAGACCGGCTTCGCGCGGACGGGGCGGATGTTCGCCCTCGACCATGCCGGCGTGAAGGCCGACCTGGTCACCATGGCCAAGTCCCTGGCCGGCGGCTTCCCCCTCTCCGCGGTGACCGGCAGCGCGGCGATCATGGACGGCCCCGCGCCGGGCGGCCTCGGCGGCACCTACGGCGGCAACCCGCTGGCCTGCGCCGCCGGCAACGCCGTGCTCGACGTGATCGAGGAGGAGGGCCTCTGCGCGCGGGCCGAGGCGATCGGGTACCTGCTGGTGGGGCGGCTGGAGGAGCTGCAGCGCTCCAATGCGCTGGAGGGCGTGATCGGCGACATCCGCGCGCTCGGCGCGATGGTGGCGATGGAACTCGTCGCGGGCGGCGACCCGGACCGGCCGGACCCGGACCTGGCGAAGGCCCTCGTCGCGCGGGCGGCGTCGAAGGGCCTGGTGATCCTGTCCTGCGGCGTGCGGGCCAATGTCATCCGCTTCCTCGTGCCGCTGACGGCCTCCGACGCGCTGCTGGCGGAGGGGATGGACATCCTGGGCGAGGCCCTGCGCGAGGTGGTGGCGGAACGGCGCGCCTGAACGTGGCGCGCTCCACGCTGCTCGCCTTCCTGGCAGGCGCCATCGCCGTCGCGCTGTTCCACCAGGGCACGGTCTTCCTGCTGCACCACAATTTCGACCTGCTGCGCGCGATCGGCGTCCCTGCGGCCTTCCGTCCGCCCGGCGCGGGCTACTCCTTCGCGGCGACGCGGCCGCTGGGCGTGCCGCAGATCGTCTCCCTCATGTTCTGGGGCGGGCTTTGGGGCATCCTGCTCGCCTGGGTGACGCGCCGTGCGCCGGACCTCCTGGCCGGCTTCCTGTTCGGCGCCATCGCCTGCACGCTCGTGGCACTCACGCTCGTGCCCCACCTGCGCGGCGCGCCGATGTGGGGCGGCAACCCCGTTACCTGGACGCGCGCGGTGCTGCTGCACGGGGCCTGGGGCTGGGGAACGGCGCTGCTGCTGCGCTTCTTCCGCTGAGGCTTGCGGGGCGGGGCGGCGGTCCCCACCCTTCCCCGCATGGACATGCCCCTGCTCCGGGTCCAGCCCGACCCCTCCGACCCGCGGCTCACGCGCCGCGTCACGGGCCTCGACCACACGGGCCAGCCCGTCGAGACGGGCGTGACGGTCGAGCGGCCGCTGACGCTCTACCTGAACGGGCAGGAGATCGTGACGATGATGACGATCCTCGACCGCCCGGAGGACCTGGCCATCGGCTACCTGCTGAACCAGGGCATGCTCAAGCGGGGCGATGCGGTGCAGGGTGTGGACTACGACGAGGACCTCGGCGTCGTCGTCGTGCGGACCGGGGCGCGGACGAACTTCGAGGAGAAGCTGCGCAAGAAGACGCTCACCTCCGGCTGCGCCCAGGGCACCGCCTTTGGCGACCTGATGGAGGATTTTTCGTCCGTTCGGCTGTCGGAGACGGCGAGGCTCCGCACATCCGATCTCTACCGGCTGCTGCACCGGATCAACACGCTGCCCAGCCTGTACCTGGAAGCCGGCGCCATCCATGGCTGCGCGCTGTGCAAGGACGACCAGCCGGTCGTCTACATGGAGGATGTCGGCCGCCACAACGCGGTGGACAAGATCGCCGGCTGGATGTTCCGCAACGCCGAGGCCGCGGAGGACAAGGTCTTCTACACCACCGGCCGCCTGACATCCGAGATGGTCATCAAGACCGTCCGCATGGGCATCCCCATCCTCGTCAGCCGCTCCGGCTTCACCGCCTGGGGCGTGGAGCTGGCGCGGGAGGCGAACCTGACGCTGATCGGCCGCTGCAAGGGCAAGCGCTTCGTGGCTCTGGCGGGGGAGGAGCGCATCGTCTTCGACGCCGACCTGGCCTACGTGCCGGAGGAGAGCGCGCGCCACTGGCGCAAGAACAGTGCGGAGGCGATGTCGTCCGATGAGGGGTGACACGCTGGCTGTCATCCTGGCCGGCGGCCTCGCGCGGCGCATGGGAGGCGGCGACAAGCCGTTGCGCACCCTTGGCGGGCGTCCGCTGCTGGACCATGTGCTCGACCGGCTGCGCCCGCAGGCGGCGGCGGTGGTGCTGAACGCGAACGGCGACCCGGCGCGCTTCGCCGATTACGGGCTGCCGGTGGTGCCGGACGGGCTGCCGGACTACCCCGGGCCGCTCGCGGGCGTGCTCGCGGCGCTCGACTGGGCGGCGGAGCGGCACCCGGACTTGGCCTGGGTCGCCTCCGCACCTGGGGACTCGCCCTTCATCCCCGTGGACCTCGTGGAACGCCTTCACGCGGCACGGGCGGCGGCGGGCGTGCCGCTCGCCTGTGCGCGTTCCGCCGGCCAGGCGCACCCGCCGATCGGGCTCTGGCCCGTCGCGCTGCGTGGGGACCTGCGGGCGGCGCTGCTCGCCGGTGAGCGCAAGATCGACCGCTGGACCGCCCGCCATGGCTGCGCGCATGCCGACTGGCCCGACGCGCCGCTCGACCCCTTCTTCAACGCCAACACGCCGGAGGAACTGGCCGAGGCGGAGCGCCTGCTGCGGTTTGTGTGAGGCTTGCGTGCCGGCAACGTTGCGGCGATAGACTTGCCCGAACATACGCGCATCTGGGGGACGCCTTGCCATGAAGTCCATTCTGACCGGCCTGTTCGCGGCCATCGTCATCGCGCTCGGCGCCTACGCGGTGCTGGACGGCAACTTCCAGCAGAGCGCCGACCGCGCCTTCCAGACCGAAGGCGTGCGCCTCTGATTCCTGTGTGCGGAGGCCGAGCGCGCTGCGCGCCGACCCGCCGGACATGCTTCCGAGGCGGGGCAAGCCTGCCGTGAGGCATGGCTGAAGCCGGGCTGCGCCGCATACCGGTAGTGGACGCGCGCAGCGCCCCCTTCCCGGCCGCGTTCGCCGCCGCCAGCCGGCCGGAAGAGGTGGGCCGCATCATCGCAATGGCGCGGCGGCGCTACACGGGCCTCGGCCTGCTGCTCGGCGACGCGGTGTCTCGCCGCTGGCTGGCGCGGAATCCCTCCCCGCTCCGGGCGGAGATCGCGGCGGTGGCCGCGGCGGTGGGGCGGCCCGGCGCCACGCTGCTGAACCTCTCGTATGAATGGGGCTGCACCTGCGGCATCCAGGCCGATGCCGCCCCGGTCATGCTGCGCGTGCTCGACTGGGATCTGGAGGGGCTGGGCGAGACGCTCTGCGTGATCCGTCAGTCCGGGCCCGCGGGGGAGTGGTTGCACATCGGCTGGCCGGGGCTTGCCGGCACCATCACGGCCCTCGCGCCGGGCCGCTTCGCCATCGCCATCAACCAGCCGCCCCTGCCGCTGACACGCCTGGGCGCGGCCGCACGCCGTGCGGGGCTGCGTGTGCCGGGCGTGCTGGCGGACTGGGCGGCCGCCCGGCCTGCGGCGTGGCGCAGCCGCGCCCTCCCGCCGGCGCACCTGCTGCGCCTCGTCTGCGACGAGGCGCCCGACTTCGCGACCGCCCTCGCCCGGCTGCGCGACACGCCGCTGGCGGCCGCAGCCACCTTCAGCCTGGCGGGAACCGCGCCCGGTCAGGCGGCGGTGGTCGAACGCGAGCCCGGCGTCCAGGCCGTCCAGGAGGGCGCGAAGCTTGCTGCCGCGAACCACTGGTCGGCGCTGTCCACGCCCGGCGCGCCGCGCTGGCGCGAAAGCGAGCCGCGCGCGGCCTGGATGACGGCGTTGCTCGCCGCAGACGTCCCGCCCGACCTGTCCTGGATGAGGCCTCCGCTGCTGAACAGCGGGACCAGGCTCGCAGCCACGATGCGGCCCGCCGACGGCGCGCTTGAGTTGGCCGGCTTCGAGGGCGAGCGCCGCGTCTCCGAAATCCTCAGAACACCGCGCTGAAGGGCAGCACCGTCACGCGGTCGCCGGGTGAGACCTGCAGGCACTCCTCCGGCAATTCGGCGAAGGCGTCGGACCCGGTCAGGGAGGAGAGCAGCCCGGCCCCCTCCCGCGCATACTTCTCCGCGCGCGGCAGCCCATCCCCGGGCAGAAGCCGCACGCGCACGTACTCGCGCCGCCCGGCTTTCTTGCGGTAGGCGAAGGCGGCCTCCGCCACGAAGCGCGGCAGCGGCCGTGCCTCCGCCCCCGCCAGGCGCAGCACGAGCGGCCGCGCGAGATGAAGGAAGGTGACCACTGCCGCAACCGGGTTGCCCGGGAGCCCGATCACCGGCGTGCCGCGGATCACGCCCATCGCGGCCGGCCGGCCCGGCTTGATCGCCAGGCGCCAGAAGACCATCCGGCCACCCCCCTCGATCGCGGACTTCACGTGATCCGCCTCCCCGGTCGAGACGCCGCCGGAGGTCAGCAGCAGATCATGCCCCCGTGCCGCCTCGGCCAGCGCGGTGGCGGTCGCGGCGGCATCGTCGGGCAGGATGCCCAGGTCGGACGCCGCCACCGGCAGGCCGGCCAGAAGCGCCAGCAGGGTGAAGCGATTGGAGTCGTAGGTCTGGGCCGCGCCGAGCGGGTGACCCGGCTCGGCCAGTTCGTCGCCCGTCGAGAAGACGCCGACGCGCACCGGCCGGGCCACCGGAAGGCTGCGCACGCCAAGCGCTGCGGCCAGCCCGATCTCCGCGGGACCGAGCCGTCGCCCAGCGGGCAGCGCCACGGTGCCCTCCGCCACATCTTCGCCGGCCGGGCGGCAGTTGGCGCCGCGCTTCAGCCCGGGGGCGAGGACCACACGTCCGTCCTCCTCCCGCGCATCCTCCTGCATCATCACGGTATCGGTGCCGGGCGGCATCGGGGCGCCGGTGAAGATCCGCACCGCTTCGCCCGGCGCGATGGCCGCCGCGGGCGCACCTGCCTGAACCCGTCCCACGACGGGCAGCGCCGTGGCACCGCCGGCCAGGTCGGCGTGGCGGAACGCGTAGCCATCCACCGCCGAGTTGAAGAAGGGCGGCAGCGGCACCGGCGCGCGGAGTTCCGCGGCCAGGACGCGGCCGAGCGCATCACGCAGCGGCACCTGCTCCGCCTGGCCCAGCGGCGGGACGCGCTCCGCGATCAGCGCCTGCGCGGCCTCGACGGACAGCAGCGGCCCGCCGAAGGCGAAGCAGTCGTCGCTGAGCTGGGCCATGCCTACCCCCGGCGGAAGGACTCGATCGGCGCCGCGATCCGCAGCGCCAGGTCGGCAACGCGCTCGATCTCGTCGAGATGCGCATGCGGGAGGCGCCGGTCGGGTGGCGGGACGTCGGACGCGACGGCGGCGATCGCCGGGTCATCCGGGTGCAGCCAGGGCTTGCCATTCGCGGCGCGGTGGACCTCGATCTTCGGGTGGCCGTCGCGCTTGAACCCCTCCACGATCACGATGTCCACGGGCGAGAGATGGGACAGCAACTCCGCCAGCGGTGGCTCTGGCGCGTCGCGCAGCTCCGTCATCAGCGCCCAGCGCAGGGCGGAGGCGACAAGCACCTGCCGCGCCCCGGCGCTGCGGTGCTCGAAGCTGTCCTTCCCCGGCCGGTCCACGTCGAAGGCGTGGTGCGCGTGCTTGAGCGTCGAGACGGAGACGCCCCGTGCCGAGAGCACGGGGATGAGCCGGGTGAGCAGCGTGGTCTTGCCGGCGCCGCTCCAGCCGGCCAGTCCGATCAGGCGCACGAATGGAGTCCCCTCAAACGGAAAGGGCCGGCCGAGGCTTGCGCCAGGGCCGGCCCGTCCGGGACAACGCCGCTCAGTCCGCGCCGGCTGCGCGGGCACCCGTCGGCGCGACGGTGTTCCGGGCGCGGTTCATCTCCTCCTCGACCCAGAGGGAGTGATGCTCCTTGGCCCAGTTCAGGTCCACCTGGCCGGAGCCCATGGCATCGAAGGCGCCCTGCATCCCGACCGAGCCGATGTAGATGTGCGCCATCATGGCGGCGATCATCAGCAGCGAGATGACGCCGTGGACGATGTGCGCCAGCTGCATGCCGGCGATGTCGGTGACCATGAAGGGGAAGATCAGGACGTAGCCGGAGACGGCGACGAGCGTGCCGCCGATCACCGTGATCCAGAAGACCATCTTCTGGCCGCCGTTGAAGCGCGCCGCCGGAGGGTGGCCCTTGCCGAGCAGCCCGCCGCCGGCCTTGAACCAGGCGACGTCCTTGCCGTTCGGGATGTTGTCCTTCACCCAGATCAGGAACAGCAGCACCACGCCAAGGGTGAAGGGGAAGGCGAGGAAGTTGTGCGCGTACTTGCCCCAGAGCGAGACGGCCGTGAACGCCTCCGGCCCGATCACCGGCAGCAGCAGGAAGCGGCCGAAGGTGAGGTTCAGCCCCGTCAGCGCCAGGACGATGAAGGTGGAGGCCGTCATCCAGTGCGCCGCCCGCTCCAGCAGGTTGAAGCGCTGGATCGTGCGGCCCGACAGGCCGGCATCCACCATGATCTTCCCGCGC
Organism: Acetobacteraceae bacterium; assembly: GCA_035644895.1. Lineage (GTDB taxonomy): Bacteria > Pseudomonadota > Alphaproteobacteria > Acetobacterales > Acetobacteraceae > Falsiroseomonas. Next base: position 27,040 of record DASQNQ010000027.1, on the reverse strand, counting down.
GTCGCGTAGTAGATGACGAGGATCACCAGCATCCCGAGGACGGCGATGCCGCCGATCCAGGTCAGCGTCACGTTGTGGAAGTCCCGCCAGCCCCGGCCCTCGGGCTGGATCAGGCTGCCCGAGGTGGCGTCCGGGATGGAGACGCGGCCGGCGATGCGCCCGCCGGTCAGCGCCTTCTGCAGCTCCAGCTCGTCGGCCGTTGCGGGCGAGGCGATCGGGTTCTGCGGCGTGCCTGAGACCGGCCCGCCGATCTGTGCAGTGGCAGGGGCGCCGATGGCGAGGCCGAAGGCCAGCGCCAGCGCCGGGAGGATGCGTGCGATCATGCTCATGTTCCCCGCGTGCGCCGTCAGACGCCCACCGTCTCCTTGTAGGCGGTGCGCCAGCCCCAGGCGCCGGAGCCGTAGCCGCGGCGCTGCACGCGCTCACGGTAGATCGAGGCGATCATCTGGCCGTCGCCGGCCAGCAGCGCCTTGGTCGAGCACATCTCGGCGCAGAGCGGCAGCTTGCCCTCCGCCAGGCGGTTCGACCCGTACTGCGCGTACTCCACCCCGGAGTTGTCCTGCTGGGGGCCGCCGGCGCAGTAGGTGCACTTGTCCATCTTGCCGCGGCCGCCGAAGTTGCCGACGCGCGGATACTGCGGCGCGCCGAAGGGGCAGGCGAAGAAGCAGTAGCCGCAGCCGATGCACAGGTCCTTGTCGTGCAGCACGATGGCATCCGCCGTCGTGTAGAAGCAGGACACCGGGCACACCGCCGCGCAGGGCGCGTCCGTGCAGTGCATGCAGGCCATGGAGATCGAGCGCTCCCCCGGCCGGCCGTCATTGATCGTGACGACGCGGCGGCGGTTGATGCCCCAGGGCACCTCGTGCTCGTTCTTGCAGGCGGTGACGCAGGCGTTGCATTCGATGTAACGGTCGCTGTCTCAAAGGAACTTCATGCGGGCCATGGTTCGTGCTCCCCCTTACGCCGCACGGATCTGGCAGAGGGTGACCTTCGTTTCCTGCATGAAGGTCACCGGGTCGTAGCCATAGGTGGTCAGGACGTTGACGGACTCGCCCAGCACGATCGGGTCCGTGCCGCGCGGGTACTGCCGGCGCCGGTCCTCGCCCTGGAACCACCCGCCGAAGTGGAAGGGCATGAAGGCGACGCCGCGCCCCACGCGCTCCGTCACCAGAGCCTTCACCCGGGCGCGGCTGTTGTTCTCGGGGCCCGACACCCAGACCCACTGGCCGTCACGGATGTTCCGCGCGGCGGCGTCGGCCGGGTTGATCTCGACGAACATGTCCTGCTGCAGTTCGGCGAGCCACTTGTTGGACCGCGTCTCCTCGCCGCCGCCCTCGTACTCGACCAGGCGGCCGGAGGTGAGGACGATCGGGAAGTCCCGCGCAACCTGGTTCGACCGCGCCTGCACGCTCTGGCCGAGGTGCGGCAGGCGGAAGCCGCGGCGGTCCGGCAGCGTCGGGTACTGCGCGATCAGGTCGGTGCGCGGCGTGTAGATCGGCTCGCGGTGCACCGGCACCGGGTCGGGCAGGTTCCAGGCCACCGCGCGCGCCTTAGCGTTGCCGAAGGGCGAGCAGCCATGTTCCAGCGACACCCGGATGATGCCGCCCGAGAGGTCGGTCATCCAGGACACGCGGTCCTCACCGCCCAGCCCCGCGCCGACCTCGGCGATCGAGGCCTTCTCGGCCGCCGTCAGCTCGTCGAACCAGCCGAGGCGCTTCAGCACGGCGACCGTGAACTCCGGGTAGCCGTCCTGGATGTCGGAGCCCTTGGACCAGGACCCCTCGGCCAGCAGCGTCTGCCCCTCGCGCTCCACGCCGAAGCGGGCGCGGAAGGTGCCGCCGCCCTCCTTCACGTGCAGACCGGTATTGTAGAGGATGTGGCTGCCCGGATGGCGCATCTCCGGCGTGCCCCAGCACGGCCAGGGCAGGCCGTAGTAGTCGCCGCGGATCTCGGCCGGCGCGTCCGGCGCGGCGCGCAGCGTCACCAGGTCGAACTTGTCCTGGTGCTGCATGTGCGCCTTCAGCCGCTCCGGCGAGATGCCGGAGTAGCCCGAGCCCCAGGCACCGCGGTTGATCTCGCGCAGGATGCTCTCGGCAGTCGGCGCGTTGTCCCGGATCTCGAACTGCTTGAAGATGTCCTGCTGGAAGCGGACGGGCAGGCTGCGGCGCTCCGCCGCCCGGTCCATCGCGCCGGCCAGCCGGTACAGCACCTCGTAGTCCGTGCGGCTCTCGAAGATGGGGTTCACCACCTTCTGGCCCCACTGCACCGACCGGTTGGAGGAGGTGCGGGAGCCGTCGCACTCGAACTGCGTCGCGACCGGCAGCAGGTAGGTGCCGTTCCGCCGGCCCGACTGCATGGCGAAGGTCGTCGGGTGCGGGTCGGCCACCACCAGCAGCTCGAGCTGCTCGAGCGCGCGGGCGGCCTCGGGCATGCGGGTCACGGTGTTGCCGCCGTGGCCGAAGACGATCATGCCCTTCGTGTTGTCGCGCTGCTGCACCTGGTCCTTCGGCAGCAGCACCGCGTCGAAGTAGCGCGTCGTCGGGATGCCCGGCGTGTTCATCATCTGCGGCGTGTCGAAGCGCGCGCGCATGTCCTCGAAGGACATGCCCCACACGCGGCTCCAGTGGCGCCACGCCGTCTCGTCGATGCCGTAGTAGGCCGGCAGCGTCGCGACATCGAGCCCGAAGTCGGAGGCGCCCTGCACGTTGCAGTGGCCGCGGAAGATGTTGGCGCCCGTGCCCTCGCTGCCCACGTTGCCGGTGGCCAGCAGCAGGATCGAGTAGGCGCGGACATTGGCCGTGCCGACGGTCTTCTGCGTCGCGCCCATGCACCAGATCAGGGTGGAGGGCTTCTCCTTCGCGAACTGCTCGGCCACCTTGCGGAGCTGCGCCTCCGGCACGCCGGCGACGCGCTCGACCTCGGCCGGCGTCCACTTCGCGACCTCGGCACGGATCTGGTCCATGCCATGGACCCGCTGCCGGATGAACTCCTTGTCCTCCCAGCCATTCTGGAAGATGTGCCAGAGCATGCCCCAGATCACGGGGATGTCCGTGCCCGGCCGGATGCGGACGTATTCGGACGCATGCGCCGCCGTGCGGGTGTAGCGCGGGTCGATGACGATCAGGTTCGCCCGGTTCCGCTCCTTGCCCGCCAGCACGTGCTGGAGGGAGACCGGATGCGCCTCCGCAGGGTTCCCGCCCATGATGATCATGGTCTTGGAGTTGCGGATGTCGTTGTAGCTGTTCGTCTGCGCGCCGTAGCCCCAGGTATTGGCCACGCCCGCGACCGTGGTCGAGTGGCAGATGCGCGCCTGATGGTCGACCGAGTTCGTGCCCCAGAACGCCGCGAACTTGCGGAACAGGTAGGCGCCCTCGTTCGAGAACTTGGCGGAGCCGAGCCAGAACAGGCTGTCCGGGCCGGAGGCCGCGCGGATCGCCATCATCTTGTCGGCGATCTCGGTGAGCGCGACATCCCAGGAGATGCGCTGCCACTCGCCGTTCACCAGCTTCATCGGGTACTTCAGGCGGCGGTCGCCATGCACCAGCTCACGCACCGAGGCGCCCTTGGCGCAGTGCGTGCCGCGGTTGATCGGGCTGTCCCAGGCGGGTTCCTGGCCCACCCACACGCCGTTCTGCACCTCGGCGATGACCGTGCAGCCCACCGAGCAGTGCGTGCAGATGTTCTTCACGCGCTGCACGGGCTGGGTGTGGTTCAGCACGCCCGTCGCGGCGCCCGCCGCCTGGGTGCGGCCCGGGGCCATCGCCCCCATGGCGGCAAGACCCGCGCCGGCAAGCCCGGCCTGGCGGAGGAAGGAGCGGCGGTCGAGCCCGCCCGAGGACAGACCGGCATAGGTGGCGGCGAGGCGCTGGCGCGTGGCCGCGCGGTCGGAGCGCTTGATCAGCATGGCGGCGTCTCCCCCTTATTCGTAGCGGTTGGTGCGGTAGAAGGCCTGCACATGCGCGCTGCCCGGCTTGTAGCGGGCGGCGGTGCGCTGGTTCTCGTTCTCCTTGCGCGCCTCGCGCGCCGGCACGCTGTCCGACCGCTGCGCCAACGCGGGCGCCGCGGCGGCCGCCATGGCGGTGCCGAGGCCGAGGGTGCGCAGGAAGCCGCGACGCTCCGCGACCCCGTTCTCCTCCCTGGTGCTCATCTCTCTTCTTCCCCCTAGTCCAGCGACTACTATTCCGGCAGCTCGGACGCCGCCGTCTCGATCTCCACGGCCACGCGGCCCAGCCGCCCGACCGCGCGGTAGAAACCGGCCGCCTGCGCACGCTCCAGGTCCGCGAACATGCGCGCGGCCCAGGGCAGGATGTGGCGGGCGAAGAAGGGTGCGGCCTCGGCAGGCGGCGCGGCGAAGGCGCCGGCGATCAGGCCCGCATAGGTCTCGCAGACGAAGGCGATGTGGTCCTCGGGCTCCGGGATGCCCGGCGCCCGCTCCACGCCCAGCCGCGCGAGGTCGCCACGCAGGTCGGCCAGCGGCCGCTCATGCAGGAAGCCGGTCAGGTAGTAGGAGGCGTAGGGCAGCAGCTCGCCCCTGCCGACACCGATGAAGAGGTCGAAGAACTCGCGCTCCGCCGCCTCGGGCGTCACCTGTGCGGCTTCAGAGAGCGTGGCATAGGCTGCGCCGAGCTCGGACGCATCGCCGCGCAGCAGGCGGAGCCGGGCCAGAAGCGCCGCATCGGGCGCCGCACCGAGCAGCCGGCCAAGCAGCGCGAACAGCCGCGCCCGTTCGGCGTCAACGGCGTCAAGCTGGTCCTGGCCGTCCTGCTGTGTCATCCGGTTGTCTGTTCTGCCCCAAACACGCGGTCGTGTAACCGAGCTTCCGGAACTCCGGAAGCCCCTCCTCCCAAGACCGCTAAGCCTAAGCGGCACGCTCGGGAATGTCCACCTGCATCATTACGCTGGACCGCATAACCAGCGTGTTACCCGTTACGCAGGCATCGCCCCGCCGTGCCGCCGGCGTGGCAGCGGCGCGGGATCCTCGGGTGCTGGCAGCTCCGCCTCGGGCGCAGGCATGGCCGGGGGTTCGGGCGTCGCCTCCGGCTCGGGCGCGAGTTCCGCGACGGTGACCTCGGCCTCGGCCGGCGGCTCCTCCGGCGGCCGCTCCGGCTTCTCCTCCTCGGCCCCGATGGCCTGGGCGAGGAGGCGCTTCACGTCGCCGCCGAGTTCGAGCGCGAAGCCCGGCACTCCGTCCGGCGCATTGTAGTCCCAGGCGTAGTCCGCCGGGCCGACGAAGGACCGGATCTCCGGGTCGAGCGACCAGATGCGCCGCAGCGCCGCGGTGCGGAGCCAGGCGGGAACGCCAGGGCGCATGAAGCCGGAGATGTCGCTGGTGGCTGTCAGCTCCTCGACCTTCGGCAGGGCGGAGAGGTCGAAAGCCTCCTCCGTCTCGGAAGGGGCAGCCTCCTGCGCGACCGGCGCTGGCGGGAGCGGCGCGGCCTCCGGCACCGGCTCCGCGGGTGGGGCGGGCGCCGGTTCCGGCTCCGCCACCTCCTCCCCGCGCTTGCGGCGGGACCAGCGGGAGAGGAAGCCCTCGCCGCTCATGCCTCGTCCTCGCCGGGGCCGCGGCGGCCGAGCGCCTCGGGGTTCGCCCTGTCGCGTTTCCGCTTGTGGAACATGCGGTCCTTGTGGTGCTCGGCGACGAAGGCGGTGACCTGCGGCAGCAGGAAGGCCGGCATGGGCAGTGCCTCCAGCAGGTCGTTGCCGGCATCGGCGTAGAGATGCGCCTCGCCCGCATCCACCGTGATCGTGTGCAGGGCGAAGCCCGGCTCCCCGGCCGCGGGGCGCAGCACGACCCAGACGGTCGGGCGCGCGGATTCGATGTTGTGCTTGTAGTTGTCCGTGTCGGTCGGGTGCAGCGCCACCTCCGCCTGGCCGGCCAGGAACAGGGTGCGGCCCTCCTCCTCCCGCAGCACGGTCCAAGGCGCCAGGTCGGGCACACCCTCCAGCACCTCCACCGCCCTCCAGACATGGTCGGCCCAGCGGCTGGTTGCCGGACGTCGCTCCACCACCGCGGTCGCAGGGATGAACAGGGAAGCGGGGTTGTGCAGGCTCATGCCGCACCCTCCCGCCCGATCAGCGGCAGGCCGGCCACCAGGTTCTGCGGCTTCATGCGGACGCGGTTCGCCACGTCCATCGCCAGCGCCAGGTAGACCGGCCGGCCGCGCACGCGGGGCAGCACGCGCGAGGGATCGGCGAAGTCCAGCACGCCGAGCCAGAGGATCCGCGCCAGCCTCTCCTGCTTCACCCGCTTGCCGTGCCACAGCTCGTTCGCGATCGCCGTTGCCTCCGCGTCCAGGCCGACATGCCAGGTCCAGTTGCGGTCCTCGATGACCGGCACCGGGCGGATCGTAACCCGCTCGCCGAACATGTGCAGCACGAAGTGCTCCAGCGCGCGCGCGAGGCCAGCCTGCCCGTCGCGGCCCTGCGCGATGTCGAGGGCGAAGTCATGGGCATCGGACCGCCCGTGGTAGAGGTGGCCGTTGCCCTCCCCCAGCACGTCCAGCTCCACCTCCCGTGGCGGCGCCCCCGCCTCCACCAGCAGGTTGCCGAGCGCGCCGAAGCCGCCATCGGCCGCGCGCATCTCCACCACCTCCTCGTCGGCCAGGAGGGTCGCGCCCTGCGTGATGGCCGCGCGCTGGGTGCGGTAGAACAGCTCGCCCGCCCGCAGCGCATAGGGGTCGCCCACGCCGTCCAGCGCGGCGCGCGCGACGAGGTGCGTGAGCATCTGCAGGAAGATGGGCGGGATGCGCTCCACCTTGCCGCGGTAGATGTCGAGCCACGCGGCCTCCAGCGTCGGCTGCGCCGCCACGCGGTCGCGGAAGCCGAGGAACAGCCCCCAGTTCTCCCGCGCATCCGCGTCGGACACCGCGGCCAGTTCCGCCTCGGCCACGGCGCGCGCAGGGTCGTCGAGCAGCCGCGCATGCAGCGCCCGCTCGGCGTCGCAGGCCTCCTCGGGCGGCATCAGCTCCGGCCGTGCAAGGAAGGCGCGCCAGAGGTCGGGCGTCGCCACCACGCGCCCGTCCGCGTCCCGGTCGCAGAGGTGGTGGCCGGAGGCGACCCAGAAGTCGCCCGGCGAGAGAAGGGGATGGGTGTGGCTCACGGCTGCCTCCGGCGCGCGAGGGCGGTGAGGTCGGGGTGCTCCGCCGGCTCCTCCTCGCCCTCCACCTGCACCACGCCGAACACGGGCAGGCTGTTGAACTCGGCATGCGGTGTGTCCCGCAGGTGCAGGGTGCGGAAGCGCTCCCGCACCTCGCCGCCCTCATGGCTGCGGGTCAGCGCCAGCACCGTGCCCGTGGCGTGGCCCTCGCAGAGGGATTCGGCGAATTCGATCTCCTCCGAAGCCGCGGCGCGGGCCGCGGCGTCATCCGGGGCGCCGTATTCCGCGCGGATGTGGGCGGCCAACGCGGCCAGCGCCGCCGCTCGCTCGGCCGGCGTCGCGTCGGCCACCTCGACCAGCGTGGACCAGCCGAAGGAGCGCAGGCCGAGGAACCCGGCGCGGAAGGCCTGCCGGCGCTTGCCCGCCAGCCCCTCCGGCTCGTCGTCCCAGAAGGCGAAGCCGCCCGGCACGGCCCACTCCCCCGGCTCGGCGGCCAGCGGGAAGACCACCGTGTCGGAGGGGTCGAGGCGAAGGGTCCGCGGCAGCCGGCTCATGCGAGGCTGTCCAGCAGCGCCACGCGCTCGCGCGCCCCGTCCCGCTCCAGGACCAGGTCGCACGTCGTCGGCTCGATGCCGCGGCGCACGCCCTCCTCCCGGCCCTCGAGCCGGGCGAGGTAGCGCTCGGCCAGGCGCCGGAAGCCGGCATGCGGGCCGGGGCGCCCCCAACCGGCCAGGTTCGCCATCAGGTGCCGCGCCCAGGCGGCGGTCAGCTCCGGCGCGGAGAGGTCCTCCTCCCAGCCCTCCTCCTGCAGGGCGGTCTCGCCGGGGGACATGCCGCCCTCCCAGCCGGGCGGGAAGTTCAGCCGCGCCTCCACCGCCACCACCAGCCAGTCGGGCGCCGCATCCTCTGCCGCGCCCTCGGCCCATGCGATGCGGGTGCGACCGACGATGGCGCCGTTGACCAGGACCGTCGCGGGCCAGCGGAAGGTGATCGGGATCTCGGGCGGGCCGAACGCGGCCGCGGCGTCGGCCAGCGCATTGGCCGCGGCGAAGAGCGCGGCGCGGGCGTGGCCGAGCGGCTCCTCCGGCTCCAGCACCACCGCGGCCTCGATCCGGGCGGCGGAGCGCACCCAGGCGAGCGTCCCCGCCCCGTGCTGCGGCGCCATCCCCACGGCGCGGGCCAGGGCATCCCCGCCCTCCCGCAGGGCGACGATGGGCTGGAACAGGCTCGGCAGCTCGGGCAGGGCGTGTGCCAAGGTCGGAACGGTCCTCTCTTCCCTCGCCTTTGCGGGTGGGGCGGCATATATGGCCACCACGGGTTGGGGCCTAGACCCCGGCGCCGACGGGGACGCCTCAACGCCATGACCACGCCGACCCGCGAAGGCGGGCAGATCACCTTTGCCTGCACCTGCGAGGACACGATGCCCCTCGACGGCCGCGCCATCGCGCGCGGCTGCGGCGGCGAGTTGCGCACGGCCGAGCAGCTCTGCCTCTCCCAGCTCGACCGCTTCATGGCGGCGCTCGGCGAGGGACGGCCGGTGACGGTGGCCTGCACCGCCCAGGCGCCGCTGTTTGCCCAGGAGGCGGAGGCCGCGGGCTTCACGCGCCCCCTGTCCTTCGTGAACATCCGCGAGACGGCCGGCTGGTCGGCCGAGGCGAAGGCGGCCGGGCCGAAGATGGCCGCGCTGGTCGCCGCCGCCGCGGTGCCGATGCCGGCGACGCCGCTCGTGCCGCTCAAGAGCGAGGGCGTGCTGCTTATCCTTGGCCGCGATGCCATGGCCCTCGAGGCGGCGGAGCGGCTGAAGGACCGGCTCGACGTCACCGTGCTGCTCACGGGCCGGGAGGAGGTCGCGCCCGCCCGCGCCGCCGAGTTCCCCGTGGCACGCGGCCGCGCGCGGGCCGCGACGGGCTGGCTCGGCGCCTTCGAGCTGGTGGTGGATGGCCATGCCATGCCGCGTCCCTCGTCGCGCGGCGCCTATGCCTGGGGGCCGGCGAAGGACGGCGCCCGCAGCACATGCGACGTGATCCTCGACCTGACGGGCGGGACACCGCTGTTCCCGTCGCATGAGGTGCGGCTCGGCTACCTGCGCTGCGACCCGGCGGACGGCGCGGCGCTGGCGCGCGCCATCGCCCAGGCGGGCGAGCTGGTGCGCGAGTTCGACAAGCCGCGCTTCGTCACCTTCGACGCCTCGCTCTGCGCTCATTCGCGCAACCGGCGCACGGGCTGCACGCGCTGCCTCGACCTCTGCCCCACGGGCGCGATCACGCCGGGCGTCGCGGTGCCCGGCACGCGCGCAGGCGACGCCGTGCAGGTCAGCGCCGAGATCTGCGCGGGCTGCGGGTCCTGCGCCGCGGTCTGCCCGACGGGCGCGGTGCAGTACGCGCTGCCGCCGCCGGACGCGATGCTGCGCCGGCTCCGCACCCTGCTGCTGACCTACCGCGAGGCGGGCGGTGAGGCACCGGTGCTGCTGGTGCATGACGCCGCGCATGGCGAGGGGCTGATCGATGCGCTGGCGCGCCACGGGGACGGCCTGCCCGCGCGCGTCCTGCCGCTGCGCGTGAACGAGGTGACGCAGCTCGACCTCGGCTTCCTGCTGAACGCCTTCGCCTGGGGCGCGGCGCAGGTCCGGGTGCTGATGCGCGGCCGCCGCCCGCACGGGACGGAGGGGCTGTTCCGCAACCTCGACTACGTCCAGTCCGTCATGGCGGGCTTCGCCATCCCGCAGCACGGGCTGCCGCGCGCCGCCACGATCGAGACGGACGACCCCTTCGCATTGGGGGAGGCGCTGGCCGCCCTGCCCCGCCGCGGCCTGCCCTTCCCGCCGGCGACCCACCTCGCCATGGGCGCGCCGCGCGAGGTCATCCGGCAGGCGGCGCGCGCGCTGGCCGAGGGCATGCGCTTCGCCGGGGAGGCCGTGGCGATGCCCGCCCTCGCGCCCTTCGGCGTGGCGCAGGTGAACACCGATGGCTGCACGCTCTGCATGTCCTGCACCACGGTCTGCCCGACCGGCGCCTTCAGCGCGAACCCGGAGACGCCGCAGCTCCGCTTCGTGGAGGATGCCTGCGTGCAGTGCGGCCTCTGCGCCAGCACCTGCCCGGAGCGGGTCATCAGCCTGGTGCCGCGCCTGACCCTCAGCCCGGCCGCCGGCCAGATCCAGGTGGTGAAGGAGGAGGAGCCCTTCTGCTGCGAGCGCTGCGCGAAGCCCTTCGGCACGCGCTCGACCATCGAGCGCGTGACGAAGAAGCTCCAGTCCTCCGGCCACTGGATGTTCCAGGACCCGGCGCGGCTCGCGGTGCTGCGGCTCTGCGAGGACTGCCGCGTGTTCGCCGCGACGGATGGCGGCGTGGACCCCTATGCCGGCGCGGCGCGCCCCGTGACCAAGACCACCGAGGACTGGATGCGCGAGGCCGAGCGCGCGCGGCGGCGCGACGAGGAGGTCTAGCCCACCATGCGCAGGCGGGGACCGGCCCTGCTGGCGGTGCTGGCCCTGGCGGCCGGCGCCGCGGAGGCGCAACAGCGCACGCGGTCGCCGCAGCGCGCGCCCGTCGAGGCCACGCTGCCCGCGACGCTGGAGCGACGGGTCAGCCTGGACGAGATCGGGCGCGAAGGCGGGCTCGATGCGGGGGCCGATGGTGCGGAGGCCGCCTTCCCGCTGCCGCAGGGCCTGCCCGGCCTTGGCGGGCGGCTGGTGCTGAACCTTGGCGTGTTGGCGCCTGCGCCGGGCCGGCACGCGGCCGAGATCCGGGTGAACGGACGCCTGCTGGCCGTGCGCCGGATCGAGGCAGGGGCACGCGAAACGGTCGAGATCGCCGTCCCCGCCGAGGAGATGTCCGGCCAGGCGCTCCGCCTCGGGCTGCGGTTGCAGGAGGCCGGCGCCGCGCGCGCCGTGCTGGAGCCGGACAGCGCGCTCGCCCTCCTCGTCCCGCGCGACGCGCCGTTGACGCCCGCCGCGCTGCTGCGGCTGCTGCCGCGCGAGGTGGAGGTGGTGCTGCCGCGCGGCACCGTCCAACCCGCCTATGCGGACGCCGCGTTGCAGGCCGCCCTCGCAGTTGCCGAGACAGGCCGCGAGCCGCGCATCACCGCGGGCCAGCCGCCCGACCCCGCACCGCCCTGGCGCACCGGCACGGTGCTGGTCGGCGGCCGGGAGGCGGAGGCGGCGCAGGTGGTGCGGGTCGGGCCGTTCCCCGCACTCGCGCTCGGGCGCGACGCAAGGCTGCCGGGCGTCGCGCCCTTGCCCGCCGCCGGCCTGTCCGACCTGCCCTTCCCGGCTGCCGCCCCGCAGGATGGCGATCGCCCCGTCTGGACCTTCGGCTTCGCCGCCCGCAACCTGCCGCCGCGCACGGCACCGCAGTCCGTCGACATCGAGGTTGCAGCGCCCCCGGGCCGCGGGACCCTCCTGGTGCTGATGAACGGCACGCTGCTCGGCTCGGTCGCCGCGGGTGACCGCACGCGCCTGTCGGCGGCGGTGCCGGCCGGCCTGCTGCGGTTGCGGAACACCGTCGAGGTTCGGCTGCAGCGGGCGCCGGAGGCGGCCGTGCTTCCGGCGCAGCTCCTGCCGGAGTCGGCGATCCGCCTCAGGCCGCACACGGCGCCGGTGGAGTTCCCGGATCTGCCCGCCTTCTACGCCGAGGGCGTGGAGGTGCTGGTCGAGGGGCTCGGGATCGAATCGCTGAACCAGGCGCTCTGGGTGCTCCGCGCGGTCCTGCCGCCCGGCGCGCCGCTGCGCCTGACCCAGGTTCCGCCCGGCGAGGCGCCGCGCCCGAGCGGACCGTTCGTTGCGCTCACCTCCGTCGCGCCGCCCGGCCGCGTGCCCCCGTTGCCGGACGTCGCCGGCCCGGCGCTGGCCCTCCGGCTGGTGCGGGGCGATGTTCCCGGGCTCTGGCTCAATGCGCCGAACAGCGCGGGCGTGCCGCCCCTGCCGCCCGGGGCAGCGGCGCTGGACGGGGGGGACAGGGCCATCCTCGACGCGCAGGGCGTGCTGCACCGCAGCCTCTCGGCGCCGCGCCGCGGCACGCCCGCCCTGGCCGCCGAGCCTGCCGCCTCCGCCTCGTCGCTTGCATGGCGGCAATGGGCCGTCGGGCTGGCCTGGATCGCCGGGGTCGGCCTGGTGGCCTTCGCCTTCGCACGACCGCGGCGCTGACCGCCTAGCTCACCACCGGCAGCACCTCGATGTCGTAGGCGTGCGACATCCGCCGGCCGAGCACGGGATCCTCCAGCTCCATGGCGAAGCGCGCGGCGGGGCGGATGCCGCCGATCGCACCCAATGTCCCGCAGAACATGGCCGAGCCCGGCGGCAGCGCCGGCCCGCGGGCCAGCAGGTCGCGCGGGTGGCGCAGGGCCGAAAGCGCGCCCTCCTGGTACAGCACAACCTCGCCGCCGATGGTCGCGTGCGCGCGGATGACCAGCCGGTCCCAGTGCGCCTCCACCTCCTCGAACCGCCAGAGCGCATGGCCGACAGGCTTGCCGCAGAGCTGCTTCGACAGTGCGATACCCGCCGCCTCCGCCTTGCGGTCCGTGTGGTCGGAGCCGAGGCCGAGCCAGAGCCCGTCGGCGAGCGAGACGAGCACCGGCTCCACCTCGCCCGAGCTGTCGGGACCGAGCACCTGCAGCCGCGCCGACTGCGTCAGGTTGGCCGCCGCCACGCGGTAGAAGACCGGCACGGAGGAGGGGCGCGGCACGCCGATCGCGGCCAGCTCCTCGATGTGGTGGCGCAGCGCCGCCTCGTCCCGGCCCGCCCAGCCGGCGATCACCAGGGTGGAGAGGTGCGCGCCCACATGGTCGGTGCCGGCGCGGGCGGTGCGCTCGAAGTGCAGCATGGGGATCTCCGTGGTCCTCGCCGCGAGTGTCCCACCGCCCCTGCCGGCCGCAAGCCTTGCAAGTACGTTTTCCCATGTGAGAACATGTCTCTCATGAGAGACACACCGGTGAGGGACACGCCGCCCGAGGAGATTGAGCGGCGGCTGGCGGAGCGCCTCGGCGCGCTGCGCGCGGAGCGTGGCCTGTCGCTGGATGAACTCGCCACCCGCACGGGCATAAGCCGCGCCACCCTCTCGCGCCTCGAACGCGCGGAGACGAGCCCGACGGCGGCCATGCTCGGCCGGCTCTGCGCCGCCTATGGCTGGACGCTGTCGCGCCTGATGGCGGCCGCCGAGGGCGAGGCGCCGGCGCTGATGCGCCGCGCCGACCAGCCCGCCTGGTCGGACCCGGAGACCGGCTTCCGCCGCCGCGCCGTCTCGCCCCCCGGGCCGGGCCTGCGGATGGAGATGCTGGAGGGGGAGCTGCCTGCGGGCGCGGCGGTGGCCTACGACGCGGCCCCCGTGCCGGGGATGGAGCAGCATGTCCTCGTGCTCTCGGGCACGCTCGACTTCGCGCTGGGTGCGCGAAGCTGGCGGCTCCTCCCCGGCGACTGCCTGCGTGTGCGGATAGAGGGACCGACGCGGCTTGCCGCCGGGCCGCGCGGGCCGGCGCGATACCTGATCGCGATCTGCCCGCCATGAAGGAGGGTGACGGCATGACCATCGAGGAGCTGGACGCCGTGGCGGCGGAGCGGGAGGCCGCGGCGCTCGGCGCGCTGCTGCATGCCTGCGTCGAGGCCGGCGCGAGCGTCGGCTTTGTGCAGCCCTTCGCGTCGGCGGACGCGGAGGCGTGGTGGCGCGGCCAGGTGATCCCAGGCCTCGCCCAGCGGGAGCGGCGGCTGCTCGCGGCGCGGCTGGACGGGCGGCTGGCCGGCACGGCACAACTCGTCCTTGCCGCCATGCCGAACCAGCGCCACCGGGCGGAGGTGAGCAAGGTGCTGGTGCATCCCGACGCGCGCCGCCGCGGCCTGGCACGCGCCATGCTGCGCCGGCTGGAGGCGCTGGCCGCGGAGGAGGGGCGCGTGCTGCTGACGCTCGACACGCGCGCGGGCGACGCGGCGCAGCCGCTCTATGCCTCGCTGGGCTACGCGCTGGCGGGCGTGATGCCCCACTACGCCCGCGCGCCGGACGAGGACAGGCTGGAGGCCACGGCCTACATGTACAAGCTTCTCGGCGCCGCGGCATGAATGGTGCGGCGCCAGGCATCGGGCACAATGGCGGCCCGCCTCTGGAGGACCCTGAGGAGGGCTGGCGTGCCTATTGCTGGCGCCGCGCGCACCGCAAGGCGTGGCGCACGCCGCCGCCCGAGATCGCGCTGCGCCGCCTCGCGCGGGCAGAGGAGCTGGGCATGAGCTACCACGAGTACACGCTCGAGATCCTGGAGCGCGGCCGTTACCTTTGAGCGGCGGTCAGATCACCGCAAGGCGGCTGTTGCGCCCGTCCGTCACCAGCATGCAGCCCGGTGCATGGGTGATGGCGAAGTCGGGCCGGGCGGCGGCGATCACCGCCTGGGGCGTGACGCCGCAAGCCCAGAAGACCGGCAGCTCGTCCTCCCGCACCTCGGCCGCGTCGCCGTAGTCCGGGCGCGCAAGGTCGGCGATGCCGATCATGCCGGGATGGCCGAGATGCACCGGCGCGCCGTGCACACCCGGGAAGCGGGAGGTGACCTGCACGGCACGGATCGCATCCGCCGGGCGCAGCGGCCGCATGGAGACCACCATCGGGCCGGCGAAGGCGCCCGCGGGCTGGCAGGCGATGTTCGTCCGGTACATGGCGACATTCCGCCCCTGCTCCACATGCCGCAGCGGGACGCCATCCTCGATCAAGGCGTGCTCGAAGGTGAAGGAGCAGCCGATCACGAAGGCCACCAGGTCGTCGCGCCAGTGGCGCAGGATGTCCGTCGGCTCCTCCACCAGTTCGCCGCGGTGCCAGACGCGGTAGCGCGGCAGGTCGGTCCGGAGGTCGAGGTCGGCACCAAGCCCGGGGATCCGCGGGCTGCCGGGCTCGGAAATGCCGAGCACCGGGCACGGCTTCGGGTTGCGCTGGCAGAAGCGCAGGAAGTCGCCGGCGAGCGAAGCGGGCAGGATGGCGAGGTTGCCCTGCACGTACCCGGGTGCGAGGCCGGAGGTGTGGCCCCTCAGCCGCCCGTCGCGCGCCGCCAGACGCACGGAGAGGGCATTGGGCGGGACAAGGCGGTCGGCACCGTCCTTCGGCACGTTGGGCGCTCCTGCTCGGGCCGGCCAAGTCTCGCAGATGCGGCCCGGCTGGGCGAGGCACTTCCACGCCGATCGGGGGGAGAGTCGCCCCTCCCCCGCGGCGTGTCAGACGCGCTTGATGAAGATCCAGACGCCTTCGTCCATCGAGGCCGACTTCATGTGCACGCGCACCTTGGCCGGCTGCATCTTGTAGTCGAAGGCGTACTCGAACATCGTGTTCACGCTGCCCTGCGACACGCCCTGCAGGAAGCGGCCCTGGAACTGGTGGCCCTTGGTGCAGGGCGCGACGTCGTTGAAGAAGTTCTTGCCGATCACCTCGTGGGATGGGCGGGAGGACAGCGCGCTCTCATACGCGTTGTACTTCAGCACGCGGCCGGTGCGGTCCACCAGGATGGCGCCGAAGGGCAGGCGGTCCAGGCGTGTCGGATCCTGCGCGACCAGGTTGTCAACGTGGTCCGCGCCGAACTTGATCATTTCCATGGGTCTTGGGTCCCGGTCGTCTCTTGGGGTCAGTCCGCAGCGTAAAGGCGGAACAGCATCTCGCCGAGCAGCGCGCGCCATTGCCGCGTGATCTCCTCCGCCCGCCCGCGCAGCGAGGCAGCGCGCAGCGCGATGTCGAGCGCGCTGACCGAGCGATCGGACGGGTCGAGGTCCACGGTCATGTCCGCGAGCGGGTCGAACTCCTCGAGCCAGTTCAGCGCCTCCGCCGCATTGGCGAAGACCTCCGCGCGGTAGGTGTCGGACTCGCCCTGGCCCTTGCGCAGCGTCCGGACGGAGACGACGATCTCCCCGCCCTCGCGCCGCCATAGCGCGACCTCATGCCAGAGCGGCGTTCCGGGCGCCCAGGAATTGCCTTCGGCCAGCAGTGTCGCGCGCAGCCGGAGCGGCTTGCCGCCGCTGATGCGCAAGGTCACCGGCGCCTCGGGCGCCGCCTCGGCCGCCGTGCTTCCGCGCTCGGTCGCGAATGCCACCGATACCATCACCGCCTCCTCATCCGTGGTGCGAGGGCGATCCTGGCACTTCGGGGTGAAGGCGCGGTAAACCGCGCGGCGCAGGTCAGGCCGCGGTGACAGCCGGCACCGGCGCGAGGCCGACGCGGTTGCGCCCGGCCGCCTTCGCGGCATAGAGCGCGGCGTCGGCATCATGCAGCAGCGCATCGGCGTCACGCATGGCAGCGCAGCGCTCGGCCACCCCGAAGCTCGCCGTCACCGCCAGGCGCACGGGCGTGCCGTCCTTGCCTGGGACGTCGAAGCAGGCCTCCGCGATCGCCGCGCGCAGGCGCTCCGCCACCTCCGCCGCCGCCTCGCGGTTCAGCCCGGGCAGCAGCACGCAGAACTCCTCCCCGCCCAGGCGCGCGACAAGGTCTCGGCCCGTCCGCACGCCGCCCTGCAGCGCGGCGGCGATGCCGGTCAGGACCGCATCACCCGCACGGTGGCCGTAGGTGTCGTTGACCGACTTGAAGTGGTCCGCATCCACCATGATGGCTGAGACGGGCTCGTGCCGTAGCTTCGTGACCGCGAAGGCGTCGCGCGCCATCTCGAAGAAGTGGCGCCGGTTCATCGCGCCGGTCAGCTGGTCGGTGCAGAGCGCCTTGCGCAGCGCCTCCGCCGAGCCGCGGCTTTCCGTCGCGTCGCGCACGACGACGAGGAACGCCTCCGGCTCGTCCTCGCCGGTTTGCATGACGGAGACGACCGAGGTGCCCCAGAAGCGCCCGCCCCTTCCGCGCGGGATCCAGCCCTCCGCGAGGTGCCAGCCCTCACGCCGCGCCAGGTCCAGCCGGGTGGCGAGCGGCGGCAGGCCGGCCTCTGTGGGCATGAGCGTCGATCCCGCACGGCCGAGCGCCTCGGCTTCGGAGAGGCTGAACAGCTTCTCGCCGGAGGCGTTCCAGTCGGTGATCCGGCCATTCGCGTCGAGCGGAAAGAATGCGTAGTCCTGCGCACCGCTCACCACTGCGGCGAACCAGGCCTCCGCCTCGCGCAGGCGCCGGTCCTGCGCAACCTGGCGGGAGATGTCCGACATCACCCCCATCAGGCGGTTGGGTGCGAGGCGCAGCACGGTGAGCGAGAGGACGAGCGGATCCTCCTCGGCCGCCGGGCCGGGCTGCGGCAGGCGCGGGCGCCGGCGCGCAGGCTTGGCGCCGACGTGGATGCGCAGCCCGTCGAGCACCAGCCCTCGTGGTCCCGCCTCCGCCTCGATCCGGTGGCGCAGGTCGGGCTCGTAGGGGGCCAGGGCGTCGTAGAGGTTCGCCACGGCGCCCGCCCCGCCGGAAAGCGGCATCAGGAGCTGCAGGCAGGCCGGGTTCAACTTCCCCACGACGCCTGCCGCGTCGAACTCGACGAGGCCGTGCGGGCAGAGATAGAGGAACTCGAGCAGCCCCTCCATCTCGTCCGGGGCAGGCGCGACCTCCCCGCCATCCATCGTCACGCGACCCGCCGCTCGATGCACACCCAGGCGCGTGCCAGCCCGGCGCGCTTCATCAGCCGCAGACGCACGGGCGTTGGCCGCATGCGAAGGGTCAGGACGTAGGGGATGGTGTCGTCGAATGCCTCCTCGTCCTCGAACCGGTGCGAGACCATGAAGTTGTTCATGCATGGCGCCACCTCCTCGAACAGGTGATGGCCGAGCACGCGCGAGGGCGAAAGGCCGGCCAGGCGGGCCTCGCACGCATTGTAGTGGCGCACCATTCCCTCGCCATCAATGGCGATGGCGCCGAAGTCGAGGGCGTCGAGTTCGGAACTCGTCATCGCCTCGAGGCGGTCCAGCAACGCGGGCTGCGTGAAGGCGGCGCCTCCGGATGCGGCGATGGTATGCGCTGCCGACATGGGCGGACATCTCCTGGCGCCGAGCGAGATCCGGCGATGTGTCGGCGCAGCTATACGTTGCCGTTCTGAACTATTTATCGCCGGAGCGAACCGCACGGCGGTCGTTCAGAAACGCTTAACCCTCCGTGAGAAATAGTCTTTCGTAGGCGCGAAGCCGTCGAGCTCAGCCCGATGCCGGGGAACACCGGGCGGGCGAACAGGATCTTGGCATGAAGAACGGTCTGCAGGTGCACGGCGAGTCCAGGTCGGCGTCCGATCTGCTGGAAGGGCAGGCCGACCGGCGTCGTCCCGGCCGGATGCGCTACGTCAACCCGGCCCTGATCCCGCTGCTGCGTGGGCAGCATGGCACCGTCGCGCCGGATGCCGCGGAGGAGCCGACCGAGGGCCGCACCCCCTGCGGCGCCTGCCGGAACGCCCCGGCGCTGTTTCCCTTCTCCGTCGCCTTCCAGCCGATCGTCGATGTGGAGGCAGGCCGGATCGACGCCTACGAGGCGCTCGTGCGCGGCCCCGCGGCCGAGGGTGCGGGCTTCGTGCTCGACCAGGTGACGCCCGAGCAGCTCTACGCCTTCGACCAGGCCTGCCGCGTCAAGGCCATCGAGATGGCGGCAAAACTCGGCATCGACCGGCGGCTGAACGTCAACTTCCTGCCCAATGCGGTGTATGAGCCACGGGCCTGCATCCAGACCACGCTGCGCACCGCGCGTCGCACGGGCTTCCCGCTCGATCGGCTGACCTTCGAGATCGTCGAGTCCGAGCACATCAGCGAGACGAACCATCTGCGGGACATCATCGCCGAGTACCGCAGGCACGGCTTCCAGGTGGCGCTCGACGATTTCGGCACCGGCTATTCCGGCCTCGCGCGGCTGGCCGAGCTGCGGCCCGACGTCATCAAGCTCGACCGCATCCTGGTGCAGGGCTGCGACACCGACCGTACGCGCATGGCTGTCATCGCCGCCATGCTCCGGATGGCCCAGGAGATCGGGGTGAAGGTGGTCGTTGAGGGCGTGGAGCGGGCGGAGGAGGTGACGGCCCTCCGGGCGGCGGGCGCACGCTTCATGCAGGGCTTCTTCTGGGCCCGGCCCACCTTCGAGCGGATCCTCCGCGACGCCGACCTGCCGGGCGTGCCCGCGCCCTGAACCGGGGCGTGCGTTCGCACTTCCTTCACCCGGCGGCGCTCTGATCCCCCGCAGCGAGAAAGCGGAGAGGCCGCCATGCCCGACACGCACCTGCCCGGGATCCACGACGCCGGGGACGCGCAGCCGCGCGCGCTGCATCTGCACCGTGATGCCGTGCTGCGCGTGCTGCGCCCCCTGATCGCTCAGGAACTCGCCTCCCTGACCGGGCGCCGCCTGTCGCCCGCGGAGGCCGACGGTTGGCCGGATGACCTCGACCTCGGCGAGGACGGCCTCGGCCTGGACAGCCTGGGCTCGATTGCCTGCGCGGCGGCGGTGGACCGCCTGTTCCACCTGCACGAGACGGGGGCCGAGGGCCACCTGCTGCTGGAGCGCCGGCTGGGGGCCTGGACCGGCATCGTGCAGGCGGCGCTGGAACACGGCGTCTCGGGCTTCACCTTCGCCTCCTCGGGCAGCACGGGGCGGCCGAAGCGCTTCACGCATTCCCTGCCCTGCCTGCTGGCGGAGGCCGCCCATTGGGCAGCGACCTTCGCCGGCCGGCGCCGCATCGTGCTGGCCGTGCCAGCGCACCACATCTACGGCATGATCTTCGGCGTGCTGCTGCCGGAGGCGCTCGGCGTGCCCGTTCTGGAACGCCGCGGGGCGGTTCCCGGCGCCATCCTGCGGGACCTGCGGCCCGGCGACCTGCTGGTCGGCTTCCCGGCCGGGCATGCGCTGCTGGCCGACGCGGCGGTCGCACCGCCGCCGGATGTGGTCGCCACCTCCTCCACCGCCCCCCTGCCCGCCGCCACGCACCGCGCGCTGCGCGCGCTGGGCTTCGCCGGCGTGACGGAGGTGTACGGCAGTTCGGAGACGGCGGGCATCGCGTGCCGCACGGGCCCGGACGAGCCCTACCGCCTGCTGCCGCGCTGGCGCCCGGCCGGGGCGGATGCCCTGTTCGACACGCTCACGCGCCGGGCCACCCCCCTGCCCGACCATGTGGAGTGGGTCGGCCCCGATACGCTCCGGCCCGCCACGCGACGCGACCAGGTTGTGCAGGTCGCCGGCACGAACGTGCACCCGGCCCAGGTGGCCGAGGCGCTGCGGGAGCATCCGGGCGTGGCGGCAGCGGCGGTGCGGCTCGACACCGCCCTGCCCGAGCCCCGCCTGAAGGCCTTCGTGGTACCGAGCCCAGGGGCCGACATGGCCGTCCTGCCCGCCGCGCTGGATGCCTGGTGCGCCTCGCGCTTCCCTGCGCCGGAGCGGCCGGTGCGCTTCGCCTTCGGCGCCGCGTTGCCTTGCAATCCGCTCGGCAAGGCTGCGGACTGGGAGGGGTGAAGGCGCGCGCGCCGGCCCGCCGGGCCGCGGCTTAACCGGCCGTTTGCCGGCGGCGTGCAGCATCGGCGGGACAAGCCGCCGAGGAAGATTGCCGATGCCGGACCATGCCGCACGCCACGTGATCCGACCCGCGCTGCGGGGCCGCTGGCCTGCATCCCTGCACGCAAGGCTGCTGCTTGCGCTGCTTCCGCTGCCGGCCGGCGCGCTGCTGCCCGGCCTGCTCCTGGTGAAGGGAGCGCCGGCCTCCGGATTGCTCCTGGCCGGAACCGCGCTCGGGGCGCTCATCTCCATCCTTGCGCTGCGTCCCCTGGTCGCGCCCCTGCGGCACGGCGTCGCGGAGGTCCTGGACCAGGGCGAGGCGGCGGCCCCCATCCCGATCGCCACCGCGATCGGGACGAGCGAAGCGCCGCACGGCTCCGCGCCACTGACCGGCGGCGAGGTGGCGATGGCCGTCGAGCGCGAGGTCGCCGACGCCACCGCCGAGGTCGGCGAGACGGCGCGGGAGCTGGAGCAGCTTGCCGACCAGCTCGAGGGTTCGGCCGTGCGGCTTGCCCGCGATGCCGAGGCGGCGCGGGCCGAGAGCGAACGCTCGGCCGGGGATGCGGACCGTGCGGCGGCCGCCGCCGCCGACATGGCGGACGCGGTGCGCACCATGACTGCGCAGGTGGTGCAGTCCGCGGGAACGACGCGCGACATCGCCCGCCGCACGGAGGAGGCGCGCCTCGCCTTCGGTGAGCTCGCGCGCACCGTCGCGCAGATCGGCGAGGTGAGCAGGCTGATCGGCGGCATCGCCCGGCAGACCAACCTCCTCGCCCTGAACGCCACGATCGAGGCGGCGCGCGCCGGGGAGGCCGGCAAGGGCTTCGCCGTCGTGGCCGGCGAAGTGAAGACCCTCGCAGGCCAGACCGCCCGCGCCACCGGCGAGATCTCGGAGCGGCTGGAGGCGGTGCAGGTCCGGTCCGACGGCGCGCTCCGCACGATCGACGGGATCGCCGCGGCGATCCAGGAGCTGGACCGGATCTCCACGGAGATCGCCCAGGGCATGGAGCGTCAGTCGGGCGCGATCGCTGAGGTGGCGAAGGCCGCCGCTGCGGCCTCGGCCGCAGCCCGCATCTCGACGGAGCGCGTGCGCGCCGCCTCCGCGGAGCTGGAGGACAACCACATGAACGTTGCGATGCTGCACGGCGCGTCGGGCCAGGTGGCGGCGGCGCTCTACGGGCTGCCGGACCGCATGCTCGGCCTCGTGCGTCGGCACCTGCCCGAAACCGACCGGCGGCAGGAGCCGCGGCACGCGCTGCGCATGGACGCCCGCATCGAGCCGGAGGGCGCGCCCGGGCTGGACGTCACCGTCATGAACATCTCGCCGGGCGGCGTGGCGGTGGCGGTCGCGGACGCGCCCAGCTTCGCCACGGCGCGCATCAACGTCCCCGGCCTGCCGGCAGCCGGGGTGCGCGTCGCGCAGCGCACGCCGAACTCGCTGCACCTCGCCTTCACGTTCCAGGACGACGCAGAACGCGAGGCGATGCGGGTCGCCGTCCACGCCCTCGTCCCGCAGGCCGCTGCGGCCTGAGGCTGCGCAGTCAGGCCTCGCCCCCGACGATCCGGCCGGACAGGGTCGCCATGCCGAGCACGGGCACGGAGAGCCAGGCCGGGCGGTTCGCGGCCTCGAAGGCGACCTCCCCTGCCGCCTTGCCGATCAGGAACAGGTCCAGCAGCGCGCCTCCTGCCTCCGGCAGCGCACCGCCCTCCGCGGCCCAGGTCGCGCGGTAGGAGGCCAGCACCGCCGCCTCCGCCGCCTCCCGCCACCGCGCGATCAGGGCGGCGCGGCGCGCGGTGGGCGCGGCGGTCGCGGCGCCGGACGCCTCGGTCGCCGTGGCGACGGAGGCGGCGTAGTCCAGGCTCCGCAGCAGCCCCGCCACATCCCGCCAGGCGCTGCCCTTCGCGCGGCGCTGCTCCAGCGTCCGCACCGCCTCACCCTCGAAGTCGAGGATGGTGACGTCCCCAGGCTGGACGAGGATCTGCGCCAGGTGGAAATCGCCATGGATGCGCGTCTGGAGCAGCCCGTCCGGAGAGGGCGCCATGCCGCGCACCGCCGACAGCAGCGCATCTCGCCGCGCGACCAGCGCCGCCGCCGCCTCCGCCGCCGGTCCCTCCGGCAGGGCCACGCCGCGGCCGAGGATGTCGAGAGCCGTCTCTACCTGGCCTGCCACGTCCTCCACCCAGCCGCGGATGGCGGCGGCATTCGCCGGCTCCGGCGCGAAGTGGGGGTCCTCGCTCGGCCGGGCGAGCGCGAGGTGGAGCTGCGCCAGGCGGCGCCCGATCGCCTCGGCCAGCGGCAGCCAGCCGGCCAGCGGGTCCTCCGGCTCGGCCTCGGTCAGCGCGGCCTCGTCCACCGTGCGAGCGAGGAAGTCGAGCGTCCAGGCCCAGGCATCGCCCTGGTTCCGGGCGAAGCACTGCAGCAGCGCGAGGGAGTGGCGCGTGCCGTCCGCCCCCTCCCGCCACACCTCGCCGAGCAGCGCGGGTGTCCCTTCGTAGCCCGCATCCGTCAGGTAGCGGGCCATCTCCACCTCGGGGTGCAGGCCGGGCTGCACCTGGCGCAGCAGCTTGAGCACCACCGCTTCGCCGATGATGACGGAGGAGTTGTTCTGCTCCCCGCTCGGACGCCTCACCTCGGGCGAGACCTCCATGCCGGACAGCATGGCGGAGCCGCTGAACCCGACCGTCCCGCCGCCCGGCCAGGGCATGGAAAGGCCGGAGCGGCACGCCGCCAGGACCGCCTGCGGGAAGCTGTCCGTTGCCATGGCGTCGGTGACGAGCCCGACCCGCCGGCCCTGGCGGTAGCGCGCGACGGCGAGCTGCCCGGAATGCGTGCCCTCCGCGCCCTCCGCGATGCCGGCCAGCGGCATGGACCAGCGCGCCCCACTCGCCTCCACCTCCGCCAGCAGCACCGGGTAGGGTTGGGCGGGCAGCAGGGGCCCCGGGTGCAGGCGCACCGGCCCGCGCACCTCCTGCGGGCCAAACCAGCGCCGGCGCGGCAGCCAGGCGGGCAGCACCTCGCGCTCCAGCACGCGCTGCGCCTCCTCCGGCAACTGGTTCTCGCCAGCGCGGAGCACGAGGGTGCGCAGCTCCGGCAGCGGTTCGGGCGGCGGGACGTGCCAGGGGGGCATCTGCGCCTCGGCCGCCAGCAGGAACCAGTGGAAGGCGTAGGGCGGCAGGGTCAGGACGTAGGGCTGGAAGCCAACTGGCGGGAAGGGCGTGCCGCCGAGCATCTCCACCGGGACGGTGCCCGCGAAGCCGGACAGGTCCAGCTCGACGGCCTGCGCGGCGCGGGAGAGGTTGAACACGCAGAGCACCGTGTCGCCCTCATGCTCCCGCAGGTAGGCCAGCACTTTCCGGTTGCCGGGGTAGAGCAGGCGCATGGTGCCGCGGCCAAAGGCGCGGCTCTGCTTGCGCACCGCGAGCATCCGGCGCGTCCAGTTGAGCAGGCTGTGCGGGTCGCGCCCCTGGCTCTCGACGTTCACGGCCTGGAAGCCATACAGCGCGTCCTGGATGGCGGGCAGGATCAGCGCCGCCGGGTCGGCCTTGGAGAAGCCGCCGTTGCGGTCCGGGCTCCACTGCATCGGCGTGCGGACGCCGTCGCGGTCCTTCAGGAACACGTTGTCGCCCATGCCGATCTCGTCGCCGTAGTAGATGACCGGCGAGCCGGGCATGGAGAGCAGCAGGCCGTTCATCAGCTCCACGCGCCGGCGGTCGCGCTCCATCAGCGGCGCGAGGCGGCGGCGGATGCCGAGGTTGATGCGCGCGCGCCGGTCGGCGGCGTAGGTGTTCCAGAGCTGGTCGCGCTCCGCGTCGGTCACCATCTCGAGCGTCAGCTCGTCGTGGTTCCGCAGGAAGACGGCCCACTGGCAGCCCTCCGGGATCTCGGGCGTCTGGCGCAGGATGTCGGTGACGGGAAAGCGGTCCTCCTGCGCCACCGCCATGTACATCCGCGGCATGAGCGGGAAGTGGAAGCACATGTGGCACTCGTCGCCCTGGCCGAAGTACTGCTGCACGTCCTCCGGCCACTGGTTGGCCTCGGCCAGCAGCATGCGGTTCGGGTAGGCGGCGTCGAGCTCGGCACGGATGCGCTTGAGGATGGCGTGCGTCTCGGGCAGGTTCTCGTTGATCGTGCCCTCGCGCTCGATCAGGTAGGGCACGGCATCCAGGCGCAGCCCGTCCACGCCGAGGTCGAGCCAGAAGCGCATCACCTCCAGCACCGCCTTCAGCACGCGCGGGTTGTCGAAGTTCAGGTCCGGCTGGTGGCTGAAGAAGCGGTGCCAGTAATAGGCCTTGGCGACCGGGTCCCAGGTCCAGTTCGACTTCTCCGTGTCGAGGAAGATGATGCGCGTCTCGGGGTACAGCGCATCGGTGTCGGACCAGACATAGAAGTCGCGCTGCCAGGACCCGGGCGGCGAGGTGCGGGCGCGCTGGAACCAGGGGTGCTCGGCGCTGGTGTGGTTGATGACCAGCTCCGTGATCACCTTCAGCCCGCGCGCATGCGCCGCCTGGATGAAGCGCCGCACGTCGGCCATCGTGCCGTAGGCCGGGTTCACGCCCTTGTAGTCGCTGATGTCGTAGCCGTCATCGCGCAGCGGGGACGGATAGAAGGGCAGCAGCCAGATCACGTCCACGCCGAGGCCCGCGATGTGGTCGAGCTTCGCGATCAGCCCGTTGAAATCGCCGATGCCGTCGTCGTTCGAATCGAAGAAGGACTTCGGGTGGAGCTGGTAGATCACGGCGTCGCGCCACCACATCGGCTCCCGCGGCGGGGCGTCCGCCGACCCGCCGCGCCGGGGGCCGCCGCGCGACATGGGCCTGGCCGCCTCGCCCGCCTGGGTCTCGCTTGCAGTGCCCGCAACGCGGGACACCGCCCTGCCCCGGCTCTCCTCGACTGTCTTCGCGATCGTGTCAGCCATGCCTGCCTCGTCCCGATGCCGTACTAGAGGAGACGGACGGCCCGGGATGCCGCCGCACCCCTTCACGGCTGTGTGAGACGCCGGCTTGACCCCGGGCCGGCGCACCCGCAGGTTCCGCCCCCGCATCGCCCATCCCGGACGGACGCCCTGATGGCCCTCCTCCTGCCCAAGCGCCCTCTGAAGGCGCTGTTCCTGCACCAGAACTTCCCGGGCCAGTACGCCCACCTGGCCCCTGCCATGGCGGCGCGCGGGGGCGTGACCGTGATGGGGATGGGGGAGAAGGAGGGGTATGCGGCGCCCGGCGTGCGCTACCACGCCTATGGCGCGCCCCGCGGCGCGGGGGAGCAGACGCACCGCTACCTCCGGAACTACGAGGCCGCGGTGCGGCGCGGCCAGCATGTGGCGAACCACCTGGTCCGCATCCGCGACGCGGGCTTCCGCCCCGACATCATCGCCTGCCACCCCGGCTGGGGCGAGGGGCTGTTCCTGAAGGACGTGTTCCCGCAGGCGAAGTGCCTGTTCTACTGGGAGTTCTACTACAACGCGGTGGGCCAGGACCTGGGCTTCGACCCGGAGCAGCCCGTGACGCTCGACGACGCGGCGCGGGTGCGGACCATGAACTCCACCCAGCTCCTTGCCCTGCAGGTGGCCGACTGGGGCGTCAGCCCGACCCGCTGGCAATGGAGCCGCTACCCGGCCTGGGCGCGCGCCCGCATGACCTGCCTGCACGAGGGCGTGGACACGGAGCGCTGCGCCCCCCGCCCCGAGGCCGTCTTCACCCTTCCGGACGGGCGCAGGCTGACCGCACGCGACGAGGTGATCTCCTACGTCGCCCGCAACCTGGAGCCCTACCGGGGCTTCCCGACGGTCATGCGCGCCCTGCCCCGCCTGATGCGGGAGAGGCCGGAGCTCCAGGTCGTGATGGTGGGCGGCAACGACGTCTCCTACGGCAAGAAGCCTGCCGACGCGCCCGACTGGAAGGCGAAGCTGCTGGCCGAGGTGGGGGGGGACCTCGACCTCTCACGGGTCCACTTCACCGGGCGGGTCCCCCACGACCAGCTGCACGAACTGTTCCGCATCACCCGCGCCCACGTGTACCTGACCTACCCCTTCGTCCTCTCCTGGTCGATGCTGGAGGCGATGGCCTGCGGCGCACTCATCGTCGGCTCCGCCACCCCGCCGGTCGAGGAGGTGGTGCAGGACGGCGTGACCGGCCGGCTGGTGCCCTTCTTCGACCCGGACGCCGTGGCGCGCACCGTGCTCGACGTCCTGGCCCGCCCCGAGGCGCACGCCCCGATGCGGGACGCCGCACGCCGTCTGGTGGTCGAGCGCTACGACCTGAGGACAAGGTGCCTGCCCCGGCAGATCGAGCTTCTGGAGCGCCTGGCGGCCGGAGGGGAGCCGGCGCCCGAGCCGGAAGCCTGAGCTCAAGGATCGCCCTTCACCGGACTGCAATCAATCTGTAAACCAAGGGCAACGCGGCCGGTCTAGGTGCCGCGGCGTAACCCAACCGGGGGAGAAAAGGTCATCATGCTTCGCCGCACCCTTGCCGCGGGCGCCCTGGCGCTGTCGGCGCTCGGCCTCGCCGCTGCGCCCGCACGCGCCCAGCAGCCCACCGAGATCCAGTTCTGGCACGGCCTGACGCA
>DASQNQ010000026.1:0-38804 GCA_035644895.1 Acetobacteraceae bacterium | reverse complement strand
GTGGTCGCGATGCAGGTAGGGCGTGCCGACCTCGATCGGCACCATCCCGCACTCCCGCGCCAGGAAGCGCGCGATCGGCAGCTCCAGCTGCGAGTCGGGAAAGAGGAACACGCTGCGTCCGGACAGGCGCTCCGCATGGTGCGCGACCGCCTGGCGCGCGCGCCCCTCGCCCTGAACGGTCGCCTCGCGGAAGCGCGCGGCGGGCACGTCGAAGGCATCCGCCGCGGCGCGTAGCCAGAGCGTCGTGCCCTCCGCGCCGAGCGGGAAGGGTGCGGTCAGCACCTGCGCGCCGCGGGCCTCGAGCGCGCGTGCCGTCTCCGCGAGGAAGGGCTGCGCCAGAAGGACGCGCGTTCCCGGCCCGACGGGCGGCAGCTCCGCGGCGCGCCGCGGCGGCAGGAAGTCGACGCGCTGGATCCCGAGTGAGGCGAAGATGCGCCGGAACTGGTCCTCCACCACCTCGGCCAGCGCGCCGGCGATGAGGAGCGAGGCGGGCGCGCGCGGGTCGGCCTCCGGCAGCTCCGGCACCAGGGAGGCGAGGCAGGCATCCTCCCCTTGGGTGAAGGTCGTCTCGATGCCGCTGCCGGAGTAGTTCAGCACGCGCACGGCCGGCGAGAGGCGCCGCGACAGGCGCTGCGCGGCGCGGGAGAGGTCGAGCTTGATGACCTCGGACGGGCAGGAGCCGACGAGGAACAGCAGCCGGATGTCGGGCCGGCGCTCGACAAGCCGCGTGACGACCCGGTCCAGTTCCTCGTTCGCGTCCGCCATGCCCGCGAGGTCGCGCTCCTCGATGATGGCCGTGGCGAAGCGCGGCTCGGCGAAGATCATGACGCCGGCGGCGGACTGGAGCAGGTGGGCGCAGGTGCGACTGCCCACGACGAGGAAGAACGCGTCCTGGATCTTGCGGTGGAGCCACACGATGCCGGTGAGCCCGCAGAACACCTCGCGCTGCCCGCGCTCCCTCAGCACGGGCACGTCGGTGCAGCCGCGGTCGGGCGCGAGCGCGAGGCTCATCGCGCCGTCTCCAGCCGTGCGGCGCGGAGCTTCAGCAGGAACTGCGCCGCGTTGATGGCGTAGGCGGCGTAAGCCAGCAGGGCGACGATCATCTGCGTCCGCGCATCGCCCCACCCGGCGCCGAGCATGGCGATGTAGAGGGTGTGCAGGCCGATCACGAGGAAGGAGAACACGTCCTCCCAGAAGAAGGCGGGGGCCAGCAGGTACTGGCCGAACACCTCCTTCTCCCAGATCGCGCCGGTGACCATGATCGTGTACAGGACCAGCGTCTTGGCGACGATCGACCCCGCAGCCATGCCGAGTCCCTCGCCGGTGACCAGGTAGCGGAGCACGAGAGTCAGGCTGACCAGAAACACGACGAACTGGAGCGGCGCGAGCACGCCCTGGACCAGAGTCCAGGGGCTGGCGTCCCGGCGCCTTCGCTCCTCGGTTGTATAGAGCGGCTTCGCCGCGGCGCGGTGGCGGGCGCTGCGACCGGCCACCGTCCCCCAGGGACAACAGTCAACCGGGCTCAACACGCGGAGCAGGCCGATTCGTGTCTGCATTGCTTGACAGACCCCCCTTCAAACCGGTGCGATGAGTGATTGGTTTCCAGCCGCGCTGCCGGGGCGGCCGGGCCAAAGGGGGGGCACGGTGCTGGCCGCTTGGATGGGCCGTCTGTGCTGCATCTGAGCCTCCCCGCGTGCTGACGACGCTGAAGGAAGGCTAGGTGGCCCCGTCCCCGAGTGTCAAGCTGGATTGACGTAAGTTCGGCTTGACACCGACGGGTGCCGGCGCCTTTGATCATGGGAGGGAAGAATGGGCGCAAGGCTGATGTCCGCTCTGGGGCGCACGGTGAATGTGGCGGGAGGCGACGCGGTGCTCGAGATGCACCGCTCCGATGTCATGCCCCTCGGCCTGCCCGTGCCCCCGGCGCTGCAAGGCATCGGACGCCGGCTGCAGGTGCTGACCCGCGCCGTGGAGAGCGAGGTGGTGCCGCGCCTGCTGCTTGCGCAGCGCGGCCTTCTCGGATCCCGTTCGCCACCGCTCTCGACCTATGTCATCGCGCAGGACGAGATCGACCTCCTGGGCGAGGAGCTGCTTGCGGTGTCGAGCGCACCGGCGTCCGAGCACCTGGCCGCGCTCGTCGCGCGCGACGTGCCCGTCGAGCAGCTCTATCTCGACCTGATGGCGCCGGCCGCACGACGGCTCGGTGAGCTGTGGCTGCTTGACAGGTGCCACTTCACCGACGTGACGCTCGGGCTGTGGCGGCTGCAGACGCTCCTGCACGAGATGAGCCCGAGCTTCCTGCACGAATGCGGCGCGTGCCCAGGCGACTGCCGCCGCGCCCTGATGACGGCGCCGCAGGGCGAACAGCACACTTTCGGCATGAGCATGGTTGGCGAGTTCCTCCGCCGCGCAGGCTGGGACGTGGTGGACTCGCCCTCAGGACCTGCGACGGAGGTCACCGCCCTCGTGCGGCGCAATTGGTTCGCCGTCGTCGGCGTGACCGCGAGTTCGGAGCCGATGCTCGACGCGCTCGCCTCGCTGATCCGCTCCATCCGCCGCAACTCGCAGAATCCCGCGATCGGCATTCTCGTCGGCGGCACGCTCTTCACCGAACAGCCAGACCTTGTCCTGCGCGTCGGTGCCGACGCCACCGCGCCGGACGCACAGCAGGCCGTGCTGCAGGCGGAGGCACTGCTGAAGCTGCTTGTCGAACAGGCCTACGCGCAAACGTTGCATGCATGACGTCAATTCCGTTTTCCACCGGATGTGTCTTCTGGGACTGACATGATATGGCGGCGACTTGCGATTCTGAGTTGAGGAAGGGCCAGGCATGTGAAGGACTTCACGGCCCCGAAGCGCACGATCGGAACGCTTCCGTCGGACGTCGCGGCACGCATCGCCGCGGCCGCAACCGATGTGGCCCTGGTCGTTGACGATGGCGGGGTGATCAGGGACATGGCCGTCGGCAGCCAGCAACTGGCGGAACGCCTCGTGGGCGCGGAATGGCTCGGCGTGCCGTGGTCGGGTCTCGTCACCCAAGACAGCCGCGGAAAGGTCGCGGAGCTGGTGGGCGAGGCCACGTCGGAAGGCCCCAGCCGCTGGCGTCACCTGAACCATACCGCCCCCGACGGTCGCAACGTGCCGATCCTGTTCTCCACCATCCGGCTCCGGCCTGACTGCATCATGGCACTCGGCCGCGACCTGCAGCCGATGGCCGCGCTGCAGCAGCGCCTTGTCGAAGTCCAGCAATCCGTGGAGCGGGACTACTCGCGGCTGCGCAACGCGGAGGCGCGCTACCGCGTCCTGTTCCAGACGACCTCGGAGCCCGTCCTGCTCCTCGACACCGCGCTCCGCGTGACCGAGGCGAATCCGGCCGCGGCACGCCTGTTCGGCGACGGGGGGAAGGGGGCCAAGGGACGCAACGTCACCGACATCCTGCACCCGGACAGCCAGGGCGCGGTGCTCGCCGTGCTCTCCGGCGTCCGCGGCGGCGGGCGTGCGGAGGAGGTGCGGGCGCGGCTTGCCGGCACGCCGGGCGATGAGGTTCTGATCGCCGCCTCCCTCCTGCGCCAGGAGAAGTCCGCAGCCCTCCTGCTGCGGATTGCGTCGGCATCCGCAGGCGCGCCGGCCACCACGGCCACCGACCCGCGGCGCAAGCTGCTGCACGTTGTCGAGGCAGCGCCCGATGCCTTCCTGGTGACGGGCGCCGATGGCCGCATCCTGCTGGCCAACAACGCCTTCCTTGAAATGGCGCAGCTCGCGGCGGAGGAGCAGGCGCGAGGCGAGCCCGTGGATCGCTGGCTGGGCCGGCCCGGCGTCGACTTCGACGTGCTCGCCGCCAACCTGCGCATGCGTGGCCCGGTCCGGCTCTTCCCCACCGTCATTCATGGCGAGCACGGCGCGCAGACGGAGGTCGAGGTCTCGGCCGTCGCCGTGCCGAACGGCGACGAGCCCTGCTTCGGCTTCACGATCCGCGACGTCGGCCCCAGGCCCGCCACGGCGGCGGAGGGCGAGCGCTCCCTGCCCCGGTCCGTCGACCAGCTCACCGAGCTCGTCGGCCGCGTGCCGCTGAAGGAACTGGTGCGCGAGGCGACGGACGTCATCGAGCGACTCGCCATCGAGGCGGCGCTGAACCTCTCCAACGACAACCGCGCCTCGGCCGCCGAGATGCTCGGCCTGAGCCGCCAGAGCCTCTACGTGAAGCTGCGGCGCTACGGGCTCGGCGACCTTGGCGGCGAGGAGGCGGAGAGCTGACCATGTCGGACGCCGCCCTGCCCGCCGCCCCTCGCCGCCTGCCCGCACCCTCCGCGGTGCTGGAGCTGCTGAAGCCGATCACCTGGTTTCCGCCGATGTGGGCCTTCGGCTGCGGCGTGGCGGCCTCCGGGGCCGCGGCCTCCGGCCGGTGGCACCTGCTCGCCCTCGGCATCGTACTCGCCGGACCGATGGTCTGCGGGATGAGCCAGGCGGTGAACGACTGGTTTGACCGCGAGGTCGATGCGGTGAACGAACCGGCGCGGCCCATCCCCTCCGGCCGCATGCCGGGCCGCTGGGGGCTGTGGGTCGCCATCGTCTGGACCGTCGCGTCGCTCGCGCTCGGCGCGGCGCTCGGGCCCTGGGGGTTCGGGGCGACGGTGCTCGCCTGCGCGCTCGCCTGGGCCTACAGCGCGCCGCCGCTGCGGCTGAAGGCGAATGGCTGGTGGGGGAACCTCGCCTGCGGCCTGTCCTACGAGAGCCTGCCCTGGATCACCGCCGCCGCGGTCATGTCGGGCGGCGCGCCGCGATGGGAGACGGTGCTGGTCGCCATGCTCTACGGCTTCGGCGCGCATGGCATCATGACGCTGAACGACTTCAAGTCGATCGAGGGTGACCGGCGCTTCGGCGTGCGGTCGCTTCCCGTCCAGCTCGGACCGGAGCGCGCGGCGCGGCTCGCCTGCGTCGTCATGGCCGCACCGCAGCTCGTCGTCGTGGCGCTTCTGCTCGGCTGGGGGGCGCCGGCGCATGCCGCGGCCGTCGCACTCTCGGTGGCCGTGCAACTCCTCTGCATGCGCCGGCTGCTGCGAGACCCGCGGCGCCTCGCGCCCTGGTACAACGGCACGGGCGTGATGCTCTACGTGCTCGGCATGCTGACCGCGGCCTTCGCGCTGGGAAGCCTCGCATGACCCCGATCTCCTGGCCCGGCATCCTGCGCCTCGGCCTCGTGCAGACGGCGCTCGGCGCGATCGTCGTGCTGACCACCTCCGCCATCAACCGCGTCATGGTGATCGAGCTTGCGCTGCCGGCGACCCTGCCCGGGCTGCTGGTCGGGCTGCACTACGCGGTGCAGATGCTGCGCCCGCGTCTCGGGCACGGGTCGGATGTGGGCGGGCGGCGCACGCCCTGGATCCTGGGCGGCATGGCCGTGCTGGCCGCGGGTGGCGTGCTGGCTGCCGTCGCGACCGCCGCGATGGAGGGATCCCTCGCGCTCGGCATCGCGCTCGCCGTCCTCGCCTTTCTCCTGATCGGGGTCGGCGTGGGCGCGGCCGGCACCTCGCTGCTCGTGCTGCTCGCGTCGCGCACCGCGCCCGAGAGGAAGGCCGCCGCCGCCTCGGTGGTGTGGATCATGATGATCGCGGGCTTCGTGGTCACCACCGCCGTCGCGGGCCGCCTCCTCGACCCCTACTCGCCCGAGCGCCTGGTCACGGTGGCCGCCGGCGTGTCCGCCATCGCGCTGGCGCTGGCCACGCTCGGCGTCTGGGGCATGGAGCCGCGTGCGCCGGCCCAGGCCGCGCCGCGCCCTGCGCGCCCTGATTTCCGGGCGGCCCTTGCCGCCGCCTGGGCGGACAGGCAGGCGCGGCGCTTCACCGTTTTCGTGTTCGTCTCGATGCTGGCCTACAGCGCGCAGGACCTGGTCCTGGAGCCCTTCGCCGGCGCCGTCTTCGGCATGACCCTCGGGGAAAGCACCCAGCTCTCCTCCCTCCAGCACGCCGGCGTGCTGGTGGGGATGGTGCTGATCGCCATCCTCGGCGGGCGCGGCGGCGGAGGCCACCTGATGCGCTGGACCGTTGGCGGCTGCATGGGGGCCGCCGTCTGCGCGAGCGTGCTCGCCGCCGGCAGCCTCTCCTCGGAGGGCTTCCCGGTCCAGGCGGCCTTCCTGGCGCTCGGCCTCGCGAACGGCGTGTTCGCCGCCGCGGCCATCGCCACCATGATGCACCTGGCCAATGCCGGGCGCGAGGGCGGAGAGGGCGTGCGCATGGGCCTCTGGGGCGCGGCGCAGGCCATCGCCTTCGGCCTCGGCGGGCTGCTCGGCACCGTCGTCGTCGACGCGGCGCGCCTGCTGCTCGGCACGGCGCCGGCCGCCTATGCGGCGGTCTTCGTCATGGACGCCGCACTCTTCGCCGCCGCAGCGGCAATCGCGTCGGGACTGGCGCGCGTCGGGCGGCCCGGCCGCCTTGCACAGGCAGCAGGAGCGGCATGATGCCCCCAGAAACCTACGATGTCGTGGTGGTCGGCGGAGGGCCCTCGGGCGCCACGGCGGCGGAGAGCCTGGCGCGGGCGGGGCACTCGGTGCTGCTGCTCGACAAGGCCGGGCGCATCAAGCCCTGCGGCGGGGCGATCCCGCCCCGGCTGATCCGCGACTTCGACATCCCGGACGAGCTGCTGGTCGCGAAGGTGAACAACGCCCGCATCGTCGCGCCCTCCGCCCGCAGCGTGGACATGCCGATCGACGGCCAGGGCTTCGTCGGAATGGTGGACCGCGAGCACTTCGACGAATGGCTGCGCGAGCGCGCCGCGCGGGCCGGCGCCGTCCGGCGCGACGGCAGCTTCGAACGGATCCTGCGCGACGGCAGCGGCCTTGCCACCGTGTTCTGGCGCGCGAAGGGCGCGGCCGAGGATGCGGAGCCCGAGGCCGTGCGGGCGCGCCTCGTCATCGGCGCCGACGGGGCCCGCTCGGCCGTCGGCAGGCAGGAGGTGCAGGGCGCGGAGCGCGTGAAGTGCGTCTTCGCCTACCATGAGATCGTCGAGGCGCCGGCCGCCGAGTCGGAGGCCTACGAGGCGAAGCGCTGCGACGTGTTCTACCAGGGCACCACCTCGCCCGACTTCTACGCCTGGGTCTTCCCGCACGGGCGCACGGCCAGCATCGGCACCGGCTCCGCCCACAAGGGCTTCGCGCTGCGCGACGCGGTGGCGACGCTGCGCCGTCAGACGGGGCTCGACGGGCTGCGCACCATCCGGCGCGAGGGCGCGCCGATCCCCTTGAAGCCGCTGAAGCGCTGGGACAACGGCGTGGACGTGCTGCTGGCCGGCGACGCCGCGGGCGTGGTCGCACCGGCTTCCGGCGAGGGCATCTACTACGCGATGCTCGGCGGACAGCTCGCGGCCGAGGCGGCGGCCGAGGCGCTGCGCACGGGCGACGCGCGCGCGCTCGGCCTCGCGCGGAAGCGCTTCATGGCGGAGCACGGCCGCGTCTTCTGGATCCTCGGCGTCATGCAGGCCTTCTGGTACCGCAGCGACTGGACACGCGAGCGCTTCGTCAAGATGTGCGCCGACAAGGACGTCCAGCGCCTGACATGGGAGAGCTACATGAACAAGCGCCTCGTGCGGCGTGATCCGCTCGCCCACATCAAGATCTTCTTCAAGGACCTCGCCCACCTGATGGGGCTCGCCCGCGCATGAGCGCGTCCGCGGGCATGGCCGGAGCTTTCCACTGATGGTGTACTGGACCGAACGCCCGATGACGGGCGAACTCCGGCAACGCAAGGCCGGCGCGATGGTCGCGCCGCACGGGCGCACCCTGCCGCTGAAGGTGGGCACGCGCGGCTCGCCGCTCGCGCTGTGGCAGACCCGGCACTTCCTCTCGATCATCGGCCGCTTCTGCCCGGTGATGCGCGACTTCGAGGCGTTCGAGGAGTGCGTCATCGCCACCTCCGGCGACCGCATCCAGGACCGGCCGCTGGCCGACATCGGCGGCAAGGGACTCTTCGCCAAGGAGATCCACGAGGCGCTGCTGGACGGGCGCGTGGACTTCGCGGTGCACAGCCTGAAGGACCTGGAGACGGAACTTCCACCCGGCATCGTTCTCGCCTGCACCCTGCGGCGGGAGGATGCGCGGGATGCCATCGTGCTCGGCGAGGGCTGCGGCGAGATCTGTGCCGAGAACCCATTCGCCTGCCTGCCCCGCGGCGCCGTGGTGGGAAGCGCCTCCGTCCGGCGCCAGGCGCAGCTCCTGCACGCGCGCCCGGATTTGCGGGTGGAGCCGATCCGCGGCAACGTGCAGACCCGGCTTGGCCGGGTGCGCGCCGGGGAGTTCAACGCGTCGCTGCTGGCGATCGCCGGGCTGAACCGCCTCGGCCTGCAGGAGGTCGCGGGCGTCGTGCTGCCGCCCGAGGCCATGCTGCCCGCCGCCTGCCAGGGCATCGTCGGCGTCACCTGCCGCGCGGACGACACCGACCTGCGGGAGTTGCTGGCGGCGATCGAGGATCCCGATGCCCGCGTCGTGGCGCTGGCGGAGCGCGCGTTGCTCGGGGCGCTGGATGGCTCCTGCCGCACGCCCATCGGCGGCCATGCGCGGCGGCTGCCCGATGGCGGCCTGGCGGTGGAGGGGCTGGTGGCACGCGCCGACGGCTCCTTCCTGCTGCGCCGTGCGGTGACGGGCGCCGCGAAGCAGGCCGCGGCCATCGGCCGCGAGCTGGGTGAGAGCCTCTGGCGGGACAGCCCGGCCGACGTCTTCGCCTGAAGGGGCGGATCCCGGCGCGCCGGGATCCCCCTCCTCTGCCTCAGGCCCGCACGCGCCGCGTCGCCTCGGCCTGCAGCACGACGCGCAGCATGCGCAACGCATCGTCGCCGAGCGATGCCGCCCAGATCCGCGCATAGGACCCGTCATGGGTCGGGTCGAGCACCTGGCGCGGGAGCGACAGGCCCGAGGCCCATTGCCGGATCTCCGCGGCGCAGGAGGGGCTTTCCTCCGCGACCCAGCGCAGCTTGCGCGGGTCGGTCACCATGCTGCCCGCGAAGGCGTCGAGGGCGGCGCGCGCCCGTTCGAGCGCCTCCTCGCCCATCGACTCGCGCTGGGCCTGCTGGAAGTCCGCCTTCAGCCTCTCGAAGGCGGCGCGGTACGCGTTCTGTGCCATGGTACGGGCCTCCCGTCCTTTTCCGGGCGGCACCGAGCCCGTCGGCCGGGCCGCGGACGCAAGGCTACCATGCTGTCAGATTTTCTTGACATCCAATTTGTCACGTTCTCCTGACATGGGTGTGCCATCGCAGGCCGACGTCGAGGAGGTGCGCCAGGAACGCGCCCCCGAGCAGCACCGCCACCCACCCCCACCAGCCATCCGTCAGTGCTACCCGCAAGGCCAGCGCAAAGCAGGCCCCCGCCGCCAGGAAGGGCAGCAGCGCACGCGGCGGAACGCCGGTGCCCGACAGGCGCCACCAGGCACCGAGCAGCACGGCCTCCAGCGCCAGGGTCAGCAGGATCAGGTCGGCGACCCGCCCGGTGGAGAAAAGCGCTTCCATGTCGAGGCACCCCCGATGATGCGCGCGGACATTGCGCCGCCGCGTGCGGCCGTGGAAAGCTGGCCCGCATGGGCATGACCGCCGCGCCGCTCCGCAATTCCAGCATCGCATCGGCGCTTGAGGAAGCGCGGCAGGTCTATGCGCGCCGCCGGCCGGAGAGCCTCGCCCTCCACCAGCGCGCCGCGGAGGTCATGCCGGGCGGCAACACGCGCAGCGTCCTGTTCCACGGCCCCTACCCTCTTGCCGTTGCCAGCGGGGAGGGCTGCCGCATCCACGACGCGGACGGCCACACCTATGTGAACATGATCGGCGAGTACACGGCGGGGCTGTTCGGACACTCCCACCCGGCGATCCGGGCCGCCGTGCTGCGCGCGCTCGACATGGGCGTGAACCTCACGGGCCACAACAGGCTCGAGGTGCGGCTGGCGCGGCTCGTCTGCGACCGCTTCCCCGCGGTCGAGCGGGTTCGCTTCACCAACTCCGGCACCGAGGCGAACCTGCTGGCCGTCGCCACCGCCACCATCGCGACCGGGCGCCGCAGGATCCTCGCGATGGAGGGCGGCTACCATGGCGGGCTGATGACCTATGGCGGCGGTGGCAGCCCGGTGAACGTCCCGCACCAGGTCGTGCTGTGCCCCTACAACGACGCGGAGGCCGCTGCGCGACTCGTGCGGCAGCACGCCGCGGACCTCGCCGCCATCATCCTGGAACCGATGCTGGGGAGTGGCGGCTGCATCCCGGCGGAGCCCGCCTTCCTGCACGCGCTGCGCGACCTGGCCGCGGAGACGGGCGCGCTGCTCATCCTCGACGAGGTGATGACCAGCCGCCTCGCACCGGGCGGGCTGGGGGCGGAGCTGGGCCTGCGGCCGGACCTCATCACCCTCGGCAAGTATGTCGGCGGCGGCATGTCCTTCGGCGCCTTCGGCGGACGCGCGGACCTGATGGCGGTGTTCGACCCGCGGCGCCCCGATGCCGTGCCCCATGCGGGCACCTTCAACAACAACACGGTGACCATGTCGGCCGGGATCGCTGCGATCGGCGAGATCTACACGCCCGAGGCCGCCATCGCGCTGAACGCACGCGGCGACCAGCTGCGGGAAGCGTTGCTGGCGGAGGTCGGCCGACGCGGCCTGCCGGTGCAGGTCACTGGCCGCGGCTCCATGATGTGCTTCCACTTCCGCGACCGGCCGCCGCGCAACGCCGCGGAGGCCGCCGTGGCCGACAAGGCGCTCGGCGAGCTGCTGTTCCTCGACCTGCTGGAGCGCGGCTTCTACATCGCCCGCCGCGGCATGGTGGCGCTCTCGCTCATGGTGGGCGAGGCGGAGTGCGAGGGCTTCGTGCAGGCGGTCGGGGACGTGCTGGACGCGCGCGCGCCGCTGATGGCGTGACCGTCAGCCCGGGATGCATCCCGCGATGGCGCGCGCCACCTCCGCCGTGCCGGCACCGCCGAACTCGGCCGTCCGCAGCCCGGACGCGAAGGCCTGGTCCACCGCCGCCTGCAGCTCCGCCGCCGCATCCGTCCAGGCCTGCCCCGCCCCGCGCTCGCCCAGCCAGTCGAGCATGAGCGCGGCCGAGAGGATCGTGGCCGTCGGGTTCGCCACCCCCTTCCCCCCGATGTCGGGCCCGGTGCCGTGGCTCGGCTGGAAGACGGCGTGGCCGTCGCCGATGTCGGCGGACGGCGCGTAGCCCATCCCGCCGATCAGCCCCGCGCCGAGGTCCGAGAGGATGTCGCCGAACAGGTTCTCCATCGGCAGCACGTCGAAGTCCCAGGGCCGTCGCACGAGGTCGAGCGCCATCGCGTCCACATAGTGGTCGCCGGCCGGCACGTCCGGGAACTCCCGTGACACCTCGTGGAAGACCTTCCGCATGAAGGCGAAGCCGGTGAAGACGTTGGCCTTGTCCACCAGCGTCACCCGCTGCGCCCGGCCCATCCGCGCCGCGCGCCGCTGTGCCAGGCGGAAGGCGAAGCGCGACAGGCGCTCGGTCGTCGCGCGCGTGATGACCATCGTGTCCCGCGCCTCGCGGTCCTCCACCACCTGGCCGGTGCCGCGCGCGGCGAACATCCCCTCCGTGCTCTCGCGCAGGATGACCATGTCGATGCCCGCCGCGCGCGGGTCGGCCAGCGCCAGCGGCACGCCGGGGATGGCGCGGATCGGCCGCACGCCCGCGTAGAGACCGAGGCGGAAGCGCAGGTCGAGCTGCGGCGCGATCTCCGTGCCGTCCGGGTAGCGGATGCCGGGCCAGCCCATCGCGCCGAGCAGGATGGCATCGGCGGCCTCGGCGCGGCGGAACGCCTCCTCCGACAGGGCGGTGCCGGTGCGCTGGTAGGCGAAGGCGCCGGCCTCCAGCGTCTCCGTCGTCAGGCCGAGGCCGTGGCGCCGCGCGAGCGGACCCAGCACGGCCAGGCAGGCCTCCGTCACCTCCGCCCCGATGCCGTCGCCGGGCAGCACGGCGACATGGACGGCGTTGCGTGTCATGGGCTCAGGCCGCCTCCGCCACGCTCTCGCGGCCGCGGATGAAGTCGGCCGCCTTCTCGGCGATCATCAGCGTCGTCGCATAGGTGTTGGCCGAGGGCATACTCGGCATGACGGAGGCGTCCACCACGCGCAGCCCCTGCATCCCATGGACCAGCAGCCGGTCGCTGACGACGGTGCCGGGGTCCGTCTCCGGCCCCATGCGCGCCGTGCCGATCAGGTGGTAGGTCGTGCTGCCGTTGCGCTTGGCGAAGTCCAGCAGTTCGTCATCCGTCTGCGCCTGCGGCCCTGGCAGCGTCTCCGCCTCCAGGAAGCGCGCGAGGGCCGGCGTACCGAGCATGCGGCGCAGCAGCCGCATCCCGCCCAGGTGGACGCGGACGTCCATCGGGTCCGACAGGTAGTTCGGGTTGATCTCGGGGTCCTCGAACACGTCCGCGCTGCGGGCGCGCACCCAGCCATGGCTCTCCGGCCGGTGCTGCCAGGCGCCGGCGGTGACGCCCGGGTAGTCGTCCAGCACGTAGACCTTGCCCTCGGCGTAGGAGCCGGGGGTGAAGACGCACTGCAGGTCGGGCAGGTCGAGCCCCTCGAAGCTCTTCCAGAAGACGTGGACGTGCGACGGCGTGGTGGCCAGGATGCTCGGCCGGCGCGCCGCCCAGCGCGCGATCTGCGCGCCGAGGCGAAGCCCGCGCGAGAGCTCGTTCAGCGTCTCCACCCCCGGCCGCGCACGCATGACGAAGCGGGAGGCGTAGTGGTCGCGGAAGTTGGCGCCGACGCCGCGCAGCGCATGCACGACCGGCACGCCGAGGCGCGCGAGCAGATCCGCCGGCCCGACGCCCGAGACCTGCAGCAGCCGCGCCGTGTTCACCGTGCCGGCCGAGAGGATCACCTCCCGTCGTGCGCGCACCTCGCGCTCCGGCGCGCCGCGCGCGGCCTGGTAGCGGATGCCCACTGCACGCAGCCCCTCGAACACGATGCGGCTCGCGCGTGCATTCGTCCGCACCTCAAGATTCGGGCGCGCCATGGCGGGCTTGAGGAAGGCGCGCGCGGCGGAGACGCGGCGGCCGCGATGGATGGTGCGCTGGTAGTAGCCGACGCCCGCCTGGTTGCCGCAATTGTAGTCCCGCGCGCGGGGGATGCCGAGCGACAGGCAGCCCTCGATGAAGGCCTCGGACACCGGGTGGATCCAGTCCATGTCGGTGACCGGGATGCCCCCCTCGCTCCGGCCGCGCGTGTCGTCGCAGGTGCCGATGCGGTTCTCGCTGCGGCGATAGTACGGCAGGCAGTCGGCATAGCCCCAGCCGCGCAGCCCGCGCTGCGCCCAGGCGTCGAGGTCCGCGGGCTGGCCGCGGTTGTAGATCATGCCGTTGACCGAGGACGACCCGCCAAGGGTGCGCCCCTGCGTGGTGCTGATCCGCCGCCCGCCCGTCATCGGCAGGGGCTCCGTCTTGAACTGCCAGGTCACGCCGGGGTCGGACAGCGTCTTGATGAAGCCCGCGGGGACGTGGATCCAGGGGTTCCGGTCGGGCGGCCCGGCCTCCAGCACGCAGACCGTGACGCCCGGGTCCGCGCTGAGGCGGTTCGCGAGCACCGAGCCGGCGGCGCCCGCCCCCACGATGACGTAGTCGAAGGTGTCGGTCACTGGCGGCTTCCTCTTCCCTTCCGCGCAGGATAGGGGCAGCGGAGGGCCGGGGCCAAGCCGGTCATGCCGAGCGACTGATTCACTGCTTGGGCGTTTCCGCCTTCGCGGGTCAGGCGCTAGAGGTTCCGCCGCTGCGCCCGCAGCGTGGGCAGGCCGATGCCCGTCGCCTCGAACCCGCCATCGACCGCGATGACCTGGCCGGTGATGTAGGCGGCGCGGTCGCCGCACAGGAAGAAAACTGCCTCGGCGAGCTCCGCTTCCAGGCCGTAGCGGTCGAGCGGGATGGTGTCGTGGTAGTCGCGCCGGATCTCCGGCGTGTGGACCGCCTTGGCCATGGCGGTGTCCACCGGCCCCGGCGCCACCGCGTTCACTCGGATGCCGAGCGCGGCGAGCTCGACCGCCTGCTGCTTGGTCAGGTGCGCAAGGCCCGCCTTGCTGGTCCCGTAGGCCACCCGCAGCGTGGAGGCGCGCAGTCCGGAGATGGAGGTGATGTTCACCACCGCCCCGCCCCCGCCCTCCGCCATCAGCGGCGCCGCCGCCTGGGTGCAGAGGAAGGGACCGGTCAGGTTCACCGCCAGCACCCGGTTCCACTCCTCGGGCGTTGTCTCCAGGATCGGCTTGAAGACGGCGATGCCGGCATTGTTCACCAGCGCGTCCAGCCGGCCGAAGCGGGCCGCCACCTGCCCGACCGCTGCGGCGACGGCCGCCGGGTCGGACACGTCGCAGCGCAGCGCGAGCGTCGCATCCGGCGCCCCGATGCCCTCGATCGCCTCGTCGAGCGTCGCCCCCTCGATGTCGAGCAGCGCGACGCGCCAGCCCTCCACCAGGAAGCGCCGCGCCGTCGCGAGCCCGATGCCCCGCGCGGCCCCGGTGACGAGCGCGACGCCGCCGCTCACGCGGCGAGGCCCCGCTTGCGCAGCAGTGCGTCTGCCGCGGGCTCCCGGCCGCGGAAGGCGACGTAGAGCTCCATCGGGTCGCGCGTGTCGCCCGCCTCGAAGACCTGCTTCAGCCGGGCGGCGAGGCCGGGCTCGAAGGGATCGCCTGCCTCCTCGAAGGCCTCGAAGCCGTCGGCGTCCAGCACCTCCGCCCAGAGATAGAAGTAGTAGCCCGCCGCATAGCCGCCGCCTGCGAAGAGGTGCCCGAAATGGATGGGCCGGTGCCGCAGCCCGACCGCATCGGGCATCCCGATCTCCGCCAGGAAGTCCCGCTCGAACGCGGCGAGGTCGAGCGAGGCGGGGTCGGGGTGGCGGTGCAGCGCCAGGTCGATCAGCGCGGAGGAGACGTACTCCACCGTGGCGAAGCCCTGTCCCTCGTTGCGGGCGGCCAGCAGCGCGTCGAGCATCGCCTGCGGCAGTGCCTCGCCCGTCTCGTGGTGCCGCGCATGGGTGCGCAGCGTCTCCGGCACCGACAGCCAGTGCTCCATCACCTGGCTGGGGAACTCAACGAAGTCACCCAGCACCGACGTGCCGGACTGCGAGGGGTAGCGCGCCGTGCTCAGCAGCCCGTGCAGCGCGTGGCCGAATTCATGGAACAGCGTCCGCGCGTCGTCCCAGGACAGCAGGGTGGGCGAGGCCTTGGCCAGGTTGTTGTTGTTCACCACGATGGGCGAGACGCGCGCGTCCATCGCCTCCGCCACGCGGAAGGAGCTCATCCAGGCGCCGGAGCGCTTGCCCGCGCGGGCGAAGTTGTCGAGCAGGAACACGCCCCGGTGCCCGCCATCCGCGTCGCGCACCTCGAAGGCGCGGACGTCGGGGTGGTAGACGGGAATGTCCCGCCGCTCCTCGAAGGTGATGCCGAAGAGCCGCGTCGCGGTGTCGAACACGGCGCGAACCATGGCCTCCAGCTCGAAGTAGGGCTTCACCGCGGCGGCATCCACGGCGTGCTTCGCGCCCCGCGCGCGCTCCGCCCAGAAGCGCCAGTCCCAGGCCTCGACCGGGCCGTTGTGGCCGCCGGCGCGGGCCAGCGCCTCCAGCTCCGCGCGCTCCTCCGCCGCGCGGCGCTTCGCCGGCTCCCAGGTCGCGCGCAGCAGGCGCTCCGCGGCCTCGGGGCGGCCGGCCATCGTGTCCACCAGCCGGTACGCGGCGAAGTCCACGTGGCCGAGGAGCCGGGCGCGCTCGGCCCGGAGCGCCAGGATCTCCCGCACCAGCGCCGCGTTGTCGCGCGCCGGGTCGAGCGCGCCGCGCGCCGCCCAGGCGCGCCACGCCCGCTCCCGCAGGTCGCGCCGGGCGGAGAAGGTCAGGAAGGGCTCGACCGAGGACCGCGCCAGGGTGACGACGTAGCCCTCCACCCCCCTCTCCCGCGCCGCCTCGCGCGCTGCGGCGCGGGCGGAATCGGGCAGGCCGTCCAGGTCGTCCTCCTCCAGCACCATCTGCCAGTCATTCTCGTCGGCCAGCACGTTCTGCCCGAAGCGCGTGTGCAGCTCGGCCAGCCGCCCGGAGATCGCGGTCAGGCGCGCCCGCGCCGCGTCGTCCAGCGCGGCGCCGCTGCGCAGCAGGCGCATGTGCAGCCGCTCCAGCAGCCGGAGCTGGTCGGGTTCGAGGCCGAGCGTGGCGCGCCTTGCGTGCAGCGCGTCCACGCGGCGGAAGACGCCGGGATCCAGCACGATCTCCGAGCGGTGCCGCGCGAGCTGCGGCGCCACCTCGCGCTCCACGGCCTGCAGCGCATCGTCCGCGCGGCTGAGCGTCAGGTTGAAGAACACCGAGGCGACGCGCGTCAGGGCGCTGCCCGCCCGCTCCAGCGCCTCCACCGTGTTGGCGAAGAGGGGCGGCGCGGGATCGGCCGCGATGGCGGCGACCTCGGCCCGGTGGGCCTCCATCGCGGCCGCGAAGGCGGGAGCGAAGTGCTCCGTTCGGATGCGGTCGAAGGGCGGGACGCCGAAGGGGGTGTCCCAGGGCTCGAGGAGGGGGTTCGGGGGGGCGCCTTCGCTCATCCGGCCTATCTGGCGCGGCGACCGGCCGAGGTCCAGGCCGCGAGCGCCTTCAACCGGCGGCCACCCCGCCCGGACCTGGCTAGTTGAAGATCCCGTCCAGCAGTCCACGCCGCGGCGGCTGGGCGACGGGCGTATCCCCCTCCTGCACGTCGCGGCCGAGCGCCGCGTTCTCCCGCAGGCGCTGGGCCTCGCGCTGGGGGTCGACCGCCGCGCCAGCGGGGGGGCGGTCCCGCCAGAACATCAGCCTGTCGGTCACGCCGCGCTCCGGCCTGTCGAGGCGCAGCGATTCCTCGTCCACCCGCCGGCGGATGTCGTCCTGCACCGGGCCGCCGGCGCGGGCGATCAGCGCCTGCTCCGCCCCGCTCGGCCGCGCCTGACCCGTAGCACCGACAGAGGGGCCGAGCAGGTTGGCGGCGCTGCGGCCACCC
The DNA here is from genome assembly GCA_035644895.1 of Acetobacteraceae bacterium. GTDB lineage: Bacteria > Pseudomonadota > Alphaproteobacteria > Acetobacterales > Acetobacteraceae > Falsiroseomonas. The sequence continues at coordinate 21,845 of DASQNQ010000026.1, read as the reverse complement.
TCCTGCGGCCGCTGCGCACCCGGGTTCGGCGGCGGCAGCTCGCCGAGGCGCGGGGGCACGGAGAGCGGCGCGCGCGTGGTCACCTGGAACTCGTCCGGCGGGTCGCGGGTGAAGCCGAGCGAGCGGGCGGTGTCGCCGCCGCACCCGGCCAGGCCGAGGAGCAGCGGCAGAGCGAAGAGAACGGGTTGGGCGCGCATCATGTGCCCTCCTTAGTGCGGGGCGCTGGCCGGAACAAGGCGTCCGCCATGAGGGCGATGACGCCGCAGACGATCGCCGCGTCCGCCACGTTGAACACGTACCAGTGCCAGCCCCAGGCATGCGCGTCGAAGAAGTCCGCCACCGCCCCGAAGCGCAGGCGGTCGATGACGTTGCCGACCGCGCCGCCGATGACGGCCCCGAGCGCCAGGGCGGTCAGCCGGTTCTCGGCCCGCGCCATCCAGCGCAGCAGGAAGCCCGCGATCAGCAGCGCCAGCCCGGCGAGCAGGAGCTGCCCCGTGAGGCCCTCCGCCTGCAGCATCCCGAAGGTGACGCCGCGGTTCCAGACCATCGTCAGGTCGAAGCCGAAGGGGCCGGCGGCGAGGAGCGGGATGTGCCGCACCTCCGGCAGGCGCAGCACCTCCAGCATGAACCACTTGCTCGCCTGGTCGAGGACCAGGATGACGGCGGCGAGCGTCAGGCCGCGGCGGAGCATCACTCCTCCACCACCGCCTCGCAGCGCCGGCAGAGCGTGGGGTGCGCGTCGCTCGCGCCCACCTCGGGCAGCACGCGCCAGCACCGGTCGCACTTGCGGCCAGGCGCCTTCGCGAAGGCGGCCGCGACGCCGGGCAGGCCCTCGACGGCGAAGGCGCCTTCGGGCGGCGCGGCGGTCGAGATGTCGAGGTCCGAGGTGATGCAGATCTCCGCCCAGCCCTGGGGCGGGAGGAGGCCGGCATCGGCGGGCGGCAGGTGCAGCACCGGCGCCGCCTGCAGCGAGGCGCCGATCTCGCCCGAGGCACGCGCGCGCTCCAGCGCGCCCGTCACCGCGGCGCGGATGGCGCGGATGCGCGCCCACTTCGCGGCAAGCGCCTCGTCCCGCCAGCGCGGCGGGATGGCGGGCCAGTCCCGCAGGTGGACGCTGCCCTCCTCGGACGGGAAGCGGGCGAGCCACGCCTCCTCCGCCGTGAAGACCAGCACGGGGGCAAGCCAGGTGGTCAGGCAGCGGTGCAGCGCGTCCAGCACCGTGCGCGCGGCGCGCCGCCGCAGGTTCTCCGGCGCGTCGCAGTAGAGGCTGTCCTTGCGGATGTCGAAGTAGAAGGCCGAGAGGTCGGCGGCGCAGAAGGCGTGGATCTCGGGGTACACGCCCGTCCACTCATGCGTGCGCTGCGCGTGGCGCAGCTTCGCGTCCAGCTCCGCCAGGCGGTGCAGCACCCAGCGCTCCAGCTCCGGCAGCTGGTCGTGGGGCACGATCTCGGCCTCGGTGAAGCCGTCGAGGTTGCCGAGCAGCCAGCGCAGCGTGTTGCGGATGCGGCGGTACAGCTCCGCCTGCTGCTTCAGGATCTCGCGGCCGATGCGCTGGTCCTCGGTGACGTCGGTGTTCATCACCCAGAGCCGCAGGATGTCGGCGCCGTATTCCTTCACCACGTCCTGGGGCGCGACGACGTTGCCCAGCGACTTCGACATCTTCCGCCCCTGCTCGTCCAGCACGAAGCCATGCGTGAGCAGCGCCTTGAAGGGCGCGACGCCGTTCGTGCCGATGGATTCGAGGAGCGACGAATGGAACCAGCCGCGGTGCTGGTCCGAGCCTTCGAGGTAGAGGTCCGCCGGGAAGGGCAGGTCGCGCGGCGGCAGGACGAAGGCGTGGGTCGAGCCGGACTCGAACCACACGTCGACGATGTCCATCACCTGCTCGTAGGCCGCCGGATCGCGCCCCTCCCCCAGGAAGCGGGCGGCGGCGCCGGGCTTGTACCAGGCATCCGCCCCCTCCTCGGTGAAGGCCGCGACGATGCGGTCCATCACCGCCTGGTCGCGCAGCGGCTCTCCCGTGCGGCGGTCCACGAAGAGCGGGATGGGCACGCCCCAGGCCCGCTGGCGGGAGATGCACCAGTCCGGCCGCGCCGCGATCATGGAGGAGAGGCGGTTGCGCCCGGCGGCGGGGACGAAGCCCGTCTCCTCGATGGCGTCGAGCGCCTTCGCGCGGATCGCGTTGTGGTCATCCATCGCGATGAACCACTGCGGCGTCGCGCGGAAGATCACCGGCTTCTTGGACCGCCAGGAATGCGGGTAGGAATGCGTCAGCTTCGCCTTCGCCACCAGCGTCCCGCAGGCCTCGGCCGCCGCGTAGACCGCGTCGTGCGCCTTGAAGACGTGCAGCCCCTCGAAGCCCGGCGCGTGGTGGGTGAAGGTGCCGTCGTCGGCCACCGTCTCGGCCACCGGCAGGCCGTGCGCGCGGCCGAGGTTGAAGTCGTCCTCGCCATGGCTCGGCGCGATGTGGACGAAGCCGGTGCCGGCCTCGGTCGTCACGAAGTCGCCCGGCAGCAGGGGCACGTCGAACTCGTAGCCGCGGCCGCGCAGCGGGTGGGCGGCGACCGCCCCGGCCAGTTCCGCGCCCTTCAGCACGCGGCGGATCGTGTGCGCGCCGAGGCCCGCGTCACGCTCGAAGTTCGGCAGCAGCGCCAGCGCGACGAGCAGGCTCTCGCCCACCCGCAGGTGGCTCCCCTCCGCCACGCCCTCCACATGCACCAGCGCGTAGTCGATCTCCGCGCCATAGGCGACGGCGCGGTTGCCCGGGATGGTCCAGGGCGTCGTCGTCCAGATCACCACCGAGGCGCCGGCCAGGTCCGCCGCGCCCGCGCGCAGCAGGGGGAAGCGCGCCCAGAGGGTGGGGGAGACGTGGTCGTGGTACTCGATCTCGGCTTCCGCCAGCGCCGTCTTCTCGACCGGGCTCCACATCACCGGGCGCAGGCCGCGGTAGAGCGAGCCGTTCATCAGGAATTTCCCAATCTCGGCGGCGATCAGCGCCTCCGACCGGAAGTCCATCGTGGCGTAGCGGCCGGGCCAGTCGCCGGCGACGCCGAGGCGCACGAACTCGTCGCGCTGGATGCCGAGCCAGTGGGTGGCGTAGTCGCGGCACTCCGCCCGGAAGTCCAGCACCGGGACCGCATCCTTGTCGCGGCCCTTGGCGCGGTAGCCCTCCTCGACCTTCCACTCGATCGGCAGGCCGTGGCAGTCCCAGCCGGGGACGTAGTCCGCGTCGTGCCCGGCCATCTGGGCGGCGCGGTTGACCACGTCCTTCAGGATCTTGTTCAGCGCCGTGCCGATGTGGAGCGGGCCATTGGCGTAGGGCGGGCCGTCATGCAGGACGAACTTCGGCCGGCCCTGGGACTGCGCGCGCAGGCGCCGCCAGAGGTCCATCTGCTCCCACCGGGCGAGCCAGCCGGGTTCCCGCTTCGGCAGGTCGCCGCGCATGGGGAACGGGGTCTGCGGCAGGAAGACCGTGCCGCGGTAGTCCCGGCCCGCCTCGGCGGCCGGTGTTGCGGGGGATGCGTCGTTCATCGGGGTGCGTCTCGGGTGCCGTGTCTGGGGCCAGGCCCGCCGCTGCGGGCGGCCGGCGTTGCGGGTGGGGCGAAGGAGATCCCGGCCTTCAGGCGAAGGCCGGGTCGGTAATTCGCCGCGGAGGGGACACCCTGGACATGGGGGACATATGCTGAGGGCGAGGCGCTGGGGTCAAGCGTTGGCCGGCGCGGGTGCCCACACTCGGCCCGAAAGCGGCCCTGGGCCGACCGGCAGGCCAGCGACCCGGCTCCGCTTCCGTAGCGGTTCGGAGCTTCACGACGCCGCCGGCCAGCTTTGCCGCTGCTGTCGGAACGGATTCAGCCGGCACGATCTGGAAAGTAGAAAATTCCAGCCCGCCGCAATGCAACTCGGTTGTGGCGGCCACGTTGTCATGCTGCAGTGCAACATCAGCGTTGCAGCACTCCCTTTCCGTCAAGCCGACCCCTCGATCTGGCGAATGCTTGGCCGAACATCATTATTTCGAAAGCAGTATCATGAACCTCCGAACCCTGATGCAAGCCGGTCCCGTCAAAGCCAACGAGCTGTTCGCCAGGCTGTCCGAAACCTCGGATGGCGCAGTGAAGACGCGGGAGAAGCTCTACGCGGAGCTCAAGGCTGAACTGGAGCTCCACAGCAGCCTCGAGGAGCAGCACCTCTTCCCCGTCCTCCGGCGCAATCCCGAGACGAAGGAGCTGGTCGCCGACGCGATCCGGGACAACAAGGAGTTGCGCGCGGCCCTCGCGGAGCTCGACGGCATGCCGAAGAACGACGCGGCGTTCATGGCGCGCCTCTCCGAGGTGCAGAAGGCCTTCCGCCAGCATGCCCGCGACGAGAGGAAGGAGCTTCTGCCGGCCGTGCAGCGTGCGCTGAGCGAGGAGCAGGTCCAGGGCGTCACGGAGAGGATGGAGGCGGGCCTCGCCGAGGCCGAGCAGGCCAGGCAGGATGAGGCCGAGGATCGCCGGGCAAAGGCCCGGCAGGAGCGCGAGCAGGCCGAGTTCCTGGCCCGCCAGGCCGAGCTGCGGGAGCAGGAGGCCGCGAAGGCCGAGCGGGCGCAGGCCGCCGCCGAGCAGCGCGTGCGCGCCGAGGCTCGCCAGCTCGCCGACGCCGCGCTGAAGCCGGTCACGACCGCAGCCAAGACCGTCGAGCAGGCCGCCCGCCAGACCACGGCCGCATCCATGGGTGAAGCCGGACGCGCGCAGGCCCAGGCGATGGCCATGGGCAGCATGTTCATGTGGCCATGGCTGCGGGCGATGCAGGGCACGCAGCAGACCGGTTCCACGACGGCGCGCGGCGTGTCCGGCATGGAGGAGGTCATCCCGCTCGGCGAGGAGGTCCTCGAGGTCGGCAAGCGCACGGAGAACCGCGGCACGGCGCGCATCCGCCGCTACGTGGTCGAAACCCCCGTCGAGCGGCAGGTCACGCTGCAGACCGAGCGCGTGGTGGTGGAGCGCCGGCGCCCGGTGACCGACCAGGTGACGGGCGAGATCCTGACGGAGGTGACGGTCGAGGTGGTCGAGACCGATGAGGTCCCGACCGTGCAGAAGAGCCGCCGCCTTCGCGAGGAGGTCGTGGTGCGGACCGAACGCACGCAGCGTGTCGAGACGGTGCGGGAGACGGTCCGGCGCGACGAGGTGGACATCCAGCAGCCGAGCCGCCGGCGCAACGGACAGCAGCTCCGCGCGGTGACGATCGAAGGCTAGCCGCGCACCGTCGCAGGATGGGAGCAGGTGCTCGCGGGGTTGCAACAACCCCGCGGTGCCTGCGTCCAGCCGCCTCGGCAGGGCGACGGTCGCTTGCCGCCCAGGCCGGGCATCCTTTGCGTTCGCCGGGACAGCCATGGCCCGTCCGGTACGGACGTCCCGTTCTCATCGGCGGCAGCCCGTCACTCCGCCATCGCCTGTAACCCCCACACCACCGCCACCCCCGTCACGATGGCCAGCCCGAAGTTGCGCGTCCGGAGCTGCACCGCGACGACGCAGGCCGCCCCCGCCCAGGCCGCCGGCCCGCCCGCCACCAGCGGCGGCGTGACGTAGGCCATGAACAGCGCCCCCGGCAGGTGCCGCAGCACCGCCTCCACGAAGGGCGGCGGCCGCAGGGCGCGCAGCACGGCGTAGCCCCCCGCCCGCGCGGCATAGGTCACCAGCGCCATGCCGAGGATCGCCAGCAGCACGTCCGGGCGCAGGCTCATGGCGCGCGCCTCCGCTCCAGCACAGCGCCCAGCGACGCGCCCGCCAGCGTGCCCAGCAGCAGCGGCAGCGGGATGGGCAGCCCCGCCCGGTGCGCCGCCAGCGCCACCAGCCCCGCGACGAACCAGGGCACCAGGTCCGTCCGCGCCCCGCGCCACAGCGGCACGAGGATGGACAGGAACGCCGCCGTCGCCGCGAAGAACAGCGGGTGGCCCGGCGGCAGCCGCACCGTGCTGCCCAGCGCATAGCCCGCCGCCACCACCGCCGCCCACGCCACCCAGAGCGAGACGCCGACGCCGAGCAGGAACCCCGCATCCCGCCCGCCCGCGCGCTGCTCCGCGACCGACAGGGCGAAGGAGTGGTCCACCAGCGTCGCCAGCGTCCCCCAAAGCCGCCAGCCCCGCAGCCGGTCGAGCCAGGGCGCCAGCGCCGCCCCCATCGGCGCCATGCGCAGGTTGACCAGGAACGCCGCCCCCGTCGCGGCCAGCACCGGCGCCGGGTCGGTCCACAGCTCCAGCACCAGCAGTTGCGCCGCGCCGGCATAGAGCAGCGTCGTCATCAGCATGGCCTCGACAAAGGAGAGGCCCTTCGCATCCGACAGCAGCCCGACCAGCAGCCCGAACGGCGCCATGCCGAGCCAGAGCGGCAGCGCCTTGCGGAAGCCCCGCGCGAAGCCCGCGCGGGTGAAGGTGACCGTCATCCCTGCCGCACCGCGATCAGCCGGTCCTCGGCCTCGGCGGGGTCCATCCGCAGCGCGCGCTCCGCCACCTCCCGCGGGAAGCCCCCGCGGCCAAGCGCGCCGAGCGCCCTGGCCCGTGCCTCCGGCCCCTCCTCCGTTCGGGCGAAGGGGCCGATGCGGCGGCGGCGGCAGAAGGCGAGCGCGGCGTCCAGCTCCCCGCCCTCGGGGAGGGCGGCGGCGGCCGTCTCGGCGCCCACGCCCTTGGCCGCCAGGTGCGCCAGGGTCGCGCGGCGGGACCGGCCGGTGCGGGCCAGGCGGCGGGCGCGGCTCTCTGCGAAGGCGGCGTCGTCCACCGCGCCGGCGGCCACCATCTCACGTGCAATCGTGGCGGCGGCGGCGCGGCCGGCGGCGACCTCGGCGGCGACCTCCCGCCCCTCGGCCTCCGCGCGGCGGGCCCAGCGGTCCACGCGGCGGGTCAGCACGCGGCGCAGACCGACCTCGGTCGCGGCGAAGCGGGCCAGGTGGGCCAGCGCCGCCTCGCGCAGGCGCGCGGCATCGGGGGGCGGTCCCGCGGGAACGGGGCCGGTGCGGCGGCGCCTCTCTTGTGCCATCGGCGCAGTCTGCCATGGTCCGCGGCCCCATGACGACCCATCCCCCGCGCCCCCTCACGCCGCCTGCCGCGTCGCTCGCCGGCACCTCGCGCACCGCCTCGGCCCTCCAGGGCTTCCGGGCACTGGCGGGGCGGGAGTGCCGGCGCTTCCTGAAGGTCTGGGCGCAGACCCTCGGCGCGCCGGTGGTGACCACGCTGCTGTTCCTGGCCGTCTTCGCGCTCGCGCTCGGCGAGACGAAGAAGGAGGTCGGGGGCATCCCCTACATCCAGTTCCTCGGCGCGGGGCTGGTGATGATGGCGCTCGCGCAGAACGCCTTCGCCAACACCTCCTCCTCCCTCGTGATCATGAAGGTGCAGGGCAACATCGTGGACCTGCTGATGGCGCCCCTGCCGCCGGCCGCCTTCCTGGCCGGCATGGTGGCGGGCGGCGTGGTGCGGGGCCTGGCCGTCGCCGCCGTGGTGCTGGCCGCGATGTGGCCGCTGGTGGGCTTCCCCGTGCCCTCGCCCCTCACGGCGCTGGCCTTCGCGGTGCTGGGGTCGCTGCTTCTCGCGCTGCTCGGCGTGCTGGGCGGGCTGTGGGCCCAGAAATTCGACCAGATGGCGACGGTGACCAACTTCGTGATCACGCCCCTGGCGTTCCTCTCCGGCACCTTCTACGCGGTGGAGCGCCTGCCGGAGCCGCTGCAATGGGTCGCCCATGCGGACCCGCTGTTCTGGATGATCGACGGCTTCCGCGCGGGCCTGACGGGCCATGCGGAGGGGGTGACCTGGGCGGGCCTGCTCGCGCTGCTGGCGGTGAACGGGCTGCTCTGGTGGCTCGCGCTCCGCCTCGTGCGCCGGGGCTGGCGGCTGCGGGCCTAAGGGGGGCAACCCCCCGCTCCGGGCGGGCGTTCCCATGCCTGACGGAACACGGCCCGGCCCCGGCCGGGCCCCACGGAGGCACGCCAGATGCTCGACAACAAGATCCTTCTGCAACTGACCACGGCCATCGCCGTCTGCGCCGCGCCGCTGCTCGCCCACGGCCAGGCCAACACGGGCGGCAGCAGCCAGCAGCAGTCCACCACCTCCACCACGCCCCAGCAGGGCGCGGTGAGCGGCTACCCGGCGGCGCGCGACGCCGCGACGGTCGGGCGGGAAATGGGCTCCGGCCAGTCCACCGCCGGCTCCGCGGCGCCGAGCGCCACGGGCGGCAGCGGCGGCCAGGGCATGCGCGGCCAGGGCACGACGAACAACCAATCCGGCGCCGCCGGCGGCACGCCGACCATGAGCAGCGGCGGCACCGCCGCAGCGCCTGGCGTGCCGGGCGGGCAGAGCTCCGGCAACGTGGGCGGCAGCAGCACGCCGCAGCCCGAGCCGGGTCAGCCCGGACGGCGCCAGGGTTCGGACGCCACCCCGCTCGGCCGCGGTCCGACGCTCGCTCAGGCAGAGACCGGCTCGCAGGCGCGGACGGGCGCACAGGGGCGCGGCGACAACCCAGCCGCGCAATCCGGCGCCGCCGCGACCACGGGCGCCTCGGCCGGGGCGGGCATGGCGGCCGACAACGCCATGGCGCGCAATGCCCGCCGCGCCTCGCGCGTCATCGGCTCGGCCGTCTACAACGAGAACAACGAGAGCATCGGGGAGGTCGAGGACATCCTGATCCCGCAGGGCGGCGGCCAGCCCATGGCGGTGCTGTCGGTCGGCGGCTTCCTCGGCATCGGCGCGCGGCTCGTCGCGGTGCCCTACGACCGGCTGCAGCGGAACAACGACCGCGACCGCTGGATGCTCCAGGGTGCGACGCGAGAGGGCGTGCGCTCGATGCCCGAGTTCCGCTACGAGGGCGGCTGAGCCACGCCTCGGCAGGGGGCGCCTGCCCCCTGTCCCGCGGCATCCCTGGTTGCAGAGCCTGTGTCCTGCGGGGCAGGTTGTCCCCAGCCCATGCCCCGCCTGACCGCCCCCCTCCTCCTCCTGGCCGGCCTGCTCGCGCTCCTGCTGGCTCCCCTGCCAGCTTCGGCGCGCATCACCGGCTTCGAGGTGCTGCGCGTGGAACCCGCCTTCGGTGGCCGGGCCTTCGGCGATGCCGGCCCCTACCAGCGCGTCGTCGCCCGCGCCTATGGCGAGGTCGACCCGGCCCACCCGCGCAACGTCCTCATCCAGGACATCGCCCTTGCCCCGCGCAACGCGCGCGGCCGGGTGGAGTACGAGACGGAGGTCGAGATCTTCCGCCCCGCCGATCCTGCGAAGGCAGCAGGGGTCCTCCTCTTCGACATCGTCAACCGCGGCAACCGGCGCCTGCTCTCGACCTACAACGGCGCGCCGGGTGGGAATGCGGGGGTGGATCCGGGCGACGGGTTCCTCATGCGGCGCGGCCTCGTGCTCGTGGCCTTCGGCTGGCAGGGCGACCTGCTGCCGGGCGAGGGGCGGCTGCGCCTGCGCGTGCCGGTGGCCCAGGCGCCGGATGGCGCCTCCATCACCGGCACGGTGCGGGCGGAGTTCGTGGTGCCCACGGCCACCACCACCGTCGGGCTGGCGCAGGGCGGCCTCGCCGGACCCACGCACCGCGCCTACCCGTCCGCCACCCAGGGCAGCGACGCGCCGGGGCCGGAGGGCTTCCGCCCCATCCTGACGGTGCGCGCCCACCAGCAGGCGCCGCGCCGCCCCATCGCGCCCGAGGCCTGGTCCTTCGGTGCCTGCCACGAGGGGAGGCCGCTGCGCGCCTCCGCCACCGAGATCTGCATGCCGGGCGGCTTCGAGCCGGGCCAACTCTACGAGCTGGTCTACCGGGCGCGGGACCCGCTGGTGCTCGGCCTCGGCTTCGCGGCGATGCGCGACCTGGGCGCCTACCTCAAGCGCGGGACGGGGGCGGCGCATCCCCTGCCGCGGCCGGGCGGCTGGACGACGGTGGTGCACGGCACGTCCCAGTCCGGGCGCATGCTGCGCACCTTCCTCCATCTCGGCTTCAACGAGGGGCTGACCGGCCGCCGGGTTTTCGACGGCGCGATCGCGCACGTCGCCGCGGGGCGGCTGCCGCTGAACACCCGCTTCGGCCAGCCGGGGCGCGCCTGGGGCCACCAGGTGGACAACCTCTACCCCGCCTACGACTTTCCCTGGGCCTACAGCCGCGTCACGGACCCCGTCACCGAGCGGACCCAGGGCATCATGGACCGCTGCACCGAAAGCGGCACCTGCCCAAGGCTCATCCATGCCGCGAGCGCGCTCGAGATGTGGGAGGGGCGGCAGAGCCTGGCGCTGACAGACCCGCTCGGCCGCGCCGACCTGCCGGAGCCCGAGTGGGTGCGGCAGTACCTGCTTGCCGGCACGCAGCACGGCGCCTGGGCGGGGCGCCTGCCCACCGACCCGGCCGTGATCGGTTGCACGCAGTTGCCCAACCCGAACCCGCAGCTGCATGCCATGCGCGCGCTGCTCGTCGCGCTGATGGACTGGGTGACGGAGGGGCGGGAGCCGCCGCCCTCCGCCGTGCCGCGCATCGCCGACGGCACGCTGGTGCGCCCGCCGGAGGTGCGCTTCCCCCCCATCCCGGCCAACCGCTACTTCGGCGTGGCGCGGCCGCCGCTGCGCTACACGGGCATCGCCAACCCGCTGCACCTGCTGGACCACGGGCCCTCCTTCGACGCCGCGAACCTCTCGGGCATCGCGAACCGGGAGCCGCCGGGCATCGGCCAGCCGGAGTACCCGGTGCTGGTGCCGCAGGTGGATGGGGACGGGAACGACATCGCCGGCATCCGCTCCCTCCAGCTCGCCGTCCCGCTCGGCACCTACACGGGCTGGAACCTCTACCCGTCCGGGCGCTTCGGCGGGGGGCTGTGCAGCCTGATGGGATCCTTCGTGCCCTTCGCGCAGACGCGCGCGGAGCGCGAGGCGGCCGGCGACCCGCGCCCCTCGGTCGAGGAGCGCTACCCGACGCCGGATGCCTACATGGAGGCCGTGCTGGCAGCCGCCTTCCGGCTGGTGCGCGCCCGCCACCTGCTGCCGGAGGACGCGGTGGCGCTGATCGCCGAGGCCGAGCGCACCGGGCCCGTGCCGCCGCGCTGAAGGACCACCCCCTTGGGCTACCCCTCCGGCTTGCCGAGCCGCGCGCCGTCGAGCAGCCTGCGCCGCTCCGCCTCGCGCCGCGCCTCCGCTTCCCGCTCCGCCCGGGTGCGGCCATGCTTCGCGCGGTTCGCGCTGGCGGCGTCCTCGGCCTCTCGGCGGGCCCGCTGCTTGCGCGCCTGGCGCAGGTTGACGATCTCGGCCATGCGGCGAAGCTAGCGCTCCGCAACAGGGGGAGCAAATGCGATGTGGACGGAGCTGACGGCGGCCGACGGGCACCGCCTCGCTGCCTGGCGCACGGGCCCGCAGGACGCCCCGCGCGGGCTGGTGGTCGTGCAGGAGATCTTCGGCGTGAACCGGCACATGCGCGGCGTGTGCGAGCGCTTCGCGGCCGACGGCTATGCCGTCATCTGCCCGGCCCTGTTCGACCGGACGGAGCGGGGTGTGGAGCTTGGCTACGGCCCGGAGGACGTGGCGCGCGGGCGCGAGCTGCGCGGGCGCATCGCAGCCGAGGCGACGCTGGCCGACATCGAGGCCGCGGCTGACGCGCTCGGCATGTGCGCCAAGCTCGGGATCGTCGGCTACTGCTGGGGCGGCACCGTGGCGTGGTGGGGCGCGACCCGCACGCGCCGCTTCTCGGCCGCAGTCGGCTGGTATGGCGGCGGCATCGCCGCGGCGAAGGACGAGGCGCCGCACTGCCCCGTGCAGCTCCACTTCGGGGAGACCGACGCCTCCATCCCGCTCTCGGACGTGGAGGCCATACGTGCCGCGCAGCCGGATGCGGAGGTGTTCGTCTACCCGGGCGCCGGCCACGGCTTCGGCTGCGAGGAGCGTGCGAGCTACGTGCAGGCGGATGCCGAGCTCGCGCGGTCCCGAACGCTGCAGTTCCTCTCCGTGGAGCTTTCCGCCTAGGCCAGCACCCGGCCCGCGACCGCGTCGAGCTTCGCGAGCAGCGCCGGGTCGCGCCGCTCGGGCGCCGTGATCAGCGCGTGGTCGAGCGCGCGGTCGCAGCCGGCGGGGCACGGCCCGCGGCGCGCACCGAGCGCGGGCACCACGTCGGCGACCAGCGCGCGCGCTTTGTCTGCGTTCGAGAACAGCACCTTCACCACCTGGTCCACCGTCACGTGGTCGTGGTCCGGGTGCCAGCAGTCGAAGTCCGTCACCATCGCGACCGTCGCGTAGCAGAGCTCCGCCTCCCGCGCGAGCTTCGCCTCCGGCATGTTCGTCATGCCGATCACGCTGCAGCCCCACTGGCGGTAGAGCTCGCTCTCGGCCTTGGTCGAGAACTGCGGCCCCTCCATGACCAGGTAGGTGCCGCCGCGCGTGACGGGCAGGCCGAGCTTCCGGGCCGAGCCCTCCAGCGCATCGCCGAGCCGCGCGCAGACCGGGTGGGCCACGGAGACATGCGCGACGCAGCCACAGCCGAAGAAGGACTTCTCGCGCGCGAAGGTGCGGTCGATGAACTGGTCCACGATGACGAAGTGGCCCGGCGGCAGGTCCTCGCGCAGCGAGCCGACGGCGGACAGCGACAGGATCTCCGTGCAGCCCGCGCGCTTCATGGCGTCGATGTTCGCCCGGTAGTTCAGCGCGGAGGGCGGCGTCGGGTGGCCACGGCCGTGCCGGGGCAGGAAGCGCACCGGCACCTCCCCGATCCGCCCGAACAGGATCTCGTCCGACGGGTCGCCCCAGGGGGTCGTGACCCGGCGCCACTCCCGGTCCTCGAGCCCCGGCACGTCATAGAGGCCGGATCCGCCGATGAGGCCGATGACGGGGCGGATCTGGTCGGTCATGGTCGAAGGGTCCTCGGGGCTTCGGGGTGCGGCACGCTTCTACAGCTTCGTTGCAATCGCTTGAAGATCAGACGCTTTCGGCGTGATTTCGGCGTTCTTTCGGGACGGTATGCCATCCGCCCTGCTCCGCTTGGGTTGCCGCCCGCAAGGCGCGGCTGTCCAGGAACAAAGGCCGACAAGATGCCAGCCCGTGCGCCTGCCCGAGCGCTGCTCGGCGCCCTCCTCCTCGGCCTGCCATTCGCGGGTCCGCCCGCCGCGGCGGGCGAGTACACGCGATACGTCCCGGTCGTGCTGCCGGGCCCCGCGCCCGTCGGCGCGACGCTGAGCCTGCCGGCCGGTTGGCGGCCGGGCGAGGCGACGGTGGTGCTGCTGTTCGACCCGGCCGACCCGCCGGCGCTGCGCAACAGCCTCATGGCCTCGCTGCTCGCGGCGCAGGAAGCCGTGATGGAGGTGCCGTACCCCAGCCTGCCAGGGGCGCTGCTCGCGCTCGAGGAGCAGGCGGTTTCGGGACCCGTCGTGCTGGTGGGGCTTGGGGATGCCGCAGCGCGCGCGGCGCTCGGCAATGATGCAGCCCTCGCAGGCATCGTGCTCGCGCAGGTCGGGCTCGGCTCAGGCGCGCCGGTGTTCCGCACCGGCGGCATGTCCGGGCTGGGACCGCTCGCCGCGCCGTTCTGCGAGGCGCTCGCCTGGGGCGGGTCGGCCATGCCGACGCCCCTGCCGGTGCTGGCCCTCGGCGCCGGGGCCGATGCGCTCGAACGGGACTGCCGCAGCGTCCTGTCGGCGCGCCGCTAGGCCGGCCCAGCCTTCGGTGCTGCGCCCCGGAGGCGTCCGGCTCGTCCAAGGATGGACCACGCATCCGGCACGGAAGCGGAACGGAGCGCGGCCTCATGCAAATAGATGATGCCCGGGCGTGCCGCCCGTTCGAGCATGTTTCCCCTTGGGCCGGCCGGTGGACCGCCGCGGCATGCGTGGCGAAACGCACGGCTCGCGGTTTGGGCGGCTTGGGCAGCGAGGGCTTCAGGGGACGGACGGCACGGTGGTTGCCTGAACACTCCATCGGACAAGGAGAGCAGCAGACGATGACCCCCTTCCGACCCCAGCGATGGCCACAGGACGGCGCCGGAGGAGAGGAGGTTCGCCATGGCCCCGCTTGGCCTTGACGCGCAGCGCCCGACCGGCGTGCCTGGCATGGATGCCTCGACCCCCATCGGCTATCTGCGGCTCGGGCGCGCGCGGCTCGACCTCGGGCGGGGGCTCCTGTTGAACGAGACGGGCGCGCCCGTGATGCTCCGGCGCAAGTCCTTCGAGGTCCTGCGGGTCCTGACGGAGCTGGCAGGACGGGTCGTGCCGCGGGAGAGGCTGCTCGACACCGTCTGGGGGGACGTGCACGTCACGGATGACAGCCTGACGCAGTGCGTGCTCGACATCCGGCGCGCCATCGGGGACCCGAACGGGACGATCCTGCGAACGGTGCCGCGCCGGGGCTACCTGCTCGACGTTCCCGCGCCGGCGGCCCCGGAAGCCGCGGCGGTGGCCATCCTGCCCTTCGCGACCCTCGGGCCGGGGGAGGCGGGGCGCGCCTTCGCCGATGGATTGGCCGAGGAGCTGATCAATGGCCTCGCGCGGCTGCCCGGGTTGCAGGTGCTCTCGCGCAGCCTCTCCCAGGCCGTGGCGCAGGCGGCCGACCTGGGGCAGGTCACCCGGGCGCTCGGCGCGCGCTACCTGATCGAGGGCAGCGTGCGGGAGGTGGGAGACAGGTTCCGGGTGAATGCCCGGCTGCTCGAGGCGCCTTCCGTCTCCCCCATCTGGGCCGAGAGCTACCAGTCCCGGGCTTCGGACAGCCTGTCCGCCCAGGATGAGGTGGCGGGCGCGATGGTCGCGGCCCTCGCCGTGCGGCTGCGGAACGCCTGAATCGAAAGGGCCGCCCCTGGGAGGCGGCCCTTGGCAGCGTCGCGCCGGGGCAGGCGGGTCAGTGCCCCTTCACGTCCGCCCAGATCTTGCGCTTCACGGCGTAGGTCAGACCGCCGAGCACGGTCAGGAACAGGATGATGCGCACGCCCATCGCCTTCCGCGCCTCGAGCTCGGGCTCCGCCGCCCAGGCGAGGAAGGTCGCGATGTCGCGGGCCATCTGGCTGACGCTGGCCTCCGTGCCGTCCGCGAACTCGACCTGCCCGTCGTTCAGCACGGAGGGCATCGCGATCTGGTGGCCGGGGAAGTACTTGTTGTAGTGCATCCCCTCCATGAGCTGGAAGCCCTCGGGCGGCTCCGTGTAGCCGGTCAGCAGCGCGTAGATGTAGTCCGCGCCGCCCTCGCGCGCCTTGGCGATGACCGAGAGGTCGAGCGGGTAGGCGCCGTTGTTCGCCGCGCGCGCCGCCTGCTCGTTCGCGAAGGGGCGGCGGAAGCGGTCGGACAGGCGGGCCGGCCGCTCGAACATCTCGCCCTGGTCGTTCGGGCCGTCCACGACCTGGAACTCGGCGGCGATGGCGCGGACCTGCGCCTCGGGCAGCCCGATCTCCAGCAGGTTGCGGTAGGAGAGCAGCCGCATGCCGTGGCAGGCGGAACAGACCTCCTTGTACACCTGGAAGCCGCGCTGCTGCGACGCCCGGTCGAAGGCGCCGAAGACGCCCTCGAAGGAGAAGTTCACGGGCGGCAGGGCGATCGCCTCCCCGGCCGCGCGGGCCGGGGCGGCGCCCATCAGGGTGGCGGCGCCCAGGACGAGGGCACCGGCCAGGTTACGCAAGCCACGCATCAGGCCTTCTCCATCGGCTTCGCCGCGGCGCCCACGGGCATCATGCCGCCGCCGCGCAGGACGGGCCGGGCGATGCTCTCGGGCAGCGGCAGCGGCCGTTCGACTCGGCCGGCAAGGGGCAGGACCACCAGGAAGTAGGCGAAGTAGTACGCCGTCGCGAACTGCGCGATCAGCACGTAGATGCCTTCGGCCGGCTGCGCGCCCACCCAGGTCAGGACGAAGAAGTTCACCATCCACAGCAGCAGGAAGATGCGCGTGATCGGCCGGAAGCGCATGGACCGCACCGGGGAGGTGTCGAGCCAGGGCAGCACGAACAGGATGGCGATCGCGCCGAACATCAGCACCACGCCGCCGAGCTTGTCCGGGACCGCGCGGAGGATGGCGTAGAAGGGCAGGAAGTACCACTCCGGCACGATGTGCGCGGGCGTCACCAGCGGGTTCGCCTGGATGTAGTTGTCCGGGTGGCCCAGCATGTTGGGCACGAAGAAGACGAGGCCCGCGAAGACGATGAAGTAGACGATCAGGCCGACGCTGTCCTTCACCGTGTAGTACGGGTGGAAGGGGATCGTGTCCTGCGGCCCCTTCGGGTCGATGCCGAGCGGGTTGTTCGACCCCGTGATGTGCAGTGCCGCGATGTGCAGGAACACCACGCCCGCGATCACGAAGGGCAGCAGGTAGTGCAGCGAGAAGAAGCGGTTGAGCGTCGGGTTGTCCACGCTGAAGCCGCCCCAGAGCCACGTCACGATGCTGTCGCCGACGATCGGGACGGCGGAGAACAGGTTGGTGATGACGGTCGCGCCCCAGAAGGACATCTGGCCCCAGGGCAGCACGTAGCCCATGAAGGCGGTGGCCATCATCAGGATGAAGATGACGACGCCGAGCATCCACAGCAGCTCGCGCGGGGCCTTGTAGGACCCGTAGTACAGTCCGCGCCAGATGTGGATGTAGACCACGATGAAGAACATGCTGGCGCCGTTCATGTGGACGTAGCGCAGCAGCCAGCCGTAGTTCACGTCGCGCATGATGCGCTCGACGCTGTCGAAGGCGTAGGCCGTGTGGGGCGTGTAGTTCATCGACAGGAAGATGCCGGTCGCGATCATGATCGCGAGCGTCACCATGGCGAGGGCGCCGAAATTCCAGAAGTAGTTGAAGTTGCGCGGAGTCGGGAAGGTCCCGTACTCCTTCTGCATCATGGTGAACACCGGCAGGCGGCTGTCCACCCACCGGATCACCGGGTTCTTGAACTCGCTGTCATGAAGGCCGGAGGCCATGACGACCAGGCTCCTCGGGGTTGTCTGACGTGGTTGTCGTGCCTTGGGGCGGGCGCGGCGCCGCCGCGCCCCTTACCCTCAGCCGATGCGGATCTGCGTGTCGGATGTGAAGTTGTATTCGGGAACCGCAAGGTTGGTCGGCGCGGGGCCGAGCCGGATGCGCCCCGAAGTGTCGTAGTGGCTGCCATGGCAGGGGCAGAACCAGCCATTGAAGTTGCCGCGGGCGTCGGTCGGCTTCTGCCCCAGCGGCACACAACCGAGATGGGTGCACACGCCCAGAACGACCAGCCACTGGTCCCGCTTCACGCGGCTCTGGTCCGGGGCCGGGTCCTTCAGCTCCGAGAGCGGCACCGACCGGGCGAGCTGGATCTCTTCCGGCGTGCGGTGCCGGACGAACACCGGCTTGCCCCGCCACATGACCGTCACGGCCTGGCCGGCCGCGATGGGGGTGAGGTCCACCTCGGTGCTGGCCAGCGCGAGCACGTCCCGCGAGGGGTTCATGGAGTGGACGAAGGGCCAGGCGACCACGCCCACGCCCACAACCGCGAAGGCGCCGGTCGTCAGCTTCAGGAAGTCGCGGCGGGTCCCGCCCGTCCCCGCATCCGCCATCGGGGCGGCTGCCATGTTGTCGGCCATGCCTCGTCGTTCCTTCTCCGGCCGCGCCGCGCCTGCACCGGCCGCCGTCAGATTGAATGCGCGTCTTGCGGGCGCGCATCTGCGCGCGCTGCCCCCACTGGCGCGGTGGCGCATATAAGGGGAGGGTTGGGGTGGTGTCCATCCACCGGCCACCGTAAGGAACTGTTGCGATGACTGCTCCGCATCCCTCCCCGGCCGGGACCGATCCCTCCACCCACCCGCTCGCCTCCCCGGCCCGCGCCTGGTTCGAGGAGCTGCGCGACCGCATCTGCGCCGCCTTCGAGGCGATCGAGGACGAGCTCTCCTCCGGCCCCCACGCCCACCTCCCCCCCGGCCGGTTCGACCGGACGCCCTGGCAGCGGGAGGGCGGCGGCGGCGGCACCATGGCCGTGATGCGCGGCCGGGTGTTCGAGAAGGTGGGCGTCAACGTCTCCACCGTCTTCGGGGAGTTCTCGCCCGAGTTCCGCAAGCAGATCCCCGGCGCCGAGGAGGACCCGCGCTTCCTCGCCACCGGCGTCTCGCTCGTGGCCCACATGCGCTCGCCCCGCGTGCCGGCCGCGCACATGAACACGCGCTTCATCTCGACCAGCCGCGCCTGGTTCGGCGGCGGCGGCGACATCACGCCGATGGACCTCTCGGCCCCCCACAGCCTCGAGGACGCTGCCAGCTTCCATGCCGCCTTCAAGGCCGCCTGCGACCGCCACGACCCGGCCTACTACCCGCGCTTCAAGGCCTGGTGCGACGAGTACTTCTTCCTGCCGAACCGGGGCGAGACCCGGGGCCTCGGCGGCATCTTCTACGACTGGCTCGGCGACCGCACCCCGGGCAGGGGGGCGGAGGCCGACTTCGCCTTTACCCGCGACGTGGGCCTCGCCTTCCTCGACGCCTACCCCGCCATCATCCGCCGCCGGATGCACGAGCCATGGACGGAGGCAGAGCGGGAGCACCAGCTGGTCCGCCGCGGCCGCTACGTGGAGTTCAACCTGCTCTACGACCGCGGCACGCTGTTCGGGCTGCGCACGGGCGGCAACGTGGAGGCGATCCTGATGTCCCTGCCGCCCGAGGCGCGGTGGCCCTGAGGCGGCCTTCCCCGACCCCGCGCGCCCCGCCTATCCTCCGTCCAACCGCAACGGAGGAAACCCCATGACCGCCAGCCGCCGCGCCGTGCTCAGCGCGACCCTCGCCTCGCTCGCGCTTCCGGCGCTTGCCCAAGGGTCCGCCTGGCCCAACCGCCCGGTCCGCGTGATCGTGCCCTGGCCGCCGGGCGGCTCGACCGACGTGCTGGCGCGGCTGCTGGCCGAGCAGATGCAGACGCGGCTCGGCCAGACCTTCGTGGTCGAGAACCGGCCGGGCGCGGGCGGCAACATCGGGGCGGACGCCCTCGCGAAGGCGGCGCCCGACGGCTACACCCTGGGCTCGCTCACGGTGGGCGCCTGGTCCATCAACCAGTACCTCTACAGCCGCCTGCCCTTCGACCCGGAGCGCGACTTCCAGCCCATCTCCATGCACTGGGAGTTGCCGAACGTCCTCGCCGTGCCGGCGCAGCACGTGCCGGCGACCACCCTGCAGGAGTTCATCGCCTGGGCGCGGGCGCGCCGCGGCGGCGTCGCCTATGGCTCGCCCGGTGTCGGCACCACGCCCCACCTCTCGGGCGCGCTGCTCACCTCGCGTCTGAACATCGAGGGTGTCCACGTGCCCTTCCGCGGGGCGGCGCAGACCATCCCGGCGATGCTGTCGGGCGACGTGAACTTCGCCCTCGACAACCTCGCCTCCTACGTGCCGGTGATCCAGGAAGGGCGGATGCGTGCGCTCGCGGTGACGTCGGCCGAGCGCTGGCCCACGCTGCCCGACGTGCCGACCATGGCCGAGGCCGGCGTGCCCGACTTCGTCGTGACCTCCTGGTGCGCCATGGCCTTCCCCGCCGGCGTCCCGGCCGAGATCGTGAACCGCGCCAGCACGCTGATGCGCGAGATCGCGGCCGAGCCCTCGATGCAGGAGCGCTTCCTGCGCGCCGGCGCGCGCGCGGTGGGCAGCACGCGGGATGCAGTGGCCGAGCGCGCGGCGCGCGAGCGGCCGATGTGGCGTGGGGTGGTGCAGGTCTCGGGCGCGCGGCTGGACTGACGCAACCTTCCGGCGCCCGCCGCGTCTCCCCCTCCGTTCCGGGAGGGGGATGGATGCCCGCAAGGTTGCTCTGGACCATCGGGGCCGTGCTGGTGGCGCTCGGCCTCGCGGCGCAGGTCTTCGGCTGGGACGCGATCCTGTGGGTGCCGGCCGCGGCGTTCGCGGCCGTGCGCGCGGACCCGTGGACGCATGGCCTGGTCGCGCTCGGCCTGTTCCTGATGCTGCTGGCGGCGCTGATCCGGCGCCTCCGCCGCTGAGCCCGCCACGCGATGTTGACCGCGCGGCCGGCGCGGATGCTTGACGGCACCTGGGGCGGTCGCACTTCACTCGGTGCCAAGCACAAGGGAGGGGAGCGCCGAATGCGCCGTCGTCACGTCCTGGCCGCCGGGTTCGGTGCGGCCACGCTTGCAGTCCCGGGCCTGGTGCGCGCGCAGCGCGGCATGTCCGTCGGCGTGTCCTGGTCCAACTTCCAGGAGGAGCGCTGGAAGACCGACGAGGCGGCGATCCAGGCCGCGCTGCGCGCGGGCGGCGCCACCTATCTCTCGGCCGACGCGCAGTCCTCCCCGGCGAAGCAGCTCACCGACATCGAAAGCCTGCTCGCGCGCGGCGTGCGCGCGCTGATCGTGCTGGCGCAGGATGCCCAGGCCATCCGCCCCGCGGTGGAACGCGCGGTGAACGAGGGCGTGGCCGTCGTGGGCTACGACCGCCTGATCGAGATCCCGCAGGCGTTCTATCTCACCTTCGACAACGTCGAGGTCGGGCGCCTGATGGCGCGCGCGGTCCAGGCCGCGAAGCCCGAGGGCAACTACGCCTTCATCAAGGGCTCCTCCGCCGACCCGAACGCCAACTTCCTGTTCCAGGGCAGCATGGAGGTGCTGCAGCCCGCCATCCAGGCAGGCCGCATCCGCAACGTGGGCGAGGCCTTCACCGATGGCTGGCTGCCCGCCAACGCGCAGCGCAACATGGAGCAGATCCTGACGCGCAACGGCAACCGCGTTGATGCCGTGATCGCGGCCAATGACGGCACGGCGGGGGGTGCCATCGCGGCGCTCGCGGCGCAGGGGCTCGCGGGCCAGGTGCCCGTCTCGGGCCAGGATGCGGACCGCGCGGCGCTGAACCGCATCGCGCAGGGCACGCAGACCATGACGGTCTGGAAGGACGCACGGGAACTCGGCCGGAACGCCGCGGAGATCGCGCTGCGCCTGGCGGGTGGCGCGCGCCTGTCCGAGGTGCCGGGCGCCACGCAGTGGAACCAGGGCCCGTCGCGCGCCAACATGACGGCGCTGTTCCTGCGCCCCGTCGCCATCAACCGCGAGAACCTCGGCACGGTGATCGACGCCGGCTGGGCGCCGCGCGCCGCGGTCTGCCAGGGCGTGCAGGCCGGCCGCACCCCCGCCTGCACGTGAGCGCGGCCGGGCAGGTCGCGGAGAGGCCGGCGGCCCGCGGATCGGTGCTCCGCGCGCTGGAGGTGGATCCGCGCCTGCTCGGCATGCTCGGCGCGCTCGCGGTCATCTGGGTGGGCTTCGACCTGCTATCGGGCGGGGCGTTCCTCACGCCAAGGAACCTCTGGAACCTGTCGGTCCAGACCGCCTCGATCGCGGTGATGGCCTGCGGCATGGTGCTGGTCATCGTCACGCGCAACATCGACCTGTCGGTCGGCGCCATCCTCGGCGTCACCGGCATGCTGGTGGGCGTGCTGCAGGCGCGGCTGCTGCCCGAATTGCTCGGGCTGGAGCACCCGGCCACCTGGCTCATCGCGGTCACGGCGGCGGTGCTGGTCGGCGGCGCCATCGGGCTCGCGCAGGGGGCGCTGGTGGCCTACCTCGCCATTCCCTCCTTCATCGTCACGCTGGGCGGGCTGCTGATCTGGCGGGGATCGGCCTGGTGGGTCACACAGGGGCAGACCGTCGCGCCGATGGATGGCCGCTTCCGCATGCTGGGCGGCGGCATCCAGGGCGCGATCGGGGAGACGGCGTCCTGGATCCTGGGCGCCGTCGCGTGCGTGGCGATCCTCGCCGCGATCGGATTCGCGCGGCGGCGGCGCATGGGGTTCGGCTTCCCGGTGCGGCCGGCCTGGGCCGAGGCGACGATCGCGGGGCTCGCCTGCGCCGCCGTCATCGGCGCGGTCTGGATCGCCAACTCCTACCCGCTGCCCGCTGGCGTCTCGCGCCGGATCGCCGAGCAGCAGGGCATCGCGTGGCCGCCGGTCGGGCTGTTCATCGCGCATGGCCTGGCGGTGCCGG
>DASQNQ010000025.1:0-13431 GCA_035644895.1 Acetobacteraceae bacterium | reverse complement strand
CCAGCTCCGACACGCGCAGCCCGCTGCTGTAGAGCAGCTCGACCACCGCCACTGCCAGCCGCCCGCGCCGGCCGCCGAGCGCCTCGGCGCCCGCGATCAGCGCCTCCACCTCCGCCTCGGAGAGCGCTTTCGGCAGGCTCTGCGGCAGGCGGGGGCCCTCCAGCAACTCGGTCGGGTCGTCGGGGCGCAGCCCCTCGCGCACCAGGAAGCGGAAGAACTGCCGCAGCGCCGAGAGCCGCCGCGCCGCGGTCCGGGCCGCGAGGCCGGCCGAGGCGAGGCCGGCCAGGTAGGCGCGCAGCGTGTCGGGCGCGGCCTCACGCGCCGGGACGCCGGTGCGGGCGGCGAAGGCGTAGAAGTCCGAGAGGTCGGCCTGGTAGGCGGCCAGCGTGTTGCGCGCGGCGCCACGCTCGGCGGCCAGCATCTCCAGGAAGGCTTCGGCGTGGCGGTCCAGGGCCGGGCTCCGCTGCGCGGCGCGCTAGCGCGGCGTGGTGCCGAGACGGTCCGCCGGGATGGACCGCTCGACCGGCTGCGGCGCGACGGCGGGCGGGAAGGCACCGATGGCCAGCAGCCCGACGACGAGCACGGCGAACAGGGCCAGGACGACGAGCAGGACGGGGCGGCGGAACATAGGCAGGGCGGATCCTCGCGCGGGCAGGGCTGTGCTAACCTTCGCCACCGTGTCACGCAACCTCGCTCTGCCCGACCTCGCGGCGCCCGCCACGCCCGTCGCCACGCCGCCGGCGGCTCTTCCGGCGTCGGACCAGCCCATCGTGCTGGTGGGCATGCCGGGCGCGGGCAAGTCCTCCATCGGGCGGCGCCTGGCCGCGCGGCTCGGCCGGCCCTTCGTGGACGCGGACACGGAGATCGAGGCGGCGGCGGGCCTGTCCATCGCCGAGATCTTCGCCCGCTACGGGGAGCAGGGCTTCCGCGACGGCGAGCGGCGGGTGATCGCGCGCCTGCTCGGCGGCCCGCCCATCGTGCTGGCGACGGGCGGCGGAGCCTTCATGGATCCCTCCACCCGTGCCGCCATCCGCCGCTCCGGCGCGCTCTCCGTCTGGCTCCGCTGCCCGCTGCCGGTGCTCACGCGCCGGGTGGCGGGGCGCGAGCACCGGCCGATGTTCGTGAACGCCGACCCGCGGGAGGTGCTGGAGCGCCTCGCCGCCCTCCGCCACCCCGTCTTCGCCGAGGCCGACATCATCGTGGATTGCAGCGACGAGGTCCCCGACATCACGACGCGCCGCGTGGCCGACGCCGTGGTGGCCCACCGCCCGCCCGCCCGCCTGGCCGTCGGCCTCGGGGAGCGCGGCTACGACATCCTGGTGGGGGAGGGGCTGCTGCGCCGCGCCGGCGCGCACCTGGCCTCCGTGCTGCCGGCCCGGCGCGTGGCGGTGGTGACGGATGCGCATGTCGCGGCGCTCCACCTGCCCGCGCTGCGGGAGGGGCTGGCCGAGGCCGCCTTCACCGTGGCCGCGGAGGTCGTGGTCCCGCCCGGCGAGGCGTCGAAGGACATGCTCTCCCTCGCGCGGGTGCTGGAGGAACTGCTCGGCGCGGGCCTCGACCGGCGCGCGGCGGTCGTCGCGCTCGGCGGCGGCGTCGTCGGCGACCTGGCGGGCTTCGCGGCGGCGGTCGCGCTGCGCGGGGTGCCCTTCGTGCAGGTGCCGACCACGCTGCTGGCGCAGGTGGACAGCTCGGTCGGCGGCAAGACGGGCATCAACCTGCCGGTCGGCAAGAACCTCGTCGGCGCCTTCCACCAGCCCCGGATCGTGCTGGCCGACAGCGGCGTGCTCGCCACCCTGCCGCCGCGGGAGAGGCGCGCGGGCTACGCCGAGGTGGCGAAGCACGGGCTGCTGCATGGCGCGCTCTGGTCCTGGTGCGAGGCGGAGGGCGCGCGGGCCGTGGCCGGCGACGCCGCGGCGCTGCGCCACGCCGTGCTCGAATCCTGCCGGCTGAAATCCGCCGTGGTGGCGGAGGACGAGCGGGAGGAGAGCGCGGAGGGCGGCCGTGCGCTGCTCAACCTCGGCCACACCTTCGGCCACGCCTTCGAGGCCGAGTGCGGCTATGGCGGCGCCCTGCTGCACGGGGAGGCGGTGGCGGTCGGGCTCGGGCTGGCGGCGGCGCTCTCGGCGCGGCTTGGCCATTGCGACCCGGCCCTCCCGGGGCGGGTGGTCGCGCATCTGCGCGCCTGCGGGCTGCCGGCCGAGGTGACGGACCTCTCGGCCATGCTCGGGCGGCGCTTCTCCGCCGGGCGGCTGCTGGCGCGCATGGCCAAGGACAAGAAGGTGCGGGACGGGGCGATGCGCTTCGTGCTGCTGCGCGGGCCGGGCGATGCCTTCACCTCCTCGGAGGTTCCGCAGGGCGTGGTGGAGGCGCTGCTGCGCGAGGCCGGCTGCGATGCGTGACCGGCCCCGCCGGTCCGTGCCATAGCCCCGGGCCAAACCGCACATCGAGCACGCCCGCCATGCCCCTCTCGCCGCCCGCCAGCCGCCAGCCCCTGCACCGTCGCGAGATCGACATGCGGGGCTACCAGCGCGACGACGGCCTGTTCGACATCGAGGCGCACCTGGTGGACACGAAGACCTACCCCTTCGAGAACCAGGACCGCGGCCGGATCGAGCCCGGGGAGGCGCTGCACGGGATGTGGCTGCGCCTGACGGTCGACGAGGCGATGGTGATCCGCGGCTGCGAGGCGGTGTCGGACTTCACGCCCTACACGATCTGCCCCCAGGCCGCCCCCAACTTCGCGCTTCTGGAGGGGCTGACCATCGGCCCCGGCTTCAACCGCGCGGTGCAGGAGAGGGTCGGCGGCGTGAAGGGTTGCACCCATTTGCGGGAGGTGCTGGCGCAGATGGCGACGGTCGCCTTCCAGACCATCGGCCCCGTCCGCTGGCGCCGCGCGGCGGAGGAACGCGCCCGCCTGGTCGCGGCCGGCGGGACCCCGCCGCCGCGGAAGCGCGCCGTCCCGGTCGGCTCCTGCCTCGCCTACGCGCCGGACAGCCCCGTGGTGCTGCGGGCCGGGCAGGCGGAGGAGTAGGGCCTAGCCCTTCGTCGCCTCCTCCGGCGTCTGCAGCCGGAGCGAGAGGGCGTGCAGGCCGCTGTCGAACTCGGGCGCCAGGACCTCGTGCACGGCGCGGGAGCGGGCCACCCGGTTCATGCCCGCGAAGGCGGGGGAGACGACCTGCACGCTGTAGTGGGTCTCGCCCTCCGGCCGGGCGCCGGCATGGCCGGCATGGCGGTGGCTGTCGTCCTGCACCACCACGGTGGCGGGGGGGAAGGCGGCCTCGATGGCTTTCGCGATGCGCGCCGCACGGTTCAAACCTGTGTTCATCTGGTGTCTCTGCCCCCTCCGCACGACCCCTGTCCAGGCATGGGAGACGTGAGGCCGCGCGCCTTGCGCACCCCCAGGGCCACGCCCATAAAGCTGCGATGCCCCGGAAAGGCGACCGCATCAACCTGGTGGAGGAGGAGCCGGACGCGCCCATCCGCGCCTGCGAATCCCCCGGCTGCCTTCTCCCTGGCGAGTACCGGGCGCCGCGCGACCGCGCGCACCTGAACCAGTACCGCTGGTTCTGCCTGGACCATGTGCGCGCCTACAACCGGGCCTGGGACTACTACAAGGGCATGGGCCCGACCGAGATCGAGAGCGAGATCCGGCGGGATTCCGGCTGGCAGCGCCCGACCTGGCCGCTCGGGCGGCTCGGCGGCGGGCGGCTGAACTTCGACAAGCTGCGCGACCCCTTCGAGATCCTGAAGGAGACGCCCCTCCACCAGCGCCGCCAGGCCCCGAAGCGGGAGGAGGCGCCGGCCGAACTGCGCGCGGCGCTCGACGTTCTGGACCTGACCTGGCCGCTGGACGCCGTGACGTTGCGCGCGCGCTACAAGGAGCTGGCGAAGCGCTACCATCCGGACGCCAATGGCGGCGACCGCTCGGCCGAGGACCGGCTGAAGGACATCAACCGCGCCTACAGCCTGCTCCGCCGCCGCGTCCCCCAGGCCGCGGCCCGCGGCGCAGAGGCGGCACCTGCCGGGTAGCCGGGCGCCCGCGCCCGTCCTAGGATCACCCAACCAAGAGAAGACCGGACCCAGAGATGAACGTCGCCGCCCTGTCCGAGAGAAGCGCAACCTCCGCCATCAGCACGCCGGACACGAAGGTGAAGGTGCGCGACGCCTTCGGCATCGATTCCGACATGGAGGCGCCGGCCTTCTCCACCCGCACCGAGCACGTGCCGGAGCCCGACAGCACCTACCGCTTCGACCGCGAGACGACGATGGCGATCCTGGCGGGCTTCGCGCACAACCGCCGCGTCATGGTCCAGGGCTACCACGGCACCGGCAAGTCCACGCACATCGAGCAGGTGGCGGCGCGGCTGAACTGGCCCTGCCTGCGCGTGAACCTCGACAGCCACATCAGCCGCATCGACCTGATCGGCAAGGATGCGATCGTGCTGAAGGAGGGCAAGCAGGTCACGGAATTCCGTGAGGGCATCCTGCCCTGGGCGCTCCAGCACGCCTGCGCGCTGGTCTTCGACGAGTACGACGCCGGCCGCCCCGACGTGATGTTCGTGATCCAGCGCGTGCTGGAGGTGGAGGGGCGGCTCACGCTGCTCGACCAGAACCGCGTCATCACGCCGCACCCGAGCTTCCGGCTCTTCGCCACCGCCAACACGGTGGGCCTCGGCGACACGACGGGCCTCTACCACGGCACGCAGCAGATCAACCAGGGCCAGATGGACCGCTGGAACCTGGTGGCGACGCTGAACTACCTGCCGCACGCGCAGGAGACGGCGATCGTGATGGCGAAGCTCGCCATCGACGCGAAGGACGCCAAGGCGCGGCGGCAGGTGGAGGCGATGGTGGCCCTGGCCGACCTGACGCGCGCGGGCTTCATCGCGGGCGACATCTCGACGGTCATGAGCCCGCGCACCGTCATCACCTGGGCCGAGAACGCGCGCATCTTCGGCGACGTCGCCTTCGCCTTCCGCCTGACCTTCCTCAACAAGTGCGACGAGGCGGAGCGCGGCACGGTGGCCGAGTACTACCAGCGCTGCTTCAACGAGGAACTGCCGACGGGCAGCATGCTGCGCAAGGCCGGATGAGGATCGCCCGGGCGTACCTGCGTCTCCTCGCGCTGGCTGCGCGCCGGCGCGGGGAGCCGTGGGCGGGCGTGCGGCGCGGCTTCGACCTCTGCATTGCCATGCAGACATTCCGCATCGCCGGCAACCTGGCGGTGCTCGTCATGCTGTTCCGGATCAACGAGGCTCTGCCGTGAGCAAGGACCAGACCCGGCAAGAAGAATTCAAGCGCGCCACCGCCGGCACGCTGCGCGCCATCGCGCGGGTGCCGGAGGTGCAGGTGGCCTTCCAGCCCGGCCCGGCGGGGCTGGCCGGCAAGCGCGCCCGCCTGCCGCTGCCGACCCGCACCCTGCCGCCCGCCGAGATGGCGAAGCTGCGCGGCGCCTCCGACGCGCTCGCCCTCAAGCTGCGCCACCACGACGAGGGCGTGCATTCCGCCCGCATCCCGGCCCGCCGCGACGCGCGGGAGGTGTTCGACGCGCTCGAGGACGTGCGGGTCGAGGCGGTGGGCAGCCGCCACATGTCAGGCGTCGCGGCGAACCTGCGCGCCCGCCTCTCGGACCAGTGCGAGTCCGAGGGCTACGACCGCATGACGCGCAAGGACCAGCTGCCGCTGCACGCGGCGCTCGGCCTCCTGGCGCGGGAGCGCGTGACGGGGGAGCCCGCGCCGGCCGCGGCCCAGCGCGTGCTCGACCTCTGGCGCGACACGCTCGGGCCGAAGGCCGACCAGGCGCTGTCCGAGATGGCGGCCGCCCAGCTCGACCAGGACGCCTATGGCCGCGCCGCCCGCAAGCTGCTCGCGGCCCTCGACCTCGCCGAGGCCGAGGTGGAGGCGGAGTCCGAACAGGACGAGGAGGAGGGCGAGGGGGGCGAGACCTCCGCCCAGCAGGACCAGTCCGGGGAGGGCGAGTCCCAGGCCCAGGACTCGCAGTCCATGCTCGGCGCCCAGCCCGAGACGATGCAGGGCGACGTCGCCGAGGACGAGGGCGAGGAGGGCGAGGAGGAGGGCGCGGCCGCCGAGGGCGACGACAAGCCTGGCGGCCCCCAGGCGCGGCGCGAGGTCCCGCAGACCGACGACGCCAGCCAGTACCGTGCCTATACCCGGCAGTTCGACGAGGTGGTGGAGGCCGAGGACCTCTGCGACACGGAGGAGCTCGCACGGCTGCGCCAGCAGCTCGACCAGCAGCTCTCCCACCTGCAGGGCGTCGTCTCGAAGCTCGCCAACCGGCTGCAGCGGCGGCTGATGGCGCAGCAGCAGCGGTCCTGGGAGTTCGACCTGGAGGAGGGCATGCTGGACGCCGCGCGGCTGGCGCGCGTGGTGGTCAACCCGATGCACTCCCTCTCCTACAAGCGGGAGAAGGAGGCCGACTTCCGCGACACGGTGGTCACGCTGCTGATCGACAATTCGGGCTCGATGCGCGGGCGGCCGATCACGGTGGCGGCCATGTGCTGCGACATCCTGGCCCGCACGCTCGAACGCTGCTCGGTCAAGGTCGAGATCCTGGGCTTCACCACCCGCGCCTGGAAGGGCGGCCAGTCCCGCGAGCGCTGGGTGCAGGACGGCAAGCCGCGCAACCCAGGGCGCCTGAACGACCTGCGGCACGTGGTCTACAAGGGCGCCGACGCGCCGTGGCGCCGCGCACGCAAGAACCTCGGCCTGATGCTGCGCGAGGGGCTGCTGAAGGAGAACATCGACGGGGAGGCGCTCGACTGGGCCTATCGCCGCCTGCTGCAGCGGTCGGAGCACCGGCGGATCCTGATGGTGATCTCGGATGGCGCCCCGGTGGACGATTCGACGCTTTCCGTGAACCCCGGCAACTACCTGGAGCGCCACCTGCGGAAGGTGATCGGGGAGATCGAGGGCCGGAACCTGGTCGAGCTGATCGCCATCGGCATCGGCCACGACGTCACCCGCTATTACCGCCGCGCCGTCACCATCGTGGATGCCGAGGAACTGGGCGGCACGATGATGAAGAAGCTGGCCGAGCTGTTCGACGAGGACGCCGCCGCGGCGTGGCAGCGCGCGGCCGCCGAGCGTGCCCCGGCGCTCGCGTGACGATGCGCGCAGCCACGCCTGACCTCCGCGCGCTAGCCGGCGCGATGCAGCGCGCGGCCGCCGAGCGTGCCCCGGCGCTCGCGTGACGATGTGCGCAGCCACGCCTGACCTCCGCGCGCCAGCCGGCGCGATGCAGCGCGCGGTGGTCGAGCGCGCCCCGGCGCTGGTGTGAGACTGCGCCGTCGGGCGTTGCTGGGCGCGACGCTCGGCCTGCTGCCGCTGCCCGGCTGCGCGCGGGGCGTTGTGGGGAGCGCCGCACGACCCTTCGATCTGCCACCCATGCCGCGGGACGGCATGCTCCGCGTGCTCGGTGCGCTCGATGGGGTCGATGCCGCCATTGGCTTCGGCGGGATCTCGGCCGCTCACCTGGCGCCGGACCTGACGCTCACGGTGGTCAGCGACCTCACGCAGCAGGGCCAGATGCGCCTCGTGCTCGACCCGTCGCTCCGACCCGTCGCGCTCGAACGGCTTTCGGCCGGGCCGCTGCGCGACGGCGGCGGGCGGCCGCTCGCCCGCGGCCATGCCGGGGATGCGGAGGCGCTCGCGCGGCGTCCGGACGGCACCTGGCTCGTCGGCTTCGAGCGGTGGCACCGGATCCGCGCCTATGCCGACCTGGACGGGCCGGGCGTCTACGCGGAGGCACCGCCCGGCCTGGACCTTGCCCCCGGCAATGGCGGGCTCGAGGCGCTGACCACCCTGGCGGATGGGCGCCTCCTCGCGCTGGCGGAGGAGCTGGAGCCGTCGCCGGGCCTGCGCGCGGGCTGGCTCGGGGGCGGCGGCCGGTGGGA
Source organism: Acetobacteraceae bacterium (assembly GCA_035644895.1). GTDB lineage: Bacteria > Pseudomonadota > Alphaproteobacteria > Acetobacterales > Acetobacteraceae > Falsiroseomonas. Next base: position 5,518 of record DASQNQ010000025.1, on the reverse strand, counting down.
GGGCCTGACCTACCGGCCCGCCACCGGCTTCGTTCCGACCGATGCGGCCGGCCTGCCGGATGGTGGGGCGCTGGTGCTGGAGCGGAGCTTTTCCCTGTTTGCCGGCTTCGCCGGGCGCGTCGTGAGGCTGCCCCCAGCGGCCATCCGTCCGGGCGCGGTGCTGGAGGGGGAGGAACTGCTGCGCCTGGATGAGGGGCCGCTGGCCGAGAACTGGGAGGCCGTGGCCGTGACGGTCCACCAGGGCCGGCAGCTTGTCGCCATGCTGACCGACAACAACGAGAACCGCCTGCAGCGGAGCCTGCTGCTCCTCGCGGAGCTGGCCGGGTAGGCGCCCGGGTCAGGCCAGCTCCAGCAGCCTCGTCCGCGGCAGGGTCAGCCAGGCGCGGGCGCCGATGCCGGGCGCCGTCTCCAGCTTCAGGTCGCCGCCATGCGCCGCGGCCAGTGACCGGGCGAGGGTGAGGCCGAGGTCGAGCCCCCGCGTGCCCTGCGCCGGTTCCGCCAGGCCGAGGTCGAGGACCGGCAGCCCGTCGCCCTCATCCTCCACGACGATGGAGAGCGTCTCGTCCGCCAGCACGCAGCGCAGGCCGATCACGTCCCCGTCGCGGGAATGGCGGGCCGCGCGGCGGAGCAGGGCGGCGATGGCGCCCTGCAGGGCGCGCCGGTCGGCATGCACCGTCAGGTCGTGCAGCGTCGGGTCCACCTGCCAGTACCGGCGCCCGGGCCGCATCTGCGCAGAGATGGTCTCCACGGCCGCCGCCACGATGGGGCCGAGTGCGACCGGCGCTTCCCGCAGCACGCGCGTGGGCACCGGGTTGGCGGCGAGGTCCGCGAGGTCGTCGGACAGCCGCAGCAGCGCATGGGCTGCGGCGTCGGCAGCGGCGGCTTCCTCCGGGCGCTCGCGCATCAGGCGGTCGGCCGCCCCGAGCAGCGAGAGCGCGGGCCCGCGCATCTCCTGTGCCGCCATGGCCAGGCAGCGACCGCGGGAGGCGGCCAGCCGTTCGGCTTCCGCCACGCGGGCCCGAGCTTGGCGGAGCCGGCGCCACAACGCCAGGATCGCCACGCCGAAGAGGGAAACAAGGAGGAGTGGGGGCAGGGACTCGGTAACCATGGGTCCCGAACCTGCCCGCCAGGCGGTTTCCGGGGGGTTAATTCATCCCCCGTCAGCCAGTCACGCCGCCGAACGGCGCTCCTGCGCACGCTCGAGCCGGCGCTTCAGGACGCGCGCCTCGTCGGGCAGCCGGCGGTCCGGGGTGCCCAGCAGGAAGCTGTCCAGCCCGCCATTGTGCTCCACCGTGCGGATGCCGTTGGTCGACAGGCGCAGGCGCACCGAGGTGCCCAGGATGTCCGAGAAGAACGAGGTCTCCTGGATGTTGGGCAGGAAGCGCCGGCGGGTCTTGTTGTTGGCGTGGCTGACGTTGTTGCCCGTCAGGACGCCCTTGCCAGTGATGCCGCAGCGGCGAGCCATGTCACGTATCCCGGAATGGGGGCACGCGGCGCCCGGGCCGGAAGGGGCCGGGGCTGCCGCGCGCGAATTGGTCCAGAGCGGGGGCGTATCGCGGATATGGGGCGCCCCGTCAAGCCGCGGCTACTGGTCGCCCCGCAGCTCCCCGGCTTCCACGGAGGCGAGCGCCTGGCGCAGCACATGGGCCACCGCCCGGTCGTCCATGCTCCGGGATAGCACCCCGAGCGCACCGCCGAGCAGCGCCGAGGCGATCGAGATGGGCGCGATCTGCTGCTCCATCATGTACTCGATCGCCTTGTCCACGACCGAACCCGCATGGGTGAGGTCCTGCGGGGCGATGCCCTCGGGGTCGAATTGCATTCCGTAACACTCCTGTCGCGGCGGCACATAGGCAGGGCGGGCGCGCGGGGGAAGGGCCGGGGCGGCTTAACGCCCTGTCACCTTTCCCGCCGCGGCCGGTGCCGCTGCCCCTATTCGGCCGCGCGGGGACGGGCGGGCACGAAGCCCGCCGCCTGCTCGGCCGCCGCGGCCACCTCGGCGGCGGCCACCGCCTCGGACTGGCGGCGCCACATGGCGGCGTAGAGGCCGTCCTGCGCGATCAGCCCGGCATGGGTGCCGCGTTCCGCCACCTCGCCCTCCTGCAGCACGATGATCTCCTCGGCATCCACCACGGTGGACAGGCGGTGCGCGATGACCAGCGTCGTGCGCCCGCGCGCGGCGTCGCGCAGCGCGGACTGGATCTCCTGCTCCGTGCGGGTATCGAGCGCGCTCGTCGCCTCGTCCAGCACCAGGATGCGCGGGTCCTTCAGCAGCGTGCGCGCGATGGCCACCCGCTGCTTCTCTCCGCCCGAGAGCTTCAGCCCCCGCTCCCCCACCCGCGTGTCGTAGCCGTCCGGCAGGCGCAGGACGAAGTCGTGCACCTGCGCGAGCCGCGCGGCATGCTCGATCTCCTCCTGCGTGGCGCCGGGGCGGCCATAGGCGATGTTGTAGCGGATGGTGTCGTTGAACAGCACGGTGTCCTGCGGCACGACGCCGATCGCCGCCCGCACGCTCTCCTGCGTCACGTCTCGCACGTCCTGCCCGTCGATCAGCACCCGCCCCGCCGTCGCGTCGTAGAAGCGGAACAGCAGGCGGGAGATGGTGGACTTGCCCGCGCCCGTCGGCCCGACGATGGCCAGCGTCCGGCCGGGCGGCACGGCGAAGGAGACGCCCTTCAGGATCTCCCGGTCCGGGCGGTAGCCGAAGCGCACATCCTCGAAGCGGACCTCTCCTTCGGCCACGCGCAACGGCGGCGCGCCGGGCCGGTCGTCCACCTCCCGCCCCTCGCGCATCAGGGCGAACATCGCCTCCATGTCCGTCAGGCCCTGGCGGATCTCGCGGTAGGCGAAGCCCAGGATGTTCAGCGGCTGGAAGAGCTGGATGAGGTAGGTGTTCACCAGGACGAAGCCGCCGATCGTCATGGTGCCGGCGGAGACGCGCCCGGCCGCCATCAGCATCACGATCGTCAGCCCGATGGCGATCACCGCCTGCTGGCCGAAGTTCAGCCCGTTGAGCGACATCTCGGAGCGGACATAGGCGCGCTCGTAGCGCTCCAGGCTCGCGTCGTAGCGGCGGGATTCGTGCCGCTCGTTGCCGAAGTACTTCACCGTCTCGAAGTTCAGCAGGCTGTCCACCGCGCGGGTGTTCGCCTCCTGGTCCGTCTCGTTCATCGCGCGGCGGAAGCGCAGCCGCCAGTTCGTGAAGGCGATGGTCCAGGCGACATAGACCGCGATGGTCGCCAGGATGACCGCGGTGAAGGAGACGTCGAACATCCCCCACAGCACCAGGCTGACCAGCAGGATCTCGAACAGCGTCGGCACGATGTTGAACAGCATGAAGTCGAGGACGAAGTTGATGCCCCGCGTCCCGCGCTCGATCACCCGCGAGAGGCCACCCGTCTGGCGGTCCAGGTGGAAGCGCAGCGACAGGGCGTGCAGGTGGCGGAAGACCTGCAGCGCGATGGTGCGCGACGCCCGGCCCTGGACGCGCGCGAAGATCGCGTCCCGCGCCTCGTTGAAGGCCGAGGAGGACAGGCGCAGCAGCCCGTAGGCCAGCACGAGCGCGACCGGCGCGACGACCAGCGCCGTGGCCGCGTCGCCCTCCGGCGCCAGGCTGTCCACGGCGCGCGCGAAGGCGATCGGCACGACGACGTTCGTCACCTTCGCCACCACCAGCAGCAGCAGGCTGACCACGACCCGCGCCCGGAGGCCCGGCTCGCCGGCAGGCCAGAGATAGGGGAGGAGGGTGAGCAGGGTCCGGAAATGGCCTGCCTGGGCAGGCGGGGAGGCGGGAGGCATCTCCCCAAGGTGGCCCCTGCGGACCGTTTGTGGAACCACCTGCACGCTTCCGGCCCATGCGGCCGGCGCGCTACAGGTCCGCATGCCCAGCCTCCAACGCCACATCGACGCCTGCAACAACCTCGCCTCCCCGGCGGGGCTGGTCCCGTTCCGGATCGGGGCGGAGCAGGTGGGATGGCTCGGGCCGGACCTCGCCCGCGCGCTCACCTTCTTCCCGCGGGACGTGCACTTCGACGACCGGGGCGCGGCGCTTGCGGGGCGCCTGCGCCTGCCGGCGCAGCGCAGCCAGGCGCTGGCCGGGCTGCTGCGCTCCCTCTCGGAGCATGGCCATTTCCGGCTGCGCGGGGAGGAGTTCGACATCCGCGCCGCGCCGCAGGGGGCGTCCCTGGCGCGCATGGACCGCGGCGCGCTGCCCGCCTTCGGCGTCATCTCGCAGGGCGTCCACGTGAACGGGCTGGTGCGGCGCCCGGACGGCCTGCATGTCTGGGTGGGCTGGCGGTCCAGCCACAAGCCAGTGGCGCCCGGGCAGCTCGACAACATCGTGGCGGGCGGCATCCCGGCCGGGCTGGATGCACAGGCCACCCTGCTGAAGGAGGCGGCGGAGGAGGCGTCGATCCCCGACGGGCTGGCGCGGCAGGCGCGGCCCGTGGGCCGCGTCTCCTACGTCATGGCGAACGGGGAGGGGCTGCGCCGCGACGTGCTGCACCTCTACGACCTCGACCTGCCCGAGGGCTTCGTCCCGCGGCCCAACGACGACGAGGTGGAGCGCTTCGAGCTGTGGCCGGCCACCCGCCTGCTGGAGGAAGTGCGGGAGCGCGACCGGGTGAAGTTCAACGTGAACCTCGTCCTGATCGACCTGTTCCTGCGGGAGGGGCTGGTGGACCCGGCCTCGGACGAGGGGCGGCGCCTGCGCGAGGGACTCGATCAGGTGGCCTGAGGCTCTGCGACCGGCAGTCGCCCGGCCAGCGAGGCGAGCGTGACGTCGGCCAGCCGCCGCTCCATCGCCTGCTCCGCCTCGTCGAACACGCCGCGGAGCACCTTCGGGATGCGCGCACCTTCTGGATCCGTGGCGGCGTTGGCGGGGCCGGGATGGACGGGCAGCAGCGGCAGGTCCGGACGGCGCATGGCGCGCCAGACCTCGTCCAGGCGGATCGCCTCCGGCGGGCGGGCCAGCTCGGCGCCGCCCGGGCCGCGGCGGATGCGGATGAGCCCGGCGCGCGCGAGCTGGCCGGCGAGCCGGCGGATCACGACCGGGTTCGTCCCCACGCTGGCCGCGAGGCGGCCGCTGGTGGCCTGCCCCGCCGGTCCATGCGCGAGGAAGAGCAGGATATGCAAGCCCACGGCGAAACGGGTGGCGACCATTCCCGGTTCACGCGTGGAGAGGCTCGTGGTTCCCGCAAGTGCCTGCGCCTGCTTGACCGTTGCCTGAACGAAGCACGAACATGTGCGCGTGACCGAGATGCCCCTGCCGACCCTTGATGCCACCTGCGGCGCGGCGCCCGGCCCGCCGACCCTGCCCGAGCGCACGGCGCGCGTCTGCCGCGCCGCCGCCCGCTTCTGCGCGCTGCGCGGCTGGGCACCGGTGACGGAGATGCCGCTGCCGAATGCGCGGCGGGCCGACATCCTGGCCCTGCTGCCCGATGGCGGCTTCGCCATCCTGGAGGTGAAGTCGGGCGCGCGGGACTTCCTCTCGGACGGCAAGTGGCCGGAGTACCGGGAG
>DASQNQ010000024.1:0-28426 GCA_035644895.1 Acetobacteraceae bacterium | reverse complement strand
GCGGTCGCGAATGCCGCCATCTCACACCCCCTCGTGCAGCGAGGGCGGGGAGAGCGGGTCGGTCGCCCAGTGGCGCAGCCAGCGCAGGTCGCATTCGTAGAAGGGGCGCAGGTCGGGCATGCCGTGCTTCAGCATCGTGATGCGCTCGATGCCCATGCCGAAGGCGAAGCCCTGCCACTCCCGCGGGTCGAGGCCGCAATTCGCCAGCACCTTCGGATGCACCATGCCGCTGCCGAGGATCTCCAGCCAGTCCCCGCCGCCCCCGAGCTCCCCCGTCTTCCGGTTCCAGCCGATGTCCACCTCCATCGAGGGCTCGGTGAAGGGGAAGTAGGAGGCGCGGAAGCGCACCGGCAGGTCGGAGATGCCGAAGAAGGCGCGCAGGAAGTCCACCAGGCAGCCCTTCAGGTGGCCGAGCGTGATGCCGCGGTCAATCACCAGTCCCTCCACCTGGTGGAACATGGGGGAGTGGGTGGCGTCGTGGTCCGCGCGGTAGGTGCGGCCGGGCGCGATGATGCGGATGGGCGGCGTCTCGGCCAGCATGGTGCGGACCTGCAGCGGGCTGGTCTGGGTGCGGAGCACCGTCCGGCGGCCATTGGGCTGCGTGCCCGGCAGGTAGAAGGTGTCGTGGTCCTGCCGCGCCGGGTGGTGGTCCGGGATGTTGAGCGCGCCGAAATTGTGCCAGTCGCTCTCGATGTCCGGGCCCTCCACCACGCGGAAGCCCATCGCGCCGAAGATGGCCGTCAGCTCCGCGACGGTGCGGCTAATCGGGTGGATGCCGCCCTCGGCCGCCGTGCCCGGCGCGAAGGGGCGCGGGGGCAGCGTGACGTCCATGCGCTCGGCCGCCAGGCGCGCATCGAGTTCGGCCGCGTCCAGGCTCGCGCGCCGGACCTCCAGCAGCGCCTCGACCTCGCCCTTCAGCTGGTTCAGCGCCGCGCCGCGCTCGCGCCGGACCTCGGGCGCCACGGCGCCCAGGCCCTTGAGGAGGGCGGAGAGCGTGCCGCTCTTCCCCAGCACGCCGACGCGCACCGCGTCCAGCGCGCGCAGGTCGGGGGCGGCGGCGATCGCCGCCTCGGTCTCGGCCCGCAGGGCCGCGAGATCGTCCGTCATGCCTGGTCCCGAAAATGGCAAGGGCCGCCCGTCGCCGGGCGGCCCTCCGTTACGTGTCTCACGCCTGGGCGGGAAGACCCGCCGGACGCGTTCAGGCCTGCGCGGGGAGGGCGCCCTTCGCCTTCTCGACGATGGAGGCAAAGCCCGCCGCGTCGTCATAGGCGAGCGCCGCGAGGACCTTGCGGTCCATTTCGATCCCGGCCGCCTTCAGCCCCGCCATGAAGCGGGAGTAGGGGATGCCGTGCTCCCGCACCGCGGCGTTGATGCGCTGGATCCAGAGGCCCCGGAAGTCGCGCTTCTTGTTGCGGCGGTCGCGATAGGCGTACTGCAGCGCCTTCTCGACGCGCTCGAGAGCGGGGCGGTAGGCGGTCGAGGACCGGCCGACATAGCCCTTCGCGAGCTTGAGGATCTTCTGGTGACGGGCGCGCTTGGTGACGCCGCGCTTTACACGAGCCATGGGTCAGTCCTCCTCAGCGCGGCAGCCCGTAGGGCAGCCACTGCTTCACCGTCTTCGCGTCCATATCGGTCAAGGCGAAGGTGCCGCGGTTCTGCCGCTTCATCTTCGAGCTCTTGGCCGTCAGGCAGTGACGCTTGAAGCCGGCGCCGGCGAGGACCTTGCCGGTACCCGTGATCTTGAAGCGCTTCTTCGCGCTTGAAGTCGTCTTCATCTTGGGCATTTGGACCTCCTTGCGGTCGGCCCGCGCCCCACCTTGCGCCGCCCACCTTCCGGGGAAGGGGGACGGGCCGCACCATGCGGCGGGGGCGCGGATCCGCGGCCGGGCATGCCCTGGAAGAGCCTCGGCGCGCGGGAGGGCGGCTTATACGGGCAGCCGCCCCCCGAGGCAAGCGCTCAAGCCGCGCGGAGCCTCGCCTGGCGCACCAGCCCGTCGAGATGCGCCGCGACCGCCCCCATGCCGGTTGCGGCGCCCCGCCGGCCAGCCCGCCGCTCGGCCTCCGCATTGTAGTTCGTGTTGGTGTTCACGTCATAGGCGAAGGTCTGGCCGGCGGCGTCCGTGATGAACTCGATGGCGCCGACGCCCACCCCGTTCGCGGCGAGGAAGGCCTCCATGCGCGGCAGGAGGGGGTGGGTGAAGCCCTCCAGCACGGTGAACTTGTGGCCCGCGGCGGCGGCCGGGCAGGCATCGCCCTCCGCCGCGCAGGCGTCGGCCGGGCACAGCTCGAACCCCTCCGAGGTGTCCACCCGCACGGCATACAGGAACCGCCCGCCCACGAACTCGGCGCGGGTGATGAAGGGTTCCGGGGCGCGGATGTAGCGCTGCACCAGCCAGATGCCGTCGCGTGGGTGGGCGTGGGGATCCGCGGAGGCCTCCAGCGAAGCCAGCGCCTGGCGGAGCCCGTCGCGGGAGAGGACAAGCTGCACTCCAAGCCCCTTGCCCGCCCGGTTGTGCTTCAGGATGACTGGGTAGCCCAGCGCCTGCGCGGCCTCCGCGATGTTGTCCCGCCCAATGACGGCGATCGTTTCCGGCACCGGGATGCCGTGCGCGGCCAGGCCCTCATACTGGGCGACCTTCGACAGCTCCAGCTGCAGCGCGCGGCGGCCATTCACCACGGTGCGGCCGTGCCGCTCGAGCGTCTCGATCACTGCAGCCGTGTATTCGGGGGCGAACTCATGCCCGCGGGTGTGGGACGACGCCGACATGCGGTTGTAGAACACGCCACCCGGCGGGGCGGCACGCAGGTCGAGCGTGCCGCGGTCGAGGAACCACTCGGCATACGGGGTGCCGAGCGCGGCGAAGGCGTCGCGCAGCGGTTCCATCCAGGCATCGTTTTCGTGGATGACGAAGACCTTCGGCATGGGGTCGGCCCCTCTCCCTTGGCTGATTCCGAACGGAGATGAGAAGATTTTTCTTGCTGAACGCAAGAGGCAGGAAGAATAGAGAACGATGTTCTTTTTGCGCGCTTGCCCGTGGTCGCGGCTTCCAACTGCGCGGCGCCCGCGACTGATTGCTGCTCCGTCGTGGTGCGCGTGCCGCCATGCGGCGGCGCGGGTTCCTGCGGAATGCGCCACGCCCTATATCGGGCGAAGCCATGACCCCCTTCCTGAAGATGCACGGCCTTGGGAACGACTTCGTCGTGCTGGACGGCCGCGCCTCCGGCCTGCGCGTCACGCCGGCCCAGGCCGTGGCGCTCGGTGACCGGCGCCGTGGGGTCGGGTGCGACCAGATCATCGTCCTGGAGCCCGCCGGGGACGCAGACGTCTTCATGCGCATCCTGAACCCGGACGGGTCGGAGGCGGGCGCCTGCGGCAACGCGACCCGCTGCGTGGCGCATATCGTCAGCCGGGAAACGGGGCGCCGGCAGGTCACCATCCGCACCATCGCCGGCCTGCTCCCTGCCGAGGTCCTGCCGGACGGGCGCTTCACCGTGGACATGGGGCCCGCGCGCCTCGGCTGGCAGGACGTGCCGCTGGCCCGGCCGATGGACACGCTGCACCTGCCGCTCTCACGCCCAGGCCTGGGCGAGCCCGTCGCGTGCTCGATGGGCAACCCGCACGCCACCTTCTTCGTGGACAGCCTCGATGCGCTCGACCTCGCGGCGCTCGGCCCGGGGCTCGAGCGCGACCCGCTGTTTCCCGAACGCGCGAACATCGGCTTCGCCCAGATCCTCTCGCCCGCGCACATGCGCCTGGCGGTGTGGGAGAGGGGGGCCGGGCTGACGCTCGCCTGCGGCTCCGGCGCCTGCGCGGCCATCGTGAACGCCCACCGCCGCGGCCTGACGGGACGCCGCGCCCGCGTCACGATGCCGGGCGGCGACCTCGACATGGCGTGGCGGGATGACGGCCACGTCCTGATGACCGGCCCCGTCGCCACCGCCTTCACCGGGCACTTCGACCTGGACGCGGCATGAGCGAGGGCGGACCGCGGCTGCTGACCTTCGGCTGCCGCCTGAACACCTACGAGTCGGAGGCGATGCGCGCGCTGGCCACCTCCGCCGGGCACGACGGCCAGACCGTGATCGTCAACACCTGCGCCGTGACGGCCGAGGCGGAGCGCCAGGCGCGCCAGGCGATCCGCCGCACGGCGCGGGAGAACCCGGGCGCCCGCATCCTGGTCACCGGCTGCGCCGCGCAGATCCGGCCCGAGGCCTGGGCGGGCCTGCCCGGCGTCGCGCGCGTCATCGGCAACGGGGACAAGCTGAAGGCCGAGGCCTGGGCGCTCGACGCCGGGCCCGCGCCCGTCACCGACATCATGGCAGCGACCGAGACGGCGGCGCACCTCGTCACCGAGTTCGCCGGCCGGGCGCGGGCCTTCGTGCAGGTGCAGCAGGGCTGCGACCACCGCTGCACCTTCTGCGTCATCCCCTTCGGCCGCGGCCCCTCGCGCTCGGTCCCCATCGGCGCCGTGGTCGAGCAGGCGCGGGCGCTGGTCGCGCATGGCTACCGGGAGGTGGTGCTGACGGGCGTGGACATCACCTCCTACGGCCCCGACCTGCCGGGCCGCCCGAGCCTCGGCCAGATGGTGCGCCGCCTGCTCGCCCTGGTGCCGGAGCTGCCGCGGCTGCGCCTCTCCTCCCTCGACCCCGTCGAGATGGACGAGGACCTCTGGCGCCTGGTGGCCGAGGAGCCGCGGCTGATGCCGCACCTGCACCTGTCGCTGCAGCACGGCTCCGACCTCATCCTGAAGCGCATGAAGCGGCGCCACGGGCGGGCGGACGCGGTGGCGTTGGCCGAGCGGGCGCGGCGGCTCCGGCCCGGCATCGCCTTCGGGGCCGACCTGATCGCGGGCTTTCCGACCGAGACGGCGGCGCACCACGCCGAGAACCTCTCGATCGTCGAGGCCTGCGGCCTGTCCTACCTGCACGTCTTTCCCTACTCGGAGCGCCCCGGCACACCCGCCGCGCGCATGCCGCCCGTCCCGGTGCCGCTGCGGCGGGAGCGGGCGGCGGAGCTGCGCGCGGCGGGCCGGGCGGCGGCGCGCCGGCTGTACGAAAGCCGCCTTGGCGCGAGCGAGGCCGTGCTGCTCGAACGCGCCGGCCAGGGCCATACCGAGCACTTCGCGCCGCTCCGCCTGGTGGGCGGGGAGGGGGCGCCGGGCGCGCTGGTGCGGGCGCGGGTGGTGGCGGCGGACGACGACGGGCTGGTGGCGGAGGCGGCGTAGAGGCGATGGCGCTCAAGGGGTTCTGGGACCGGCTGCGCGGCCGGGGCACGCCGGCAGAGGAGCCGGCGCCCGTCACCACGCCGCCCGGCCTGCAGCCGGTGCCCGTCCCCCCCACCGGGGAGCCGACCCCGCTGCCGACGGACGCGCCGGGCGCAATCACCGTGCCGACCCCGGTGCCCATCCCGGCCACGCCCGTGCCCTACACCACGCCGGCCGAGCCCGTGCCGCCCGCGGTCCCCCCGGTTGCCGCCCCGCCCCCCCCGCCGCCCGCGTCGACCGACGACGACGCGGCGGTGCGGGAGGCGATCGCCAACACGGTGGCGGAGCCGGAGGCCCCAGAGGCGGAGGAGAGCTCCCGCGGCGGCTGGTTCGCCCGGCTGAAGCAGGGCCTCTCGCGCTCGACCGCGCGGCTGACCGAGACCATCACCACCGTCTTCCGCAAGCGCAAGCTGGACGACGAGGCGCTGGAGGAGCTGGAGGAGACGCTGATCACGGCGGATCTCGGCGTCCCTGCCGCCCGCCGCATCGTCGAGGAGTTCCGCCGTACCCGCTTTGGCCGCGAGGTGACGGACGAGGAGGTGAAGGCCGCGCTGGCCGACGCCATCGCCGACATCCTGGAACCGGTGGCGAGGCCGCTCGAGATCGACCCGCGCCACAAGCCTCATGTGGTGCTGGTCGTCGGCGTGAATGGCACGGGCAAGACCACCACCATCGCGAAACTCGGGCAGCGCTACGCGGCGCGGGGCCTCAAGGTGATGTTCGCCGCCGGCGACACCTTCCGCGCGGCGGCCGTGGAGCAGCTGCAGATCTGGGGCGAGCGCACGGGCTGCACGGTGGTGGCGCCCGCGAAGGACGGCGCGGATGCCGCGGGTCTCGCCCATGACGCGCTGAGCCGCGCGCGTGCCGAGGGCTACGACCTGCTGCTGGTGGACACCGCCGGGCGGCTGCAGAACAAGACCGCGCTGATGGAGGAGCTGCGCAAGGTGGTCCGCGTGCTCAAGCGCCAGGATCCGGCCGTGCCGCACTCCGTCCTGCTGGTGCTGGATGCCACCACGGGCCAGAACGCCGTGCAGCAGGTGAAGATCTTCAAGGAGATGGTGGAGGTCACGGGCCTGGCCGTCACCAAGCTCGACGGCAGCGCCAAGGGCGGCGTGGTGGTGGCCCTTGCCCAGGAGTTCGGCCTGCCCGTCCACATGGTGGGCGTGGGCGAACGGGCGGGCGACCTGCGGCCCTTCGCCGCGCGCGACTTCGCCCGCGGACTCGTCGGGCTGGACTAGGCGTCTAGCTCGACTTCGGCCATTTCGATTGTCTGATCAGCGGGTTGGATCGGCCGAGGCCTGACCGGGTTGTTGCGTCCTCTCCCTGAGGACAACCCCCATGCTGCGCGTTCCTGGTGCTGTTCCAGCGCCTGGCGCCTCTGTTCCGAGCGCGGAGCTGGCGGCATGCGGAGGTGCTGCTGGTGGGTGCCATTCGAGCGCCTGGCCAGCGGACGGTGACGAGCATCCTCCGTGTGAGTGGGCTCGCGCATGAGCGGCACTTCGTGAACGACCACCAGGTGCTGAACCGCGCCGCCTGGAGCGGGCGGGAGGCGGTCGGGGTGCCGCTTGGCATGCTCCTCGCCGCTTTCGCCCCGCGGCGGCCGCACCCGCTTCCTCCACGCCGGCCCTGCTTGCTCCCGGGATCGCTCAGCCCATGCCCCACCCGAAGCGGTCCTTCGTGCCCCCTCCCGCTCAGCGCTCCGGCGTCGCGATGCTGGGGCGCGGACAGCGCGGCTGGCTGTAGAGCCCGGCGCCCTCCGTGCCGGTGGGCCAGCCCCCCTTTGGCAGCCCGACATTGCGCGTGCTGGGATGCGCGGCGACGAAGGCCTCGTCGATGCCGACACCGAGGCCCGGCGCCTCCGGCACGAGCAGCCGCCCCTCCCGCAGCACGGGCTCGCTCGTCACGGTCTGCGCCCGGCCGGGCCAGTCGGGATCCATCTTCTCGAGGATGAGCGCGTTCGGGATGGCGGCGAGCAGGTGCAGCGCGGCGAACTCCGCCACTGGCCCGAGCGAGCCCGCATGCGGCGCCACGGTCGCGAAGCGCGCCTCGGCGAGTGCGGCGATCTTTCGGAGCCCGGTGATGCCGCCGGCACGCCCGCTGTCCGGCTGAACGACATCCACCAGCCCCTCCAGCAGCAGCGGCGCGATGCCATGCAGGCCGCCATGCCGCTCACCGGCCGCCAGCGGGACGCGCGTCGCGTCCCGCAGTCGCCGGTAGCCGGCAAAGTCCTCGGGCGCCAGCGGTTCCTCGACGAAGAGCGGGTGCAGCGGCTCGAGCGCCCTGCAGATCGCGATCGCGTCGGGCGCGGTCAGCCAGGGTGGGCCGTGCAGGTCCACCATCAGGTCCACATCCGGCCCGACCGCGTCCCGGATGGCGGCCGCCTTCTCGACGGGGTTGGCGACGCCGCCGGTCTTGACCGCCGTGTATCCCTTCGCGACGGCCGCGCGCGCCTGGTCGGGCGTCGCCGCATGGGCATAGGCGCGGATGCCGTCGCGCAGCTGGCCGCCGATCAGCTGCCAGACCGGCACGTCCAGGGCCTTTCCCTTGATGTCCCACAGCGCCATGTCGATCGCGCCGATGGCGCCCTGGCCGACCACGCCGCTCATGCCGTGGCCCATGATCGTCACATGGATGCGCTGCCAGAGCCGCTCGGTCGCGAAGGCGTCCTCGCCGATCAGGACATGGGCCAGGTCGCGCACGGCGGCCTCCACCACGCGCGGCCAGCCGCTGCCCTCACCGATGCCGGTGATGCCGGCATCCGTCTCCACCGTCACGAACAGCCAGTTGCGCGTACCGGTGGTGATCGAGTTCCGCACATCCGCCGTCCAGCCCGAGACGCCGAGAGGGCCGGCCTGCATCAGGTGCGTGCGGATCGCGGTGATCCGGGGCGAGGCGCCGGCCATCAGAAGTAACCTCCCTTGGCGCTGATCTGTTCAACGGAATCGCCGCGCTCGATCCAGTCGAATATCTTCCGTTCGAGCCCCAGGATCTCCTCCGACCGCTCCAGCACGGGCAGGGCGAGGGCGCGCGGCACCACCACCACGCCGTCCATGTCGCCCACCACCACGTCGCCCGGGTGGACCATCACCGCGCCGATGCGCAGCGGCACGCCGAAATGGGAGATCATCGCCCGCCCGAGCGCCGCATTGGGGTGGCGGAAGCTGCAGAAGAGCGGGAAGGCGGCATCCATCACCTGGCGCGTGTCACGAACGCCGCCGTCGATCGCCGCGCCGCGCACGCCGCGCGCCTTGGCCGCCGCCGTCATCACGCCGCCCCAGGCCGTGCTGTCCTCTGCGCCGGAGGTGTCCCAGAGGATGAAGTCGCCGGCGCCCAGCGCCTCCAGCATGCGGCCGCGCAGCGTCATCTCGCCCGTCACCACCGTATGCGGCGCGCTCTTCACGGTGAATGCCAGGCCCGCCGTGCAGGGCTGTTCGGGCCGCAGCGGCTGGATGCGGCATGGCAGCGCCTGGTCCATCAGCCGGTGCTCGCGCAGCACGTCGGAGAGAATGCCCGTGTAGAGCCGCTCGTAGCGGGCGAGCATCTCGGGCATCGGGATCGGCAGCGGCGCGGGGGCGCGCGCCTCCCGCTCCTCGACCAGCCAGTCGAGCCGCATGGCCCCGACCTCGGCGCGCAGCCGCGCCGCGGGATCCTCGCCGCTCATTGCACGGTGATCCCGGCTTCGCGGATCAGCGCCGTCCACCGCGCAAGCTCGGCGCGGTAGAGCGCCTCCAGGTCGGACGGTGCGGCGCTCTCGACGGGCTCGATGGACAGCGCCTTGAGCCGCGCCTGCGTCTCCGGCGCGCGCACGGCCGCAACCGTCGCGGCATGCAGCGTGGCAAGCACCGGGGCGGGCGTGCCGGCGCGGACGAAGATCCCCTGCCAGGAGCGCATCATGGCTGCCTGCGGCAGGCCCGCCTCGCCGAAGCTCGGCACCTCCGGCAGGCCTTCGGCGCGCCGCTCCTGCATGACGCCGAGCAGGCGGACGCGGCCCTCGGCGGCGGCGGGCGCCTGGTAGCCCGCGACGAGGTCGAACATCATCTCGACATCGCCCGAGAGCAGCGCCTGGAAGGCCGGCGCGCCGCCACGGTACTGCACCGCCTCGAAGCGCCCGCCAACGGCGCGGAACAGCAGCTCCGCCCCGAGATGGGACGAGGTGCCGACGCCCGCCGTGCCGATCGTGAGGCCCGGCCCCTTCGCCCGCTCGATCGCCTCGGCGATGCTGCGGATGCCGGAGCGCGCGCTGGCCATCACGACGACGGGCAGCGCGGTGAGCTGGCCGACCATCTGGAGGTCGCGCAGCGGCTCGTAGCCGAGCTGCGCGATCAGCCCGGGATTGGTGACGAGCTGCAGCCCCGCCAGTCCGAGCGTCAGGCCATCCGCCGGGGCGCCCACCACCGCCTGGGACGCGATGTTGCCGGAGGCGCCGGCCCGGTTCTCCACCACCACGTTCTGGCCGAGGCTTTTCGCCATCTCGGCCGCGGCGAGGCGGGCAACGAGGTCGGCCGTGCCGCCCGGCGCGAAGCCGACGATGAGCCGCAACGGCCGGTCCGGCCGCCAGGCCGCGGCCTGCGCACGGGCAAGGCCGGGCAGCGCGAGCGACGCCGCGGCGGCCGCGAGCAGGCCGCGGCGGGTGAGACTGGTCATGGACTTTTCCTCCTTGCCTGAAGTCGGGCCGGCTCGCGGCCGAGCGCACAAAAGGCGCCGCCCTGGAAGTGCTCGGCGACCGGATCGCCACTGCGCAGGCCTTCCAGCGCCGCCTGCCAGGGCTTCGCGCTGTCCTTCGGGTGCCACCCGATCCGGGCGCGGTCGTCGTCGCCCCAGAAGCTCGCCGGATTGGCCGAGGCACCCCAGACCACGGCGCAGCCGACCTCCGCAGCCTCGGTCGCACAGCGGCACAGCGCGGCGAGGTCGCGCGGCGAGAGCCAGGTGGAGAGCATGCGCGCATCCGTCGGCGCCTCGGTGCAGGAGCCGATGCGGACCACCACGCTCTCCACGCCGTGCTTGTCCCAGTAGAGCCGCGCCAGCCCTTCGCCATGCATCTTCGACAGCCCGTAATGCGTGTCGGGCCGGAAGACGCATCCGGCGTGCAGGCGCGGTGCGCCGGGCGCGGGGCGCGCGTGGAAGCCGACCACGTGGTTGGAGGAGGCGAAGACCACGCGCGCCCGCGCCAGCCGCGCCGCCTCGTAGACATGGCGCGTGCCGCGGATGTTGACCGCCTCGATGGCCTCGGGACCGGGCGTCTCGTTCGGGATGCCGCCGAAATGCAGCACCGCGCGGCAGCCGGCGAGCAGGCCGGGCCAGGGCGCGGGGTCGGTGAGGTCCGCGGGGGTGAACTCCGCACCCTCCGGCAGCGCCGCGGGCGCGCGCAGGTCGGTCAGGCGAAGCCGGAACCCTTCCGCGGCCAGCATTGCGGCGACGCGGCTTCCGAGCCGCCCGGAGGCGCCGGTGACGAGAACGGTGTGCGCTCCGCCCATCAGAGCTGCGCCAGCAGGTCGGCCTTGGCGGCCATGGCGTGGGCAAAGGCCGCCTCAGCCGCGGCCTCCCCATCGCCCGCCGCGATGGCGGCGAGGATGGCGCGGTGCTGCGCGGCCGCGGCCTCCATGCGCCGGGCGCCGAAGCCGAGCCGGAGGCGCACCGCGTTCACGAAGGCGCTGCGTGCCTTGTAGATCGCGGTCGCCTGCGGGTTGTCGGCCGCTGCCTCGATCGCGTCGTGGAAGGCCTCGTTGGCATCGAGCGCGGCGGCCGCGTCGCCGCGCGACGCCGCCGCGGCATAGGCGGCCTCGTGGCGCGCCAGCGCCTCGAGCAGGGCGGGCAGGGCGCGCTCCGCCGCGCGCCGGGCGAGCAGCGCCTGGAGGGCGCCGCGCAGGTCGTAGAGGTCGGCGAAGAGCTTGGCATCCATCACCGGCACCACGGCGCCGCGGTGCTGGCGGATCTCGACGAGACCCTCGCCTTCAAGTCCGAGGAGCGCTTCCCGTACCGGGCTGATGGAGACGCCATGCGCGGCGGCGAGCTGGGAGAGGGTGCGATGCTTGCCGGGCGGCCAGTTGCCGGAAAGGATTTCGCCCCGCAGCCGGTCGCGCAAGCGGGCATAGGCGGGGGTGGAGAGGGAGCCCGGATCGGGACGGTGCGCAACGGCCATGTCGCCAATCTAGACATTGGATTTTATGAAATGCAAGATCGCCTTATGAGCCAGTCAGCCCTCCGCATTCTCCACGCTGCCCCGCGCGCCCTGGTCGGCGAGAGCCCGGTTTGGGACGAAGCGACGGGGCGGCTCTGGTGGGTGGACGTCCGCGCGCCCAAGCTGCACCGGACCGACCCTGGAACCGGGGCCACAGAGTCCTGGACGCTGCCCGCCCCGGTTGGCTCTCTCGGCCTCTGCCGCTCGGGTGCGGTGCTGCTGGCGCTGAAGACCGGCATTCACCGCTTCGATCCGCGCGACGGCACCCTCGACCTGCTGGCCGTGCCCGAACCGGACCGGCCGACGAACCGGCTGAACGACGGCAAGGTCTCGCCTGAAGGCCGCTTCCTCATCGGCTCGATGGACGACCGGCCCGAGAAGTCCGCGACCGCATCGCTCTGGCGCCTCGATCCCGGTGCGCGCGCCTGCGTGCAGCTGGCGGAGAGGCTGGTCGTGTCGAACGGCCTCGCCTGGAGCCCGGACGGCCGCACGCTGTGGCATTCCGACAGTCGCGCCTCGGTGATCTGGACCTGGGACTACGATCCACAGACGGGCAGCATCACCAACCGGCGCGAGGTGGCGCGTCCCGACGCATTGGTTGGACGTCCGGACGGCGCGGCGGTGGATGCCGAGGGCGGCTACTGGAGCGCCGGCGTCTCAGCCGGTCGGCTCAACCGTTGGCTGCCCGACGGCACGCTCGACCGGGTCATCGAGCTCCCGGTGCGCGCGCCCACCATGCCGTGCTTCGGCGGGCTGAACGGGCGGACGCTCTACGTGACCAGCCTGCGCCCTGCCGACGGGACAGCCGAGCCGCAGGATGGCGCGCTGCTGGCACTCGATGTCGGCATCGCAGGCGTGCCGGTCGGCCGCTTCACAGATTGAACGAAGCGGGGCGCCCGGCTCGATGTCATCGCACCGCCTCGAAGCTGCCGGCTGACCCGAACGGAGGGGGGTGGCCACGAAGGGCCAGCCACCAGGGGGCATCCGCTCGCCAGGAATCCGATTCCCACCCAACCTGGTGATGGCTGTGTTCGGAGCTGGCTTTCTGGGGTTCGCTGCCCGGAAAGCAGCGGCTTCCGGTTGATGTTCCCCCAACAAACGCGGACGCGCTCGCCGTCCAACACCGTCCTGCCGTCGGACAGCATGCGATGCGTTCCGCTCCATGCGGCGCGCGGTCGGCATGTTGCGCGGGGCGACGGGCCTGCCATTGCGGTCGGCATGATGTCCTGGGACATGGTTGCTCAGCCAGCAACGGGGCAGCTTCGTGCGAGCGCATCGTGGCGCCGCAGCCCGAGCCGCTGAACTCGATGCAGGCGTGGGAAACGCGCGCCCATGCCGGGCATCGTGTCCCGCCCGAGATGCGGCCGCGACAGGTGGCACGCCCCTCATCGCCGTGCCGCCCTGCGCCTGCCGCGTTATGGCCGCCGTGCCGGTGAAGTGGCCGAACGCGGCTCCTCGCCTGGGCAGGGCGCCTAGCGGGGGCGGTGCGCCGCCGGGAGGGCAAGCCCCGGCTCCTCCCACGGCATCACGAGCAGGCGGCCCGTGCTGGACAGGGTGATGTAGGCGGTGCGCTGGCCGGGTCCGCCGAAGCAGATGTTCGTGGGCATCCGCTCGTCGCAGCGCACCACGTCAAGGATCTCGCCGTCCGGCGAGACGGTCACGACCTCGCCCGAGACCAGCGTGGCCACGCACACATTCCCGGTTGCGGTGACGGCCAGGCTGTCGAGCCGCCGGAAACCGGGCATCTGACATAGCAGGCGGCCGCCATGCGGGCTTGGCCAGGGATCCTTCCGGAGCTTGCCCGGGCCGAGTATGTCGAACGCCCAGAGGCGGCCGGTCTCGGTCTCCGCGACATACAGCATGCGCCCATCCGGCGAGAGGCCGATGCCGTTCGCGCCGCCTGGAAAGGGATGCGCTGCCTCGATGATCCGGCTTCCGTCGAGGGCCGCCCAATAGACCGTGCCATGGTCGCGGTCGCGCGCGCGCGACTTGCCGAAATCCGTGAACCAGACGCCGCCCTCGCCATCCAGCACGAGGTCGTTCGGGCCACGCAGGCGCCTTCCGTCGCACTCGTCGTACAGCTGCATGACGGCGCCGGTCGCGGCGTCGATCCGCTCCAGGCGGCCGCCGCTGTAGTCGGCCGGTTGCCCGTGCGGGCGCAGGATCCCGTCCGCCTCGATCCATTCGAATCCGCCGTTGTTGCAGCAGTAGAGCGCGCCGTCAGGGCCGAGTGCGAGGCCGTTCGGCCCGCCGCCCGGCGCAGCCAGGACCGTCCTTCCGCCATCCGGGGCGATGGCGATGACGCGTCCCGCCGCGATCTCGACAAGCGCGACACGCCCGTCCGGCAACACCACAGGCCCCTCGGGGAAGCGCAGGCCGTCAGCCAGGATGCGTGCGCCCGGCAAGGCCAGCGCGTCACGGCCCATCGGATCCATCGCCGTCATGCTCCCCCTGCTGCCTCCATGCAGTTCATCGATCGACGCGCTCCGCAATCGCCCAGGCCGCCTCGGCCATGCTGCGGTAGCGCTCGCGGTAGCCGATCCCTCGCGGGTCGGCGGCGTTGCCGTCCAGCGCCCGGCGCCACACGCCCGCGAGGATGGAGGCGAGGCGAAACATCGAGAAGACGAGGAACACGTCGAGGTCCCGCGGCACCGGCTTCCCGGCCGCCTCGCAGTAGGTGGCGACGAACTCCGCCTCCGTCGGGATGCCGAGCGCCGCGCAATCCGTGCCGAGCACGCCGCTGAGGCCGCTCGGGCCCGGCGGAACGTGGTAGGTCAGGCAGGCATAGGCCAGGTCGGCGAGCGGGTGGCCGAGCGTCGCGAGTTCCCAGTCCAGCACGGCGACGATCCGCGGCTCGGTTGGGTGGAGGATGACGTTGCCGAGGCGGTAGTCGCCATGCGCGATCGTCGTCTCCTCCGCCATCCGCGTGCGCCCTGCGAGCCATGCGGCGAGGCGGTCCATCTCCGGCATGTCCTCGACCTTCACCGCCTCCCACTGCCGGGTCCAGCGCTGCGCCTGGCGCTCCATGTAGCCTTCCGCTCGGCCGAAATCGCCCAGGCCCGCCGCGCGCCAGTCCACCGCGTGCAGCGCGGCCAGAACGCGGGCGAGGTCCTGGTAGACGGCGCGGCGCTCCCCCGGCGTGCCGCCCAGCATGACGCGGTCCGCGAAGATGCGCCCCGGGACGTGGTCCATGACGAAGAAGGACGTGCCGATGACGGCGGGATCCTCGCAGAGCAGGCGCATTGCCGGCACCGGCACCGCGCTGCCCGCCAGTGCCTGCATCACACGGAACTCGCGCTCCACGGCATGGGCGGAGGGCAGCAGCCGGCCCGGCGGCTTCTTGCGAAGCACATAATCGCGCGCCGGGGTCTGAAGATGGAAGGTGGGGTTGGACTGCCCGCCCTGGAACTGCCTTACCACCAGGCCATTCCCGTCGAAGCCGGGCAGGCGACCCGCGAGGTGGCGGGCGAGCGCTGCCTCGTCGAAGCGGTGGTTGTCGAGCACGGGCACCAGCACCGGCATGCCGTCCTGCGCGGTCACGGCCTCAGTCATCCCCGACCAGGGGAGAGCCGGCGAGCACGCCGCCGTCGATCACGATCGTCTGCCCGGTCATGAAGCTGCCCGCCGCCGAGGCCAGGAACACCGCGGCGCCTGCGATCTCGTCCGGCTCCCCGATGCGTTGCAGCGGCGTATCGCGCGTGCGCTTGCGGTGGATCTCCGGGTTCTCCCAGAGCGCGCGGGCGAAGTCGGTGCGGACCAGGCCCGGCGCGATGCAGTTGGCGCGCACGTTGCGCGGCCCCCACTCCACGGCGAGGTTGCGGACGAGCTGCATGTCCGCGGCCTTCGAGATGCCGTAGGTGCCAATCACCGGCGAGCCGCGGAAGCCACCGATCGAGGAGATGACGATCACGGTTCCGCCGCCGCGTTCCGCCATGCCCGGCATGACCATGTTCGCCAGCCAGAGGTTCGACCGGACGTTGGTGGACATCACCTTGTCGAAGACCTCGTCAGGTATGTCGGCGGATGGGCCGAAATGCGGGTTGATGGCGGCGTTGCAGACGGCCGTGTCGATCCGGCCCCAGCGCGCCAGCGCCGCGTCCACCAGCGCCCGCAGCTCCTCCTTCCGGCCGATGTTGCAGGCCTGGGCGAAGGCCTGTCCGCCTGCCGCCTCGATCTCCTCCACCACCGCCTGGCACGCATCGAGCTTGCGCGAGGACACGGCGACACGGGCCCCGTGCTGGGCCATCCGCAGCGCGATGGCGCGCCCGATCCCGCGCGAGGCGCCGGTGACGATCGCGACCTGCCCCGACAGGTCGAAGAGCGACTGCGCGGCGCCGCTCATGCTGCCGGCCCGGCGGCGGAGTTGCGCGGCGGCCGGTGCTTGTTCAGCTCCATCCGGCCGAGCTGGAAGCGGTGCACCTCGTCCGGCCCGTCCACGATGCGCAGCGTGCGCGCGATCTTGTACATGTAGGCGAGTCCGAGGTCCTCCGTCACGCCGGCGCCGCCATGCGCCTGGATCGCCCAGTCCACCACCTGGCAGGCCATGGCGGGCGCCGCGACCTTGATCTCGGCGATCTCGGCGCGCGCCTCCTTGTTGCCGACGGTGTCCATGCGCCAGGCGGCGTGCAGCGTCAGCAGGCGGCACTGGTCGATCAGGATGCGCGCCTGCGCGATCCGGTCCACGATGACGCCCTGCTCCGCCAGCGGCTTGCCGAACGGGCGGCGGTGCAGCGCGCGCCGGCACATCATCTCCAGCGCGCGCTCGGCCAGGCCGATGGCGCGCATGCAGTGGTGGATGCGCCCCGGCCCAAGGCGGCCCTGCGCGATCTCGAAGCCGCGGCCCTCGCCCAGCAGGATGTTCGCGGCGGGGACGCGGACATCCTCGAACAGCAGCTCCGCATGACCGTGCGGCGCGTCGTCGAAGCCGAAGACGGGCAGCATGCGCTTGATCGTCAGGCCGGGCGTGCCGCGGGGCACGAGGATCATGGATTGCTGGCGGTACTTGTCAGGCCCGTCCGGGTCGGTCTTGCCCATGACGATGAAGACCGCGCAACGCGGGTCGCCGGCGCCCGATGCCCACCACTTGCGGCCGTTGATGACGTAGTGGTCGCCCTGCCGTTCGATGCGGGTCTGGATGTTCGTGGCGTCGGAGGAGGCGACGTCCGGCTCCGTCATGGCGAAGCAGGACCGGATCTCGCCCTCCAGCAGCGGCCGCAGCCACTGCTCCTTCTGCGCCGGCGTGCCATAGCGCTCGATCGTCTCCATGTTGCCGGTATCGGGGGCGGAACAGTTGAACACCTCGCTGGCCCAGTAGAACCGCCCCATGATCTCGGCCAGCGGCGCGTACTCCAGGTTGGTCAGCCCCGCGCCGTGCTCCGAAGCCGGCAGGAACAGGTTCCAGAGCCCGGCCTCCCGCGCGCGGGGCTTCAGCGCCTCGACGACCGGCACGGGCTGCCACCGGTCCGTCATCGCCGCCTGCTGCGCGTGGTGCAGGTGGTCGTTCGGGATGACGTGCTCGTCCATGAAGGCCTGCAGCCTGGCCCGCAGGTCCTGCACCTTGGCCGAGTAGCTGAAATCCATCCTCTGTCTCCGTCAGGCCCGCGGCGCACCGCGGGCTTGTGCTGGGCTTGGTGGCACGGCCAGTCTCATGCCCCAACCGGCGCAAGAGGGAAATGCACCGTGAAGGCCGTCGTCTGTCGCGAACTCGGTCCGCCCTCGGCGCTGCGTGTCGAGGACCTGCCCGATCCCGTTCCGCTGCCCGGCCAGGTCGTGCTGCGCGTCGAGGCGGCGGGGGTGAACTTCCCGGACACGCTGATCATCCAGGGCCGGTACCAGCAGCGGCCGGCCCTGCCCTTCGTGCCGGGTGGCGAGGTCTGCGGCATCGTCGAGGCGCTGGGGGAGGGGGTGGCCGCTCCGGCGATCGGGACGCGCGTCGCCGCCGTCATCACCCATGGCGGCTTCGCCGAGCGCGTGGCCCTCGACGCCGCGAAGGCGGTTCCCGTGCCCGAGCGGGTCGCACCGGCCGCCGCGGCGACGCTCTGCCTTGCCTACGGCACCGTGCTGCACGCGCTGGAGGACAGGGGCGCGCTGCAGCCGGGGGAGGCGCTGCTCGTGCTCGGCGCCGCCGGCGGGGTCGGCACCGCGGCCATCCAGATCGGCCGGCTGATCGGCGCACGGGTCATCGCCGCCGCCTCTTCCCCGGAAAAGCTCGAGGCCTGCCGTGACGCCGGAGCGGACGGACTGGTGGACTACTCGGCTGATGGATGGCGAGAGAGGGTGCGCGCCCTGACGGATGGGCGCGGACCCGACGTGGTGTTCGACCCGGTTGGCGGCCCGTACGCCGAGCCGGCGCTGCGTTCCATCGCCTGGCGCGGCCGCTACCTCGTGGTGGGCTTCGCCGCGGGCGAGATCCCGCGCATTCCGCTCAACCTCGCGCTGCTGAAGGGCTGCGCCATCACGGGCGTCTTCTACGGCGAGTTCGCGCGGCGCGAGGCGGCGGCGAACCGTGCGCTGCTGGCGCGGCTGCTCGGCTGGGTCGCGGAGGGCAGGCTGAGGCCGGCGGTCACGCGGAGCTTCCCGCTGGCGCAGGCGGCAGAGGCGCTGGACAGCCTGGCGCTGCGGCGCGCGACGGGCAAGCTCGTGCTGCTCACCCATGCGGGGGAACCTCCGGGCTGAGGGCGATCAACGCGTCCACGGCAACGAGCCGCCCGCCCGTGCAGATCACCGGGTTCACGTCGATCTCGGCGATGCGGTCCGCGTGGTCGGCCGCCAGCTCCGAGACGCGCTGCACGAGCGATGCCAGCGCGTCGACGTCCACGGCCGGCAGGTTGCGGAAGCCCGAGAACAGCCGCGCGCCGCGCAGGCTGGTGAGCATTGCCCGCGCCTCGGCCTGCCCGACCGGCGCCAGGGCCACGGCGGTGTCGCGCAGCAGCTCGACCAGGATGCCGCCCATGCCGACCAGCACGGTCGGCCCGAAGAGCGGGTCGCGGCGGGCACCGATCATCACCTCGATGCCGGCCGACACCATGGGCTGGACGAGGACGCCATTGATCGGCGCATCCGGCGCGGCGCGGCGGGCATTCGCCATGACCTCCGCGAAGGCCGCCCGGACGGCCTCGGGCCCGCCCAGGCCAAGGCGGATGACGCCGGCCTCGGTCTTGTGGGGCAGGGCAGGGCTCTCGACCTTCAGCACCACCGGATAACCCGAGGCGTCGGCCGCCCGCACCGCGGCCTCGGCGTCCCCCGCCAGAGACTCCGCCACCACGGGGACGCCATAGGCGCCCAGCACCGCCTTGGCCTCGCGCTCGGTCAGCGCCGGGCCCGCCGCCGCGTCCAGCAGCTGCGCCGCCGCCTTCCTCGCCGCGGGCGGCGAGAGGCGTGTGACGTCCGGTGGGCCCGCCCGGCGCCTCTCGTCGCGCGCCTGCCAGGCACGGATGGTGGCCATGCACCGGTCCATCGAGCGGAACAGGGCGACGCGGGCCTCCCCCTCCGCCTCCCGGGCGCCGGGGCCATCCAGCCACTGCGTGGTCCACACCACGCAGGCGGGCTTGCGGTGCTGCGCGGCAAGCTCGCCCAGCATGCGGAAGCGCGGCGTCGCCACGTCGTAGGCGAAGCCGTTGGGCAGCAGGACCACGCCATAGGCCGGGTCGGCCATCAGCGCGGCGACGCAGTCGCGGAGCGAGCCCGGATCGTTAAGCACCTGCGCGGTGACGTCGCAGGGGTTCCGGGCCGAGCCGAATTCCGGGATCCGGGCCGAGAGCACCGCCTGCGCCTCCTGCCCCGGCTGCGGCAGCGGAACGCCGCGTGCCTCCGCCCGGTCCGCGGCCATGATCGCGGCGCCGCCGGAGGTGGAGACCACCGCCACGCCCGCGGCGCGCGGCGGCGGCGCCTTGGCGAGGAAGCCTGTCAGCTCCAGCAGGCCCTCGAAGCTCTCGGCCAGCACCATGCCGGCCCGCTGGAAGGCCGCGCGATACACCTCCTCCGACCCGGCCAGGGAGCCGGTGTGGGACAGCGCTGCCGCCGCTCCCTCCCGTCCTGTGCCGAGCTTGTGGACCACCACCGGCTTGTCGTGACGCCAGGCGACCTCGGCGGCCTGCAGCAGCCGTGCCGGATCGGCCATGCCCTCGAAGAGCAGCGCGATGGCCGAGCAGCCGGGATCCTCGGCGAGAGCCGCGACGAGGTCGGCCACGTCCACGTCGCCGGAATTGCCGCAGGTCAGCACGCGGCCGATGCGCGTGCCGGACTCCACGGCCTGCGCGAGCGCGAAGCCCAGGTTGCCCGACTGGCTCACGATGCCGATCGCCGGCCCGGAGGGCGGCGTGGCGGGCCGTGGCACGGCGACGAAGCTGATCTCCGCCCGGCGCGCATAATCCGTCAGCCCGATGCAGTTCGGCCCGAGCAATCGGACGCCGCCGGCGCGGGCCTTGGCCACCAGCCGGCGCTGGAGCTCTATCCGCTCTGGCCTGCCGGTCTCCGCGAAGCCGGCGGCGTAGAGCACGACGGCGCCGGCACCGGCCACCACGCAGTCATGCACCACGCCCTCGCAGGCTTCCATCGGCGTCGCCGCAACCACGAGGTCCGGCACCTCCGGCAGCGCGGCGATGGAGGGGTGGCAGGCTGCGTCGCCGATCCGCTCGTAGCGCGGGTTCACGAGGTGCAGCCGCCCCGCGAAGCCCGTCAGGTTGCGCGCGGTGCGCTCCCCGAAGGAGCCTGGGCGGGCGGAGGCGCCGACGATGGCGATGCTCTGCGGGTCGAGCAGCGCGCGCAGGTCCGCGCGGCGATAGACCGGGCGGGCGGGCGTCATGGCTGTGGCACCGGCTCGCCCCCGGAAGCGGGCGCGCGCGCCGCGGGGCGGGAGAGCAGCCGGCGCAGGGTCCCGTCCAGCCCGCCAGGCAGGAGCGCCAGCGCCACGACGAGCGCCCCGCCCAGGATGATGGCATTCACCTCGCCGCCGAAGGAGAGGAACCGCTCCTGCCCGATGATGAGCGCCGTGCCGATCAGCGGAGCGAGCAGCCGCCGGCGGCCCACCAGCACCACGGCCGTGAGCATCAGCACGAGGAAGTAGGTCTCGAACAGGTCGGGTCCGAC
Source organism: Acetobacteraceae bacterium (assembly GCA_035644895.1). GTDB lineage: Bacteria > Pseudomonadota > Alphaproteobacteria > Acetobacterales > Acetobacteraceae > Falsiroseomonas. The sequence goes on along the minus strand of DASQNQ010000024.1, from coordinate 7,897 downwards.
ATAGGCGCGCTGGTAGGCATAGAGCCAGCCTGCCGCCGCGCTGAACAGGGACGAGAGGACGAAGACGCCAAGCCGCACCCGCCGCACATCGATGCCCGACATCGTCGCGAGGCGCGGATTGAGGTGCACCATCATCGCCATCGCGCCGAGCCGGGAACGCCGGAACTGCCGGACGGCATAGAGGGTGAGGAGGAGGAGCACGAAGGCATAGGGCCAGAGCTCCGCGTCGTTCCCCGCTGCCAGCTGCACGGGCCCGACGGAAAGATCGAGCGTCGGGATGGCCGTAACCCCGTCCGAGCCCCCCAGGAACTGCCAGTTGTGCGCGACGGCGGCCGCGACCACGGTGGCGGCGTAGGTGACCAGCGAAAAGACGAACTCCCGCAGCCGCAGCGTCACCAGCCCAAGCACCAGGGCGATGGCGGCGCCGGCGGCCAGCGCGGCGGCCAGCGTCGTCCAGGAACCGACGCCGAGCCGCGTGGAGAGCAGCGCAGTCGCATAGGCCCCCGCCGCGAAGAAGACGGTGTGCGCCAGGCTCACCTCGCCAAGGTCGGACACGACGATGTCGAGGCCATAGGCGGCGACGGCCATGATGGCGATCACCGCGAAGGCCCCGTGCAGCCCGCCTGTCATGCCGGGCAGGAGGAAGACGGCCGCGGTGACCAGGGCGGCAAGGAGCATCCGCACCGGCTGCCTCATCGCACGGCCTTCCCGGCGCCGAGCGACAGGCCGCCCGGACGCAGCACCAGCACCACCATCAGCACGGCGAAGGCGGCGGTCGTGGCATAGGCGGGCGAGACGAAGCCGCCGAACAGCGCCGTGAAGATCCCGAGCCCGATGCCCGCGACATAGCTGCCTGCGACCGAGCCGATTCCGCCGAGCACCACGACGACGAAGGTGATGATCACCTCCTCGAATCCGATGCTGGTGAGGATGGGCGTGCGCGGCGCGACCAGGGCGGCGGCAAGGGCGACCGCCGCGCCCTCGAAGGCGAAGACCGCGAAGTAGACGCGCTTGATGTTGATGCCCGCGAGCTGCGCCAGCTTCGGATCCTCCGCCACCATCCGCGCGGTGCGGCCGAGCGAGCCGCGCTCCAGCCCGAAATGAAGCAGCAGGAAGAACAGGATGCAGGCGATGATGACGGCGATGTCCTGGGCCGTGACCCAGGCGCCGGCCACCTCGAAGTCGACGTAGCTGAGGGGCGTCTCCAGCACCTGCGGGTTGCCGCCGAAGACGAGGCCGGCCACCCCGCGCATCAGGTGCCCGAAGCCGAGCGTCACGATCATGATCGAGACGAGGTCCTGCGTGATGGTCAGCCGCAGCATCGCAGCCTGCATGACCAGCCCGATCAGGATGCCCGCGCCGACGGCGACCAGGATCGCGACCGGGTAGGGCAGGCCGAGCGGCATTGCCGCCCACCAGGTGACGAAGGCCGCCAGCATGTAGATCTGGCCGTGCCCGAAATTGACCAGCCGCGCGACGCCGAGCAGCACCGTCCAGCCGATGGCGACCAGCGCATAGGCATGGCCGAGCACGATCCCGTTGATGAGCTGTTGCACCAGGTTCATGCCACGGCCTCCCCCAGATACGCCGAGAGGATGCGGGGATCGTCGCGCATCGCCTCGGTCGGCCCTTCGGCCAGGATGCGCCCGCGCTCGAGCAGGACCAGGCGGTCCACCACCTCGATCGCCGCGCGGACATTCTGCTCCACCAGCAGGACCGAGAGGTCCGGGCCCACCAGACCGCGCACGGTGCGCAGCACCTCGACCACCAGCCGCGGCGCCAGCCCGATCGAGGGCTCGTCCAGCAGCAGCACGCGCGGACCGAGGCGCAGCGCACGGGCGATGGCCAGCATCTGCCGCTCCCCGCCCGAAAGGGCCGAGGCCAGGTGGTGCAGCCGCTCCCGCAGCCGGGGGAACAGGGCGAAGATCTCCGCCTCGTCATGGCCGCGCCGCCCGCTGCCGGCCGGGGGGCGGGCCGCCGCGATGTTCTCGGCGACCGACAGCCGGTAGAAGACCGCGCCGCCCTCCGGCACAAGCGTCAGCCCGCGCGCCACGCGGGCATGCGTCGGCAGCGCGCCGATCTCCTCTCCTGCCAGCCGCACCTTGCCCTCCACCACAGGCGTGCCGCGCGACCAGCCGAGCAGGGCGTTGACCAGCGTGGACTTCCCGGCGCCGTTCGCGCCGACCACGCCGACCAGCTCGCCCGGAGCGATGGCCAGGTGCGGGATGTCGAGCGCGACGTGCCCGCCATGCGCGACGCGAAGGCCGCGCGCCTCCAGCACGGGGGCCGTCATGCGGCCTGCCCCAGATAGGCTTCCAGCACCCGCGGGTCGCGCTGGATCTCGGGCGGCGTGCCGGTGGCCAGGCTGCGGCCCTGGTCGAGCACCACGATGCGGTCGGCGATGGACATGATGAGGTCCATGTGATGCTCGATCACCACCAGGGCGATCCCCTCCTCGCGCAGTCCGCGCAGCACCTCGGCGAGCCGCGCCATGTCCGCGCCGCCCAGCCCGGCCGCCGGCTCGTCGAGCATGAGCACGCGCGCGCCGCGCCCGAAGGCCAGCGCGATGGAGAGCATGCGCTGGCTGCCATAAGGAATGTTCCCGGGGCGCAGCGCGTGCATGCCCCGCGGCACCCCGAAGCGCTGCAGCAGTGAGGCTGCCTCCTCCTCCAGCGCCTGACGGCGCGCGGCTTCCCGCCAGGGCAGGAGGAGGCTCGGGAGCAGGCCCGTCCCGGCCTCCCGCGCCAGCACCGCCACCATGTTGTCGAGCACGCTGAGCGAGGCGAAGAAGGCGTTCTGCTGGAAGGCGCGCTTGAGGCCGAGCGCGGCGAGGCCGTGGGGCGGCAGCGCCGTGACCTCCTGGCCGGCAACCCACACGCGCCCGCTGTGCGCCGTCATGTTGGTCGCTGCGTCGTAGCAGGAGCTCTTGCCCGCCCCGTTCGGCCCGATGACGCCGAGGATCTCGCCGGGCCGGACCTCCCAACTCACGTCCTCCAGGGCGACGAGCGCGCCGTAGCGGACGCCGAGCCCCTCGACACGCAGGGCAGGTTCCGGCCCGGCGGGCATCAGGCCCGCACCTCGATCTGGCCGTCCTTCACGACGAAGAGGCGGTGGCTGGAGGCGAGCTGGCCGTCCGCGCCGAAGGTGATGTCGCCCATGACGGTGCCGCGGAAGGAGCCGCCGCGGATGCGTCGCGCGATCGGCTCGCGGTCGAGCGTCCGCAGCTCGTTCGCAGCCAGCGCCCAGACCTGCAGCGACGTCGCGCCCAGCGCCATGAACTTGTCCGGCGTGTAGCGGATCCGCTCCTCCGCGCGGCGGACGAAGTCCTGGTTCACGGGGTTGGAGGCGAAGGGCTCCACCTTCGGGAAGTAGATGTCCGCCCCGACGACGCCGTTCGCGGCCTCGCCCGCGATCTGGATGACGCTGGGCGCGATGGTTCCGACGGCCGTCACCATCTCGCCCCGCAGCCGCATCTGCCGCGCCTGGCGGAGCAGGGCAGGCAGGCCCGAGCCCTCGTTCGCGTTGATCGCGACGATTGCGTCCGCGTTGCTGGAGCGGACATTGGTCAGTGCGACGCGGAAGTCGGCCTGCGCGAAGGGGAAGCGCTCCTCCGCCACCTTCGTATAGTCGTGGCCGAGGGCCCGCAGCTCCGTCTCGATCGAGGCCTGCGCGCCGTTGCCGTAGGCGTCGTTCTGCGTGAGGAAGGCAATGCGCCGCGCGCCCGTCGCCTTCAGGTGTTCCGCGATCACGCGGCCATCCTGCGCGTTGGAGGAGTTCAGCCGGATCGCCAGCGGGTTGCCGCCGCCGGTCAGGATCTGGTCGGCCTTGGAGATGGCGGTGATGTCGAGCACGCCGGCCCGCGCGATCACCGGCTGTATGGCGAGCGTGACCGGGCTGTTCCAGCCCTCGATGATCACGGCCACCCGCTCCGCGATCAGCTCGTTCGCACGGCTGACGCCGACGGCCGGGGTGGATTCGTCGTCGCGCCGGATGACCTGCACGGGGCGGCCGATCACGCCGCCGGCGTCGTTCACCATGGCGGCCGCGATCTCGATCGCGTCGCAGACATGCTGGCCCTGGATGGCGGCGCCGCCGCTGAGCGGGAACAGGGCCCCGACCCGGATCGGGTCGTTGGCGCGGGCCAGGCGCGGCGCGGCCAGCGCCGCAGCGCCCGCGGCAGCCATGTGCAGGAAAGCCTTGCGCGAGATCGTCATCTGTCCGTCCTCCGGTGCCGCCATGCATTCATGGTCGGATGTCTGCCCGTCCGGGATCCGCGCCGGGCCTGCGGTTTGAAAGGAGTGCCGCGTCATGGCGGCAGGATGCGGCGGCGCTGCAGTTCGCGCAGCCACCATTCGAGCATCTCCGCGGTGTCCACGCAGTCGCCGAAGCCGGCCTGCCGGATCCGGATGGTGCTGACGAGGGAGGCGGCCTGGTCGTCGCGGCTGAAGGCGAAATCGGCAAACTGCCAGGACTCGCCCACGAGCTCACGCAGCGTGTGGCGCTGCAACCCGTGCCGCTCGACGATCGCCTGCCAGGCCGGCTCCTTGTCCGCCATCAGCGCGGGCAGCGGCATGGGGTGCGGCTCACCCATCTCCATCCCGAAGACGCGGGCGACGGTCGGAAAGAGGGAGCGCCATGTCAGCACGTCGCCATTCGTCACGTTGAAGATCCGGTCGCGCGCGGCCGGCGCCTCCGCCGCCCAGGCGATGGCCGACGCCAGCAGCCGGGCATCGGTCACCTCCGTGATGCGATCACCGCGGCCCGGAAAGACCAGCGGCAGCCCCAGGGCACGGCTGACCGCGGCATAGGTCCCGATGGCCGAGAGCAGGTTCATCGCGCTGCCGAGCGCGAAGCCGATCACCGCCTGCGGCCGCAGCACCGTCCAGTGCCAGCCCCGCCCCGCCTGGCGCTGGCGGAGGTGGTCCTCCTGCAGCCAGTAGAAGTTCGGGTGCATGTGGCGCGGCGCGTCCTCCTTGCCCGGGATGGGCATCTGGCCAAGGTGCACGCCATAGGCCTTGGTGCCCTGCAGCAGCGTGACGTGCCGGAGCGGGCCGCCATCCAGCGCGTCCACGCAGTTGGCGAGCATCGCGCGGTTCGTCTCCATCTGGTCGGCCTGTAGCCAGCCGGCGCGCAGCTCCGGCTTCTCGAACAGGGCGGCGTAGACCAGGTGCGTGGCGCCAAGGCCGGTCAGCGCCGCGCGGCAGGCCGCCGCGTCGGTCAGGTCCACGGAGACGAACCTCGCCCCGGTCGCGCCGGGCGGGGCGCGGCGGGACAGGCCCACCACCTCCCAGCCATCGGACACGAAGCGGTCGAGCGCGGCCCGCCCGACCAGCCCCGATGCACCCGCGATGACGACCCGGCCCCGCATCGCGGCGGCTCAGGCCCGGGCGAGGCGCGCGATCAGGTCGCGCCAGCGCTCATGGTCCCGGCGGATGAAGGCGGCATAGTCCTCGGGCGATCCGCCGCGGACATGCTGCCCCTCGTCCAGCAGCCGCTGCCGCAGCTCGGGCGCCTGCATGGCGCGCGTGGCGGCCGCGTTCAGCCGGGCGATGGCGGCGGGCGGCGTGCGCGCGGGCACCAGCAGGCCGAAATGCGTCTGCGCCACCATGTTCGGCCCGACCTCGGAGAAGTTGGGCACGTCCGGCGTCACGGCCAGCCGCTCGCCCTCCCCGGTCCAGCCGATGATGGTGCCGCGGCCCGAGCGCATGGCGGCCAGCGCCGAGCTGCCGCCGACCGAGATCACGTCGAGCGTGCCGCTCATCAGGTCCGTCAGCTGCTGCGCGTCGCCGCGGTAGGGCACCTCCTGCATCCGGATGCCGAGGCCCTCCATCACCACGATGGCCGCGATGTTGTTGAAGCTGGTCGGGCCGTTGGAGCCGTAGTTGAGCTGCCCGTTGCGCGAGCGCGCCAGCTCGACGAAGCCCGGGATGTCCTGCGCCAGGCCGCGGCGGACGACGATGGCGAAGGGAAGCGTCGTCACCAGCACGACCGGCGCCAGGTCCTCGGCCCTGTAGGACAGGCGCTCCGGCAACAGCGGGTTCAGCGTCATCGTCGTGCCGGAGGCCATCAGCACCGTGTGGCCGTCCGGTGCCGCGCGGGCGACGGCATCGGCGCCGATCGCCGTCTGCGCGCCGGGCTTGTTGTCCACGATGACCGGCTGGCCGAGGAGCGGCGCCATGCGCTCGGCGAGGGTGCGGGCCGCGACATCCGTCGCGCCGCCGGGCGGGAAGGGCACGACGAGCGTCAGCGGGCGCGTCGGGAAGGCCTCCGTCGCGCGCGCGGCAAAGGGCAGCGCAAGCGCGAGGCCCGATGCGGCGCCGAGGATGCTTCTTCTGTTCATGACCCGTCTCCTCCCGTGGTGTGGTTATCCGCTATTCCAGCAGTTGCTCGCGCAGCGCCGCCAGCCCCGCCGCATCCATCCCGAGCGCCGCCGCCAGGCCGTCGTCGCCCGGCGCATGGCCCGCCAGGGCGAGGTCGAGCGCGCGAGCCAGCAGCTCCGGATGCGTCCTGGTCAACGCCTCGGCGGCCTCGGGCGGGGTTCCGGCCGGCAGCGCGACCTCGCGCCGCCAGAGGCGGTCCGTGGCGACGTAGTCCCGCATCACCGCCTCGCGCGCGACGCCGAGCGCGAGGAGGAGCAGCGCCGCCCCGAAGCCGGTGCGGTCCTTGCCGGCGGTGCAGTGGAACACGATGGGCCGCCGCGCCGGATCGGCCACGAGCGAGAGCAGCGCCCGGTAGCGCGGCAGCTTCTCCGTGGCATAGGCCGCGTAGGCGCGGGCCAGCAGCGCCGTCACATCCTCCCCGGTCGCGCGGCCTGTGGCCATGATGTCGCGCAGCGAGGCGCCCACGGTCGGCTCCACCGGCAGCGCCACCAACTCTGGCGCCGGGTCGGGCAGGCGGGACGGGGCGCGGGCGCCCTCCCGCTCGCCCCGCAGGTCCACGACGCAGCGCAGGCCGAGCGCGCCGAGGGTGGAGAGGTCATCCCCGGTCAGCGCGGCCAGCGAGGCGGCGCGGTACACCTGGCCGAAGCGCACGCGGCGGCCGCCATGCCCGCGATACCCGCCCAGGTCGCGCATGTTCGTGCAGCCCGCGAGCCGCACCTGCCGCGGCAGCACGTCGTCCGCGTCATGCGCCAGGGCGGCGAGCACGCTCAGCGGCCCTCGAACCGCGGCGGACGACGCTCGAACCAGGCGTTCACCGCCTCCTCGTGGTCGCGGGTGGAATGGGCCAGCGCCTGGAAGGCGGCCGACATCTCGAGCAGCGAGGAGAGCCGCATGTGCTGCCCCTCCCGCAGCAGGCGCTTCGTCATGCGCAGCACCTGCGGCGGGTTGCGTGCGATGCGCCCGGCCAGCGCCCGCGCGGCGTCCATCAACTCGGCGTCCGGCACGACGCGCGAGACGAGGCCGCAGGCCAGCGCCGCCTGCGCGTCCAGCCGGTCGCCCGTGAAGGCCATCTCGGCCGCCATGGACTGCCCGACGACGCGCGGCAGCAGCCAGGCGCCGCCATCGCCCGGCACGATGCCGACGGAGACGAAGCTCTCGGCGTAGGAGGAGCCCTCGGCGCCGATGCGGATGTCGCACATGCAGGCGAGGTCGAGCCCTGCGCCGATCGCGGGGCCGTTCACCGCCGCGATGGTCGGCACGTCCAGCTCGTACAGGGCGAGCGGGATCTTCTGGATGCCGCGCCGGTAGCTCTCGCGGATCTCGGCGGGCGGCATGCCGAAGCGCGCGCGCATCGCCTTCAGGTCGCCGCCCGCCGAGAAGGCGCTGCCCGCGCCGGTCAGGATGACGGCGCGCACATCTGGCTCCGCGGCGATCCGGGCACAGGCCGCCGTGAAGGCCTCGGTGCTGCCGCCCTCGATGGACAGGGCGTTGCGCCGGTCCGGGTCGTTCATCGTCAG
>DASQNQ010000023.1:0-2482 GCA_035644895.1 Acetobacteraceae bacterium | reverse complement strand
GCGCGGTACTCGCTGGCGGTGACGTGGTCGCGGCGGAGGTGGAAGAGCAACTGTGTAATTCGCTGCGGGTTCGTCGTTCGCTTTGATGAGGGAGCCGCCGTGCTCGGACCGGTCAATGACGCTGCGCCGCCTTCGGCGGTGGGAGCTCAGGTTCGGCCGAGACTTCGCCAACCGGATCCGGCGGAGGCTGCCGCAAGCTGGCGATAAGTGGCACCTCGACGAGGTCGCCATCAAGATCGCCGGTGTGCAGCACTGGCTCTGGCGTGCCGTGGACCAGAACGGGATGGTGCTGGATGTGCTGGTCCAGAGCCGGCGGGACAAGCGGGCCGCCAAGCGCCTGCTGCGCAAGCTGCTGAAGCGGCAATGCCGGGCGCCGCGGGTGATGGTCACCGACAAGCTCGCCAGCTACGGGGCGACGAAGAAGGAGCTGATGCCCGGTGTCGAGCACCGCCGGCACAAGGGCCTGAACAACCGGGCGGAAAACTCGCACCAGCCGACGCGGCGACGAGAACGGCAGATGAAGCGCTTCAAGTCGGCCGGCCAAGCACAGCGCTTCCTCTCCGCCCACGACCAGATCGGCAACCTTTTCCATCTCCGCCGCGACCACGTCACCGCCAGCGAGTACCGCGCCGTGAGGGCGCGCGCGTTCGAGATGTGGGCAGACGTCAGCGGGGTTGCTGCCGCAGCTTGAACTCCGTGCCAGCATCGCCCTCGGCCCGCCAGCTCGGTCGGCCCAGAGCCAACAACTTGACGGTGCCTACTACTACAGTTGAGGTTCAGGTTGGCTGATCCCACCTCGCTTGGCCTCTGCTCCACGGTGGTGGAGGTGGGTCATGATGGCGGATGCGGCGGGCATCCTGGCGTGGCGCGACGAGCTGGGTGCGCTGGAGAAGCGGCTGGGCCGGCTGTTCGTCCGGCCCGAGCCCAGGCGGCAGGCGGGCCTGTATCTTGAGGGCCTGCTGAGCGCGGCGAAGCGCAAGAACGGCTGGCAGCTGGCCGAACAGATCGGCGACGCCCGGCCCTGGCGCACGCAGCGGGTGCTCAGCCACGTGCTGTGGGACGAGGATGCGGCCCGGGACCTGTGCCGCGACTACGTCCTTGAGCACCTCGGGGCACCGGACGGCGTGCTCATCGTCGATGAGACCGGCTTCCTGAAGAAGGGCGAGCACTCGGCCGGGGTGGCGCGGCAGTACAGCGGCACGGCCGGCCGGATCGAGAACGCCCAGATCGGCGTCTTCCTCGCCTACGCCAGCGGCAAGGGGCACGCGCTGATCGACCGCGAGCTCTACCTTCCCAAGAGGGAGTGGTGCGAGGATGCCGGCAAGCGGGCCGAGGCGGCCATCCCGGAGGCGGTGGACTTCGCCACCAAGCCGGCGCTGGCGTTGCGGATGGTCGGGCGGGCGCTCGATGCCGGCCTGCCCTGCGCCTGGGTGCTGGGGGACGAGGTCTACGGCTCGGACCGCCGGCTGCGGATGGAGCTGGAGCGGCGCGGGCAGCCCTTCGTGCTCGCCGTCCGCAGCAATGAGAAGCTGTGGGCGGTGCTGGGCGAGCGCCTGGGCCAGCACGCCGCTTCGCGCCTGGCCGCCGCCCTGCCAGCCCAGGCCTGGCGGCGCCTGTCGGCCGGGGCGGGCAGCAAGGGCGAGCGGCTCTACGACTGGGCCTGCCTGCGCCTGACCCGGCTACAGCAGCCGCCCTGGGACCACTGGTTGCTGGTCCGGCGCAGCCGCAAGGATCCGAAGGACCTGGCCTACTACGTGGCCTTCGGCCCCGTGGCGACCACGCTGGCCGCCCTCGCACGGGTCGCCGGCCGGCGCTGGGCCATCGAGGAGTGCTTCGAGGTGGCCAAGCAGGAAGTCGGCCTGGCCGATTACGAGATCCGCTCCTGGCACGGGTGGTACCGGCACATCACGCTCGCCATGCTCGCCCTGGCCTTCCTCGCCGGCATGCGGGTGAGGCTGAACGCCGCTACGCCGCGCAAAGGGGGGAAGGGCGGCCTCGACCTCCGGTCGATCTCAGCGCGGGCGAAATCCGCCATCTCGTCAGCCGCCTGCAGCTCGCCGCCGGCATAGTGCTCGAGCACCTCTTCGGCTGGTCGCTCTGGCGCCGCATCCACCAAGCCATCGCCAAGGCATGCCACTGGCAACGACACCTGCGCGAACTCAGCATGCAAGCTCAACTGTAGTACTAGGGACCGCGAACTCGGGCGAGGCGGTTTGCGCGGGACGCGCTTCGGTCAGGCCGCCTGCATTCGGTGGAGGCGGCGGCAGTTGTAGGCGAGCGCGACCAAGGTCCACTCGGTGGCGGCGTTGCGGAGCCCGCGGAGGCGGAAGCGGACGAAGCCCATGGCGCCCTTGATGATGCCGAAGGCCGGCTCGACGGTCTGCTTGCGCTTGGCGTAGAGGGCCTTGGCATCGTCGGTCTCCAGCTTGGCCTTCATGGCGGCCCGCCAGGGTTCGGCGGTCCGCCGCTCCTTCTTCGGCTT
>DASQNQ010000022.1:0-5309 GCA_035644895.1 Acetobacteraceae bacterium | reverse complement strand
AGGGATCGCCGGCTTCCCGGGAGCGTGGCGAAGCTCCCGAAGTGGTTACGGCCCGCCCCTCAGACGCGCAGCGAGCGCCCGCCCCGGGCCGCTCGCACGGAGGAGGCCGATCGCGAGCGCCGCCGCGCGGTCCGCCGGCGCGGGGGGGGATCCCTGGCGCAGCGCCGGTCGCCGCCCGAAATGTCGCAGGGCTCCCGGCAGCCCCGACCGCGTCGCGCTCCGGACAACGTCCCACCAAGCGGCCGAGGCCTCGGCCGCGACCTGCGCGCGTTCGGGCGCCGGAAGTCCTGCGGCGAAGCCGTCGAGCACGCGCTCCAGCACACCTGGCCGACGCGGTCGAGGGTTGCCAAGTCCCGCACCGGCTGGCGATGCGAGAGATGGCGGACAGCCAGGGCTGCGCCGTCCGCCGCATCGGTGCCGAGCCAGAGGCGGTAGGCGCGCGCCAGCACGGCAACCGCGCGGTCGAAGAGCGGCCCGGCTTCCCGGTGGGTCGTGTTGGACCTGTGCCAGCGATAAACCGTAAGCGGCGCGTCGAGCCGCGCCGCGGCGCCCAGGCCGAGCATCCGGTGGTAGAGGTCGAAATCGTCGGCGTACTCGTACTCGGCGCGCAGGAAGGGCCGAAGGCGCCGCGCCACCGTGCCGCGCAGCATCACCGAGGACCAGGTGAGCGGGTTGCCGAGGTGCAGGGCCCAGCGCAGCCCGAGCGGGTCGCAAGGCGCAGGCGGGTCGGGCCGGAGGCGCCCGTCCGTGTCCACCATCACCCCGGTGCCGAGGAGCACCACCTCCGGATGCGCGTCGAGATGCGCGACCTGCGCGCCGAGGCGCCCCGGGCGGCTCAGGTCGTCATGATCGAGCAGCGCGACGTTCTCGCCCCGGCAGGCCGCGAAGCCGTGGTTGCGCGCGCCCACGACGCCGAGGTTGCGCGGCGCCGTGAGCACGCGGACCCGATGGTCGCGCGCCGCATAGCCGGCGAGCAGCACGGGCGTGCGGTCGGTCGAGGCGTCGTCCACCACCACAAGCTCGAAGTCGCGGAAGTCCTGGGCGAGCACGCTGTCCAGGGTCGCGCCCAGCCAAGGCGCGCCGTTGTGCGTGGTCACGAGCACGCTGACGCGCGGGGCGGGCGAGGGAACGGCGTTCATGCGCGTGCTTCTTGCATCATGCGGGCCGGGGCTGACACCCATGCCCGGGCAGCGGCGCGCGGTAGGGCGCCCCGCCGGACGCCGGCGGATCCAGCCCTGCCCCTCCCCTTCCACATGGGGCGGGGCTCACGCTACCTTCCCGGGCGATGTCGCTCCGCAAGGCTGACCATGCGTCTTGACCACCTCGCCAATGCCGTGGTCCGGGGTGTCATCCCCTTCCAGGCCGAGCTGCGCCGACTGAAGCGGCGGGTGCGGCCCTACGAGGAGGATGCCGCCAACTCGGACTACTGCGTGACCAACGGGCTTGAGAAGCTCGCAGCGCTGCGCCGCATCGGCGTGCCCGTGGAGGGCGCGGAGGTGCTGGAATTCGGCGTCGGCTGGACGCCGCTGATCCCGCTCCTGTTCCACATGGCGGGTGCCCGCCGCCTGATCCTGACCGACATCGCGCGCCTGATGGACGCGCACACGCTCGCGCGCGCGCGGGAGATCGTGGCCGGGCGTGCGGACGAGATCGCGCAGGTGGTCGGGCAGGAGCGGGAGACGCTGCTGGCGCGCCTGCACGGCCCCTTCCCGCACGACTACCTCGTTCCCTGGGATCCTGAGGCGCATCCGGCCCGTAGCGTGGACATCGTCCTCTCGCGCACCGTGCTCGAACACGTGCCCGAGGAGAGGGTGGCCTTCTTCTTCCGGCAGTTCCACCGGATCCTGCGCGACGGCGGGGTGATGTGCCATGTGATCGACAACTCCGATCACTGGCAGCACAAGGACCGGCGCCTCAGCCGCGTGGAGTTCCTCCGCTACGAGGAGGACGACATCGTCTGGCGGCTGGCGCAGCTGAACGAGCAGACCTTCCAGAACCGCCTGCGGCACAGCGACTATGAGCGCATGACGCGCGACGCGGGCTTCCACATCCGCGCGTCGGAGGGCGAGCCGGACGCCAAATGCCTCGAGGACCTGCGCCGGATCCCGCTGTCCAGCCGCTTCCGCGGCTACGAGCCGCGCGACCTCGCGATCCTCATCTCGCTGCTGGTCGCACGCAAGGCGTGAAGGCCGGCACGCCGTGGTGCGCGGAGGACGTCCCCGGCAGCCATCCGAACGCGCTCCACCGGCCCGGGATCGTGCTCGACGCGCTGTCATGCGCCGCGGGAGGTCGAGAAGGGCGTGCCCGGAGGTCAGGCCCGGGTCGGGCGGGTGTCCGCCTGACCGGGCCCACGCTGCAGCCGTGCCGTCAGGGGGCGCAGCAGCCTGCGCAGCGCCGCGGCCGCGCCGAGTGGCGAGAACGCGGGCGCGACCTCCACCCAGGCGAGCGGCGTGGCGCCGCTCGAGAGGCTCGTCTTGTAGCGGTCGGCCGGGGCGAGGAAGTCGTAAACATCCACCCCGCCCGCGAACGCTTGACTGATTGCCAGCGCATGGCAGGTGAGGCCCGGCCTGCCCTGTCCATCCGCGGCCTCGTAGTCGAACCCGCCCTGGTAGGCGAGCACCCGACCGCGCAGGCGAAGGTTATAGAGAAAGCCGATGACGTGCCCGCCGGCCGCAACGCGCAGCAGGTCCAGCTCGTCGCGGGCGAGCGCGCGGGCGACGAGCGTGGCGTGGAAGCGGCGCAGGTAGGGGGTGGCGAAGGCGCCCGGCGCGCCGCGCGCCGCCCATCGCCGCGCGTGCAGCCCGGTCAGCGCCGCGAGCCAGGCCTGCGCCTCCTCGGGCGTTCCCGCCCGCTCCACCGTCAGCGGCCCGCGCGCCGCGTAGTGCCGCAAGGCGCGGCGCAGCTGCTGTCGCGTGTTGGCGCTCAGCATCCCCATCCAGTCCGCCCCGGACGCCCGCGCCGCCGCGAGATCGAGGAAGGGGGCCAAATGCTCCTGCACGCGGAAGGGGACGCCGCCGGCCAGCCGCGCCACCTCGGGTGGGACACCGGACAGGACGAGGCGGCGCACGCCGGGCACACTCCAGGCGGCCGCCATGATCGCGGCCGTTACCTCCGGCCCTGCGCCCGCGCCCAGCAGGGGGCCGTTGTGCTCGACGAAAGGGGCGTCCAGCGCCGGGTCGCCGCTCTCGCCGAGCAGGAAGCGCCCGCGGCGGCGGTTGAACAGGGCCAGGCCCAGCACGCATCCAGCTGCTTCGGCCCGCAGCAGGACGGGGTCGGGATAGCGCTCCTCGGCAAGGCAGCCTACCCAGGTCCAGGACCGGAAGAAGGAGAGGTCCGGTGCCTGCGCCTCGAGCGCGCGCCACGCCGCCTCGACCTCGGTGAAGCAGGTGACCGGGACGATGGCAATCCGCACGGGCAGTTTCTCGCGCTCCGCTGGGCTGTGGTGCAGGGTGGGGAGGCGAGGCGAGCGCATACCCTCCCGCCACGCCACGGATGCTGGGAGCCCGTGATGCAGCAACGGGTCCTCTGCGTCGAGGCCGGAGCCGCTTCCGCTTCTCGTCCACTGCAAAGCGCATGCAAAGTGCAAAGCGCATGCAGAGCATCCTGACGGCGTTGCTGCTGCCGCCCGTCGGCTTGGTGTGGCCGATTCTGGCCGGCGCCCTGCTGGCCTGGCGGGGCCTGCGGGCCTGGGGCCTCGTCACGGCAGCCGCGGCGCTGGGTTTGCTGGCACTCGCGACCCCGCTGGTCAGCGGATGGCTGGTCACCTCGCTGGAGGAGGAGGTGGCGACCGCCTTGCCGCAGTCCGGGGCGGTTCCCGGCGCGATCGTCGTCCTGGGCGCGGAGGTGGTGCGCACCCGGGATGGCCGGCGCGACGTGGGGCCTCTCACCCTTGAGCGCCTACGCGCCGGCGCGGCGCTGCACCGGGCGACCGGGTTGCCCCTTCTCGTCACGGGCGGCTTGGCCCGGTCCGGGGAGGTCACGCTGGCCGGGCTGATGGCGGCGAGCCTCGAGGCGGATTTCAGGGTTCCGGTGCGGTGGCGGGAGGACTGGGCCGCCGACACGCGGGAGAATGCGATCTTCAGCGCTGCCCTGCTGCACAGCGAGGGGATCGGGGCCGTCCACCTGGTGACCCATGCCTGGCACCTGCCGCGCGCCGGCGCGGCCTTCGCGCGGGCCGGCCTCCCCTTCGTTCCAGCGCCCGTGCGGCTGGCGGCAGTGCCGAGCGGGCGCGCCGAGGAGTGGGTGCCCCGGGCCGACCACCTCGGGACGAGCTGGTTCGCGCTGCGCGAATGGGCCGGGCGGCTGGTCTATGCGGTGCGGGATGGAGGCGCTCGGCGATGATGCCGGGGCGCGGCCCAGCTTCGGGGTAGAATGTGGCGACGCAGACAACACGATCCGGAAGCCGGCACATCCCGGATGGGCCAGGAAGGATCGGCGCGGCGCTGCGACCGGGCGCGACGGAGATGTCCGAAAACGTTACACATCCGCCATATTCGGCGGGGGCTACCGGAAAGATCCGTTATTTTTCAGTCTCCTAATGCCTTGGCACATAGTTTGCTCATCTCTGTCCAGCGGAGTGACTGAAGGCCCCGGCGAGAGGGGGTCGCCCAGGCATACGCGTATGGGACAGGGAGCGCAGGACATGGTCTTCAGGACAATCAGAAACACGGCATGCGCGGCGGTGCTTGCCACAGCGGCCATGGCGGGCCTGACGCGGGAGGCGGAAGCGGCCTTCGTGCTTCAGATTTTGGAGCAGAATGGCGGGCCCAACCTTTCCGGCCAGTTCACCATCACGGTGTCGGATGTCGGGGGGCGGGTGCAGTTCGAGTTCAAGAACAACGTCGGGATCGCGTCCTCGATCACGTCCATCCACTTCGACGACAAGATCACCTCGGTCCTCAGTGGCACGCCGACTCTGACCGAGAGCGCCGGCGTGGACTTTTCCGTGAATAAGAAGCCTGGGAACCTTCCCGGAGGCAACAGGATCGACTTCGACGCGGATGTCTCTGTCAGCCCCGACGGTGCCACCTCGCCGAACGGCATCAACGCCGCCGGCGAGTTCCTGCTGATTACGTTCGACTACGCGACGGGCGCCAACCTGCAGACGGTCATCAACCAGATCAACGCGAACCCGTCCGAGCTGGTCATCGGCTTCCACGTGCAGTCGATCCCGGTTGGAACGCGCGATGTCAGCCAGAGCTATTACAGCATCGGCTATGCGACCAACGTCCCCGAGCCCGCGACGCTCGCGCTGTTCGGTGCGGGTATCCTGGGCCTCGGCCTCGCCCGGCGGCGCTGGCGGTCCTGAC
>DASQNQ010000021.1:0-16020 GCA_035644895.1 Acetobacteraceae bacterium | reverse complement strand
GGACCCCGCCATCTTCCACCCAGCCCCGCCCGGCGACCCCGCCCGTGCCGCGCTGCGCGCCGCGCTCGGCGCCGGACCGGCCGACTGCGTCGCGGTGATCGTCGCGCGCTTCGCGGCCCACAAGGGCCATGCGGACCTCTTCGCCGCAGTGCAGGACGTGCCCGGCACGCATCTGTGGGTGGTGGGAGAGCGCCTGCCCTCCGACCGCGGGGACGGGCTGGACGCCCTGATCGAGGCGGCGCGGCGGGACCTCGGCCCGCGCCTCAGGCTGCTGGGCGAGCGGCAGGACGTGCCGGACATCCTGCGCGCCGCCGACCTCTTCTGCCTGCCGAGCCGCTTCGAGGGGATGCCGCGCTCGGTCGTCGAGGCGATGATGACGGGCCTGCCCGTCATCGGCACGGGCATACGCGGAACGCGGGAGGAGGTGGTGCCGGGGCGGACGGGGCTGCTGGTGCCCGTGGGCGACGTGCCCGCGCTGCGCGCCGCAATCGCGGGGCTGGCCGCGGACCCGACGCTGCGCGCGGCGATGGGCAAGGCCGGGCTTGCGCGGGCGCGGGAGCTGTACCAGGAGACGCAGGTCATCCGGCGCCAGCTCGACGCGCTGGACCTGTGAGGGGGGAAGCGGCCATGGCGGGCGCGGTGCTGGTAACGGGCGGCTGCGGCTACGTGGGGTCGCAGTTCGTCTGGACGCTGCGGGATGCGGGCATCCCCGTGGTGGTGCTCGACGACCTCCGCACCGGCCACCGCGCGGCGCTGCCCCCGGGCGTGCCGCTGGTGGAGGTGCCGGTCCAGGACACCGCCGAGGTCGCCGCCGCGCTGCGCGCGCAGGGGGTGGAGGCGGTCGCACACTTCGCCGCCTCCGTCTCGGTTGCCGAATCGGTGGCGCGGCCGCTGGAGTACTGGCGCAACAACCTGGGCGGCACGCTTGCGCTGCTCGAGGCCTGCGCGGCGGCGGGGGTGCGGCGCGTGCTGCTCTCATCCACCGCCGCCGTCTACGGCGTGCCCGAGCGTGTCCCGGTGGCCGAGGACGCGCCCACCCGCCCCGTCTCGCCCTACGGCTCCTCGAAGCTCGCGGCCGAGGCGGTGCTGGCGGAGGCCGGCGCCGCGCATGGCCTGCAGGTGGCGGCGCTGCGCTACTTCAACGTGGCGGGCGCGGACCCCGCCTGCCGCGCCGGCAGCCGCCATGCGGACCCGACCCACCTGATCGGCGCCGCGCTGCAGGTCGCGCTCGGGCGGCGGGAGGCGCTGACGGTCTTCGGGCAGGACTGGCCGACGGCGGACGGTACGGCGGTGCGCGACTTCGTCCACGTGGCCGACATCGCCGAGGCCCACCTGGTCGTGCTGCGTGCGCTGGCCGCGGGCGCGGCGCCAGGCATCTGCAACGTGGGTTACGGGCAGGGCAGCTCCGTCCGGCAGGTGGTGGACGCCGTCCGGCGCGTGACCGGCCACCCCCTGCCCGTGCGCATGGCACCGAGGCGCGCAGGCGACGTGGCGGAGGTGGTGGCGGCACCGGACCGCCTGCTCGCGCTCGGCTGGCGGCCCCGCCATGCCGCGCTCGACACGATGGTTGCCCATGCCTGGGCCTGGGCGCAGAAGGTGGCGCGACCCGCCCAGGACCCGCCCGCATGACCGACGTCGTCCCCATTCGCCGCGCGCTGCTCTCCGTCTCGGACAAGGCTGGCATCGTGGCGTTCGCCCGCTTCCTGGCGGAACGCGGGACAGAGATCCTCTCCACCGGCGGCACGGCGGCGGCGATCCGCGCGGCCGGCATCCCGGTGCGCGACGTCTCCGAGCACACGGGCTTCCCGGAGATCCTCGACGGCCGCGTCAAGACCCTCGTGCCGCAGGTCCATGGCGGGCTGCTCGGCCGGCGCGACCTGCCCGACCACCTGGCGCAGATGCAGGCCCACGCCATCGCGCCGATCGACCTGGTCGCCGTGAACCTCTACCCGTTCGAGGCCGCGGTCGCGAAGGGCGGCGTCCCCGAGGACTGCATCGAGAACATCGACATCGGCGGCCCCGCCATGATCCGCTCCGCTGCCAAGAACTTTTCTTCAGTCGTGGTCATCACGGAACCTCCGCAACTGCACGAGGTGCAGGCGGAGGTCGAGGCCTCGGGCGGCACCTCGCTCGCGCTGCGGCGCCGCTTCGCCCAGGCGGCCTATGCGCGCACGGCGGCCTACGACGCCGCGATCTCCGCCTGGTTCGCCGCGCAGGCCGGCGAGGCGTTCCCGGCGCGCATGACCGTCTCCGGCACGCGGCGCCAGGTGCTGCGCTATGGCGAGAACCCGCACCAGCATGCGGGCTTCTACGTGACCGAGGCGCGGCCCGGCATCGCGACGGCGGTGCAGGTGCAGGGCAAGGAGCTGTCCTACAACAACCTGAACGACACCGACGCCGCCTTCGAATGCGTGGCGGAGTTCGACGAGCCGGCCATCGTCATCGTCAAGCACGCCAACCCCTGCGGGGTGGCATTGGGCCCGGACCTCGCCCTCGCCTGGGACGCCGCGCTGCGCTGCGACCCCGTCTCGGCCTTCGGCGGCATCGTGGCGGCGAACCGGAAGCTGGACGCGGCGGCGGCCGAGCGCATCGCCGCGATCTTCACCGAGGTGGTGGTGGCACCCGACGCGGACGAGGAGGCGCGCGCGGTCTTCGCGCGCAAGCGCAACCTGCGCCTGCTGCTGACCGGCGGCCTGCCCGATCCCGCCGCGCCCGGCGCCGCCTTCCGCTCCGTCTCGGGCGGGTTCCTCGCGCAATCGCGCGATGCCGGGCGGATGACGGAGGCGGACCTCCGGGTGGTGACGCAGCGCGCGCCGACGCCCACCGAGATGGCCGACCTGCTGTTCGCCTTCCGCGTGGCGAAGCATGTGAAGTCGAACGCGATCGTCTATGCGAAGGGGGGTGCCACCGTCGGCATCGGAGCGGGGCAGATGAGCCGGGTGGACAGCTCCCGCATCGCCGCCTGGAAGGCGGAGGAGGCGGCGCGGGCTGCCGGCCTGGCGGAGAGCCCGGCGCGCGGCGCGGTGGTGGCCTCCGACGCCTTCTTCCCCTTCGCGGACGGGCTGCTGGCCGCGGCCGAGGCAGGGGCGACGGCGGTGATCCAGCCCGGCGGATCGGTCCGCGACGCCGAGGTGATCGAGGCCGCGGACCGCGCCGGGCTTGCCATGGTCTTCACCGGGATGCGCCACTTCCGCCATTGAGGTGCGGGCAAGAGGGCGCGCCTATCATGGGCACGGGCGCCCGATTCGCGGCACCCGGAGGTCCCCGCGCGTGCCCGACTGGCTGCCCATCCTGTTGATCGCCGGTGCGGCCGGGCTGGCGCTCGCGCTGCTCGGCTTCGCGCGGCGTGGGCGGCGGGACGAGGCGCTGGCCCGCCTCTCCGCGATGCTGGAGGCGCTCGCCGCCGCGCAGGACCGCCAGTCCGAGCGCACCGAGGCCCGGCTGCGGGAGCAGGAGCGGAGCCTGGGCGAGACGGCGGGCGACATCCGCGCGCGGCTCGCGGTCATCGACGGCGCGCGTGCGAACATCGAGGCGCTGGGCGCGCAGGTGGGATCGCTCGCCGCCATCCTCGGCAACAAGCAGGCGCGCGGGGCGCTGGGGGAGGTGCAGCTGCGCGAGCTGGTGGAGGACCGCCTGCCGCCGGGCGCCTTCGCCTGGCAGCACACGCTGTCCAACGGCACGCGCTGCGACTGCCTGATCCGCCTGCCCTTCCCGCCCGGCCCGATCGCGGTGGACAGCAAGTTCCCGCTGGAGGCCTGGGCCGCCATGCAGGACGGGCGCGAGCCCTCCGCGCGGCGCCGCTTCGTGGCGGACGTGCGCCGCCACGTCGCCGACATCTCGGAAAAATACCTCATCCCCGGCGAGACATCGGAGGGCGCGATCATGTTCGTGCCGGCGGAAGCCGTGCACGCCGCGCTCCACGCCGGCTTCGCCGACCTGGTGGCGGAGGCTGCGCGGCGCGGAGTCTACATCACCGGCCCCTCCACGCTCTGGGCCGTGCTGAACACCATGCGCGGCCTCCTGCGCGACGCGCGGCTGCAGACCGAGGCGCGGCGCATCCAGGCGGAGGTCGAGCGACTGGGCGAGGACACGGCACGGCTGGAGCGCCGCGTCGCCGCGCTGCGCGGCCACTTCGCCGCGATGCAGGAGGATGTGCGCGGCATCGAGATCACCGCCGAGCGCATCGCCCGCCGCGGCGAGGCGATCCGTGCGGTCGAGCTGCCGGACGCGCCGCCCGTGCGGAGCGCGGCGGAGTGAGTCTCTTGCAGGTTCAGTCGGCGCTCGGGCTGGCCGCACTCGCGGCGCTGGCCTGGGGCCTGGGTGGTTTCCGCCGCGGCGTGCCCTGGCGCGCGGTGGCGCTCGGCCTCGGCCTGCAGGTCGCGCTCGCGGCCGCGCTGCTGCACCTGCCGCCGGTGCGCGCGGCCTTTGCGGCGGTCGGCGCCGCCGTCAACGCTCTGGCGGCCGCGACCGATGCCGGCACCTCGCTCGTCTTCGGCCATCTCGGCGGCGGGCCGCTTCCCTATGCGGAGGTGGCGCCCGGCGCCTCCTACGTGCTCGCCTTCCGCGCGCTGCCCATCGTGCTGGTCGTCGGTGCGCTCTCGGCCGTGCTCTATCATTGGCGCGTGCTGCCGGCGTTGGTCGCGCTGATGGCACGCATGCTGACGCGGCTCTTCGGCATATCGGGCGCGGCGGGCTTTGCGACGGCGGCCAATGTCTTCCTCGGCATGGTGGAGGCGCCGCTGCTGGTGAAGCCCTGGCTCGCGCGGCTGCCGCGGGCGGAGTTGCTGGTGGTGATGACCGCCGGGCTTGCCACCATCTCCGGCAACATGCTCGTGGTCTACACGCTGATGATCGCGCCCGTCGTGCCGGACGCGGCGGGGCAGTTGCTCACCGCCTCGCTCATCTCCGCTCCCGCGGCCGTGGTCTGCGCGATGCTGATGCTGCCGCGCCCGCCCGCGGAGGCCGCGGCGCCGATGCAGGCGCCGCGCCTCTACGAGGGCACGCTGGACGCGCTGGTGCGCGGCACGGCGGAGGGGCTGACGCTGCTGCTCGGCATCGTCGCGACCCTGATCGTTTTCGTGGCGCTCGTGGCCCTCGCCAACCTGGCGCTGGAGCCGCTGACGGGCGTCACGCTGCAGCGCATCGCGGGCGTGCTGTTCTGGCCGCTCGCCCTTGCCATGGGCGTGCCGGCGGCCGAGGCCGGGACGGTCGCCGCCTCGCTCGGCCTCAAGACCGTGGTCAACGAGTTCGTGGCCTATCTCGGGCTGGCGACCGGCAACCTCGGCCTGTCCGGCCGCTCGACGCTCGTGCTCACCTATGCGCTTTGCGGGTTCACCAACCTCGGCTCGCTCGGGATCATGCTCGGCGGGCTCGCCGCGATGTGCCCGGAGCGGCGGGCGGACATCCTCGGCCTTGGCCTGCCGGCGCTGGCGGCGGCCACCATCGCCTGCTGCATGACGGGCGCAACGGTCGGACTGTTGACGCCGCCCTGACGGACGCGCGACCTTTCCTCGCCATGTCCCGCCTGATCCACCGCTCGCTCCGCGAGGACCCGCCGCTTGCCCTCTCCGGCGAGGGCATCTGGCTGCACGATTCCAACGGCCGGCGCATCATCGACGGCTCGGGCGGCGCGGCCGTCGCCTGCCTTGGCCACGGGCACCCGCGCGTGATCGAGGCCATGCGGCGGCAGGCGGAGCGGCTCTGCTACGCCCACACCGCCCTCTACTCGAACGAGGTGGCGGAGCGGCTGGCGGACATGATCCTGGATGGCGATCCGGGCGGCCTCTCGCACCTCTACCTCTGTTCCTCCGGCAGCGAGGGCGCGGAGGCCGCGATCAAGATGGCGCGGCAGTATTTCCTGGAAGTTGGGCAGCCGCAGCGGACGCGCATCATCGCGCGGCGGCAGTCCTACCACGGCAACACCCTGGGCGCGCTGGCGGCCGGCGGCAACGCGATGCGCCGCGCGCCCTACGGGCCGGTGCTGTCGGGCGCGTTCTCGCACGTCTCGCCCTGCTATGCGTACCGCGACCGGGCGCCGGACGAGACCGACGCCGACTACGTCGCGCGCCTGGCCGCGGAGTTGGAGGCGGAGTTCCAGCGCCTCGGCCCCGGCAACGTCATCGCCTTCATGGCGGAGACGGTGGTCGGCGCAACGCTCGGCTGCGTCACGGCCCTGCCCGGCTACTTCCGCGCGGTGCGAGCGATCTGCGACCGCCATGGCGCGCTGCTGATCCTCGACGAGGTGATGTGCGGCATGGGCCGCTGCGGCACCATGCACGCCTGGGAGCAGGAGGGCATCGCGCCGGACATCCAGGTGGTCGCCAAGGGCCTCGGCGGCGGCTATCAGCCGGTGGGCGGCATCCTGGTCGGGCGGCGCGTGGTGGAGGCGCTGCGCGCGGGCTCCGGCGCCTTCATGCACGGCCACACCTACCAGGCGCATCCCGTGGCCGCCGCCGCCGCGCTGGCGGTGCAGGAGGCGATCCGGGGGGACGACCTCCTGGCGAATGTCCGCGCCATGGGTGCGCGGCTGGAACAGGGCCTGGTCGAGCGACTCGGCAACCATCGTCATGTCGGCGACATCCGCGGCCGCGGGCTCTTCTGGTCCGTCGAGTTCGTGACCGACCGCGCGACGAAGGCGACGTTCGACCCCGCGCTCCGGCTGCACGAGCGCGTGAAGGGGGCGGCCTATGAGCACGGGCTGGCCTGCTACCCGATGGGCGGCACCATCGACGGCCGGCACGGGGATCATGTCATCCTCGCGCCGCCCTACATCGCGACCGCGTCCGAGATCGATGCCATCGTGGAGCGTTTCGGCGCCGCGGTGGAGGACGCGCTTGCCGGGCTGCCCGGCTGAACCTCCAGCGCCGGCGCGCGTTTGCCTTTCTCTGCGACCGAGAAGGAGAAGACCATGGACGAGGATCGCGCCAAGGGCATCGGCAACCAGATCAAGGGCAACATCAAGGAAGCCGCTGGGAAGCTGACCGGCGACAAGAAGACCCAGGCCGAGGGCCACGCCGACCAGGCGAAGGGCAAGGTCCAGAACACCGTCGGCAGCGCCAAGGACAGCGTCCGCGACGCCATCGACGGCAAGGACCGGGTCTGAGACCGCGGGGGGCCCTGCCCCCCGCACCCCCCCTGCAAGAGCCTGAGGTTCTTGCAACTCCCCCCGATTGCGCCATGCTCCAGGCGTGGCACGAAGCAACGACACCGCGTCGCCCTGTACGGGGAGGTGCGAGTACAGCGGCCTGGCGGGGCTCTGCCTCGGCTGCGGGCGCACGCTTGGCGAGATCGCGGCATGGCCGTCCGCGACGCCGGAGCTAAGACGGACGATCCGCGCCGCTGCCGCCGCCCGCCATCTCGATCACGAAGCCGCCCGCATCCTCGCCCGGCGGGATGGGTTGGGCGGCGCGCACCAGGCCCTGCCGCCGCGCCTCGACGATCCGGCGCCCGACGGGCTGGAAATGCGTCTCCCCCGCCCCTGGCCGGGCGGGGTCGATGAGCACGGCGACCCGCAGCCCCTCCTGCCGCGGCAGGGCGAGCACGAGTTCGAGCCGCGCTAGCACGGCGGCCCGGTTCAGGCCGCGCAGGTCCACCACCTCGTCGGCCGCCTCGTAGCTGCTGTCCGGGATGTCGCTCATCCCTCGACGCGCCGCATGAACAGCCCGTAGACGCGCGGTCCGGCAAGTGCCAGCAACGCGACCAGAAGGATCACGAGCGAGACGGGGCGCGTGACAAAGGTGGACCAGTCGCCCTGGCTGATGGTCAGCGCCTGGCGCATCGCCTGCTCGGCCATCGGGCCGAGGATCATGCCGATGACCACCGGCGCCACGGGAAAGTCGAAGCGGCGCATGAACATCGCGATGATGCCGATGCCGTAGAGCAGGAACAGGTCCACGACCGAGTTCGAGATCCCGTAGGTGCCGATGGTCGCGAAGACCAGGATGCCCGCATAGAGCTGCGGCTGCGGGATGCGCAGGATGCGCGCCCACAGGCCCACCAGCGGCAGGTTCAGCACCACCAGCATGACGTTTGCCACGAACAGGCTGGCGATCAGCGTCCAGACCAGCTCCGCCTGGGAGGTGAACAGCAGCGGCCCCGGCTGGATGCCGTAGGACTGGAAGGCCGAGAGCATGATCGCCGCCGTGGCGCTCGTCGGCAGGCCGAGCGTCAGCATCGGCACCAGGATGCCGGCCGCCGCCGCGTTGTTCGCGGCCTCCGGCCCCGCGACGCCCTCGATCGCGCCGGTCGTCCCGAACTCCCGCCGCGCCTCGGGGGAGGCGAGCTTGCGCTCGGCGTAGTAGCTCAGCATCGTCGGCATCTCGGTCCCGCCCGCGGGCAGGATGCCGAAGGGAAAGCCGAGCCCCGCGCCGCGCATCCATGGCCAGAAGGAGCGACGCAGGTCGCTCCGGCTCATCATCACCCGGCCGACCTGCCGCACCTCGACGGGTCCTTCCACGTAGCGCCAGGCGAGGTAGAGGGTCTCCCCCACCGCGAACAACGCGACGGCAACCAGCACGACGTTCACGCCGTCCAGCAGCTCCGGCACGCCGAAGGTCAGGCGCGGCTGCCCCGTCTGCAGGTCGATGCCCACCAGCCCCAGCATCAGCCCGAAGCCGAGCGAGGCGAGGCCGCGGAGCGCGGAGCCGCCGAGCACGGCGGAGACGGTGACGAAGCACAGCACCATGAGCGAGAAGTACTCGGCAGGCCCGAGCTGCAGCGCGAGGTCCACGACGACCGGCCCGATGAAGGCGATGCCGAGCGTGCCCACCATGCCCGCGACGAAGGACCCGATGGCCGACGTCGCCAGCGCAGGCCCAGCCCGCCCGTTCTGCGCCATCTTGGCGCCCTCGAGCGCCGTGATGATCGATCCCGACTCGCCCGGCGTGTTCAGCAGGATCGAGGTGGTGGAGCCGCCATACATCGCGCCGTAGAACACGCCGCAGAACAGGATGAAGGCGCCCGTCGCGGGAACGGAGAAGGTGATCGGCAGCAGCAGCGCGATGGTCAGCGCCGGCCCGATGCCAGGCAGCACCCCGATCGCCGTGCCGAGGAAGCAGCCGAGCAGCGCCCAGCCGAGATTGGCCAGCGTGAGCGCATTGCCGAAGCCGAGCGCGAGGCCCGAGATGGCGTCCATGCTATTCCGGCACCCCGAAGACGAGCCCCTCGACCAGCCCCGCGCCGATGTTGACGCCGAGCAGCCTCACGAACAGCGTGTAGGCACCGAGCGCGACGGCGAAGGCGATGACCAGGTTCAGCAGGTGGGAGCGTGACCCGAAGGCCGCGGCCACCAGCGCGAACTGCACCGTGGCGGCGACCGTGAAGCCGAAGGGTCCGATCAGCGCGACATTGGCCAGCAGCCCGGCCAGCAGCAGACCGAGCGCGCGGAGGTTCGCCGACGGCGCCTCCGCGACCTCGGGCAGGTCGCGCGACCAGCCGCCACGCAGCGCCTGCACCGTCAGCCCCACGCCGAGCAGCAGCAGCACGCCCGCGACCAGCCAGGGCACCAGCGTCGGCCCGACCTGGGCGTAAAGCGGCGAGGCAGGGATGGTGAGCGTCTGCCACACCGCCACGCCGCCGAGGGCCAGGACGGCCAGCGCCGCCCCGAGGTCCGCCCGGTCGGGCCCCGCCTGCCTCACGCCGCGAGGCCGAGGTCGCGCAGCACCGCCTCCGTCTCCGCGATGTCGCGGGCCAGGTAGCGATCGAAGGCCTCGCCGGTCAAGAAGGCGTCGTCCCAGCCGCGCGTCTCCAGCATCTGCTTCCAGGCTGGCAGCGCGTGGATGTCCGTCATGAGCTGCGTCAACGCCTGGCGCTGCGACGCGTTGATCCCCGGCGCGCCGAACACGCCGCGCCAGTTGGAGGTGACGACGTCCACGCCGCTCTCCTTCAGCGTCGGGATGTTCGGGTCGGAACGGCGCTCCCCCGTCGTCGCCAGCGCGCGCATCCGGCCGGCCTTGATCTGCTCGGCGAACTCCGAGAAGCCCGAGATGCCTGCCCGCACCTGCCCACCCATGATCGCCGCCTGGGCGGGGCCGCCGCCGGCGAAGGCGACGTAGGAGGCCTCCCGCGGGTTGCGGCCCAGCGCCTTCAGGATCAGGCCGAGGGTGATGTGGTCGGTGCCTCCGGCCGAGCCGCCGCCGACCGGCACCGCGCCCGGGTTGCTGCGCCAGGCCTGGACGAGGCCCGCGATGTCGCGGATCTCGGAGTTCGCGGGCACGACGACGACGCCCACCTCCTCGGTCATGCGCGCCACCGGCGTGACATCCTTGATCGAGACCGGGGAGCGGTTGGTCAGCGCGGCGCCCACCATCACGGACCCGCCCACCATCAGCGCGTCGGGGCGGCCGCGGCGCTGGGAGGTGAAGCGCGGCAGGCCGACCATGCCGCCCGCGCCGCCCACATTCTCGAACTGGAAGTTGGAGACGAGGCCCGCGCCGCGCGCCACCTGCTCGATCGCGCGGCCGAGCCCGTCCCAGCCGCCGCCGGGGCCGGCCGGGATGAACATGTACATGTTCTGGAAGCGCGCCTGTTGCGCGGCCGCGCCGCGGCCGAGCAGGCCGGCGGGCACGGCACAGGCGGCGGCGAGAAGCGTGCGGCGGTGGGTCATTTTGTCCTCCCGGGTGAGGTCTGGCGTTGGATCTCACCTTACCGGCAGCGGGTCCGGGCCGAAAGGGAGAGGCGGGCCGGAACCGCTCGTCCCCCGGCGCGTCCTGTCCCCGTCAAGGAAGACAGCCATGGGCGACGGGGCTCAACCCGAACTCCAACGCAGCATCGGGCCGTTCCAGCTGTTCGCCTACACGCTGGGCGGCATGCTGGGGGCCGGCATCTACGGCCTGGTCGGCCGTGCGGCGGGGGAGCTCGGCTCGGCCGTCTGGCTCGGCTTCGCGGTCGCGATGGTGGCGGCGCTGCTGACGGGCCTCTCCTACGCCTCGCTCGGCAGCCGCTACCCGCGGGCAGGCGGCGCGGCCTATGTCACCGCGCGCGCCTTCAACATGCCGCTACTCACCTGGACGGTCGGCCTCTCGGTCATGGCCTCGGGCCTCACCTCGGTCGCGACCCAATCGCGCGTCGTGGCCGAGAACCTGCTGCGCCTGGTGGGCGTGGGCGCCGTGCCGCCCGTTCTCATCTCCCTCGGCTTCCTGCTCATCATGGCCGGCATCGTGGTGCGCGGCATCCGCGAGAGCATGTGGCTCAACGTGCTCTGCACCACGGTGGAGGCGGCGGGGCTGGTCCTCGTGATCGCGGTGGGCATCCCCTACTGGGGCAGCGTCAGCCTGTGGGAGACGCCGTCCGGCACGGGCGACATCGGCCTCT
The DNA here is from genome assembly GCA_035644895.1 of Acetobacteraceae bacterium. GTDB lineage: Bacteria > Pseudomonadota > Alphaproteobacteria > Acetobacterales > Acetobacteraceae > Falsiroseomonas. Next base: position 4,710 of record DASQNQ010000021.1, on the reverse strand, counting down.
CCTTCCTGATGACGGGCGCGATCCTCACCTTCTTCGCCTTCATCGGCTTCGAGGACACGCTGAACGTCGCCGAGGAATCGCGCGATCCGCGGCGCACGCTGCCGATCGGGATCGTGGGCGCGATGATCGCGGCGACCGTCCTCTACATGGCGGTCGCGGTCACCGCCGTCTCCGTCGTGCCCTGGCGCGAGCTCGCGGCGGCGCCCGGCCCGCTCACCGAGGTGATGGCGCGTGCCGCGCCCTGGTTCCCGGGGTGGGGCTACGTCGCCATCACCGTCTTCGCGGTCGCGAACACCGCGCTGCTGAACTACGTCACCGCGTCACGCCTCGTGCTCGGCCTGGCGCGGGAGGGGCTGCTGCCCGCCGCCCTCGGCCGCATCCACCCGACGCGCCGCACGCCGCACATCGCCGTGCTGGCGCTGCTGCCGGTGCTGGTCGCGCTGATGCTGGCGGGGAACATCTCGCAGCTCGCCTCGGCGACGGTGCTGCTGCTGCTTGCGGTGTTCGTCGCGGTGAACATCGCCCTGCTGATCCTGCAGCGGCGCGAGGGGGAGGAGCGAGGCGGGTTCGAGGTGCCCTTCTTCGTGCCGGCAGGCGGGGCGATCGTCTGCGGGGCGCTGCTGGTGAACAGGCTGCTGACCGGCGACTGGCGCGCCCCGGCGCTGGCCGCGGCCATGCTCGGCGCGATCCTTCTGATCTGGTTCCTGCGTCCCGTCACCGGCGCCGCGCCGGAGAGCGCCCTGCGGGACCAGTGAGGGCGAAGCCGACCAATCGGTTAACTTGTGCGGAACACTCCGGCGGCACGGTCCCCCCTGCCAGGCCCAGCCTTCCGGGCCGGCGCCAGCACGACACCTGCCGGGACCGGGGTGATGCCGAAGGAAGTCCGCTACATCCTCTTCTCGACCGAGGAGACGATCGCCGCGCTGTTCGACCACCTCGGCCAGACCACCTGGCAGAGCCCGGCGACGGCCGCCCAGGACCCCGCGCGGCTGGAGCTCACCGCCGCCGAGGACGGCAGCATCAGCGGCCGCCTGATCCGCCGCACCCGGCGCCCGGCCGCCGAGGAGGTGACGGAGGTCCGGCACAACGACCTGCTCGCCGCGGCGCTGAGCTACTGCAAGGCCCTCCGGGTGCCCATGCCGGTCTACGGGCAGAAGTCGCTCGAGCTGGTGCGGGGCCAGTTGGCCCTGATGGTCATGGTGCAGGTCGAGCCGAAGCGGGTCGAGGCGCGTGCCGGCGTCGTCCGCTACAAGGACGCCGAGGCCGACGAGGTCCGCCAGCGCGGCCTCGCGGACACCGCCACGAATCCCTGAACCAACGCCGCGGCAGGCGCTTGCCGCAGCGCGCTGCCGCCCGCATGCTTTGCCGTCCCGGGGCCGTACCGGCCTCCGCGGTTCGCAAGAGGTGATCCGGCATGCGGCGTGTGGCTGCCTGGCTCGGCCAGGCCTGGCTGTATGGGGCCCTGCTGGCAGGCAGCGCGGGCGCCCTGGCGCAGCAGCCGCAGCAGCCGCCCCCGAACCGCGAGTTCACCGTCGCGAACGAGACGGACCAGATCCTGCGCGAGTTCTACGCGGCGCCAGCGGGCGCGCCCGACCGCGCCGGCGACCGGCTGGGCTCCGACACGGTCGCGCCCGGCGCGACCTACCGCGTCCGCCTGGGCCGCACGCGCGACTGCCTGTTCGACCTGCGCGCCGTGTTCCAGGACAACAGCGTCGAGGAGCGGCGCCGCGTGGATGTCTGCCGCGCGCAGCGCGTGACCTTCGGCGACCCCTCCCTCCCCTGGCTGGAGGTCGAGGTCGCGAACGGGTCGGACCGCACGCTGCGCGAACTCTACGCCTCCCCGCAGGGACCGGCCGCCTGGGGCCCCGACCGGCTCGGCGCCGAGGTGGTCGCACCCGGGCAGAGCCACGGCATGCGCCTGCGCACGCGTGAGTGCAGCTTCCAGATCCGCGCGGTGTGGGAGGACGACGCGGAGGAGGTGCTGCCGGCGCGCGACCTCTGCGCCAGCCGCCGCCTGGTGCTCGACCGCGCCACGCTGCCGCAGCCCGTCGCGCGCAGCGTCACCCTGGTGAACCGTCACCTCGCCCCGGTGCAGGAGGCCTATGTCTCGGCCGCGGCCGACGACGACTGGGGGCCGGACCGGCTGGGCGCCGACGTGCTGCCGCCGGGCGAGGCCACCACCTTCGACGTCACCGGCGCCTGCGAGGCCGACATCCGCGTGGTCTTCCCGGGCGGCGGCGCGGAGGAGCGGCGCGAGGTGGACATCTGCGAGAACCCGCGCATCGTCATTCGCCCCGGCTGGGTGGTCGCCGACCGGCTGGACGAGGAGGGGCCTGTGGCCGCCCTGCCGGATGCAGGCGCGTCGCCGCGGCCCATCCCGCAGGGGGCCGTCCGGCTGCGCAACGCCGCGCGCCTGCCGATCGTCGAGATCTACGCCGACCCGCCGGGCGCGCCCCGCGGGCCGGACCGCCTCGGCGCCGCGGTCCTCGGCGCGGGCGAGGCGCTGGAGCTGCTGCCGCCACGGCCGGATGCCTGCACCGCCGACCTCACCGCCGTGTTCCGCGACGGGCGGGAGGCGCGGCAGGCCGGCGTGAACCTCTGCTCGGGCCAGGAGATCGAGATCCGATGAGCCGCTTCCGCGTCGCGGTGCTCCTCGCCGCCCTCCTTGCCACGCCCGCGCTCGGCCAGGGGATCCCGGAAACCCTGCGCGGCGCCTGGTTCGCGGGCGAGTGCCGCGACCCGGGCGGCGTCCTGCTGCTCACGGCGCGCTCCGCCGCCCGGCTGGATGCCGGAGTGCCCGGCCGCCTGTTCCGCTTCCGGGAGCTGCGGCCGCTGGCCGGCTGGACCCTCGGCACGGCGGACGGCGCGGAGGCGCCGCGACTGCTGCTGCGCGCCGCCGATGCGGGGCTCGAGACGGCGGAGCCCGACGCCAAGACCCGCGACGACCGGCTGCCGGGCGAGGCGCCGCGCACCGCGTGGCGGCGCTGCGACCCGACACCGGCTGCCCTCGCCGCCCAGCACGGGGAGGGCTTCGCCTTCATGGCGGCGCTGGAGCACATTGAGGCCGCCTGCGGCGCCGGCACGGTCGCCGGCTGCGCCGATGCCCTGGTGGCGCAGGGCGACGTCAGCGGCGACCGCCTGCTCTCCTCCGCCGAGCTGGCGCGCATGGCGCGCGGCGCCGCCTGGCTGGCCGCCCTGCAGGAGGGCTCGACCCCGGACGTGGTGGGGGTGGCGGTGGGGGGCGGGTCGCTCGCGGGCATCCTCTCGGCGCGGCTGCTGATCGAGAGCCTGGACTATGACGGCGACGGCCGCCTTTCGGCGGCGGAGCTCGGCCAGGACCGCGCCGCCTTCGCCGCCGCCCGCGGCAACCCGGCCGGCAGCCCGCTACGGACGGACGGGCTGGCCGAGGGCGCCGGCCTGCTGCGCGGCCTGTTCGAGGGCTTCTTCGGGGACGGCGGGCGATAGGGATTCCTCCTCCGGTGGCCAGCCCGCCGGCAGGACAGGCGGCGCAGTCGCACCGAGGAGCAGGGCCGGCAGGCGGACGCGCGCCGCGGGCTGCGGAAGCGCCTCCGGCCTGGTTGCCGGGGGCGCCAGGCCGTTTGGGGGCGGAACGGGCGGCAACTCCGCCGGTTCGGGCAGGGGCACCGGCGACGGCACCGGAGGTGGCGGCACCGGCGGCGGGGTGGCTGCGACGGTCGCGCCGCAGCGAGGCACGCCGATCGCGCAGAAGTTGAAGGCATAGGCCGGCACGGCCCCAGCCGGGACCTGCGCATGCCGCGCCGCCGCCAAGCCCCCCTCGCCACCCAGCATGCCCGTCAGGGCCGCCCCGCCGCCGGCACCAAGCACGCCGAGCCGCCCCGCCGCGACCTCCCCCTCTGCCTGCCCGCCGCCGAGCAGCAGGAAGATCGGGGACGCTCCCGCCTCGAGCCGCAGCTGCACGGGCCCGGATGCGACCGGCGCCGCCGCGCCGAAGTCGGCGAGCGTCGTGGGCACCACGCCGGCCACGTCCGCGTGCAGGAAGGAGGGCAGCGCGGCGAGCGCGCCCTGGCCGCGCGTCTCAAGGGCAAGGGCCGGCGCGCCCGCCGTCCCACGCGGGACCAACGTGCTCGGCGCGCCGGCCTGGACGCCGCCCGGCGCGGCCACCAGCCCGGCATCGCCCAGCACCAGCCGCGCGCCGTCGAGCGTGACGGCGCCATCCGCGCGCAGCAGCAGCCGGCCCGCCGAGACCTCGCCCGCCACGCGCAGCGCGCCCATCGTGGCAAGGGACAGGTCGCGATCCACCCGCACGCCGGACAGCGCGCCCACCTGGTTGAACCGGCCCAGGAGTTGCGCCTCCGCACCCTCGATGCCCAGCAGCCCGGCCCGCAGCCCCGCGCCCGCCTCCCCCTGCACGACACTGCCCGCGCCGGCGCGGAGCACGACCGACCCGGGGGAGGCCAGCGGTGCCAGCAGCTGGATCCCCTCGGCCGAGAGGGTAGCGCGGCCGGCCTCGGCCGGGCCTGCCAGCAGCAGCGGGCCGTCTATGCCAAGCACCAGCGCTCCGCCGACCAGGGCTCCCTCCAGCGCCGCCACCGCATGCCCGGAGCCGAGCAGCGCATCGCCCGGCGTCGCGAGGCGGAGCGCCGCCGCCTGCAACTGCCCCCCGGCCTCCACGATCCCGCCGCCGGCGAGCAGCGAGACGGCCGCCCCGCGCACCGGACCCGCCACCCG
>DASQNQ010000020.1:0-5808 GCA_035644895.1 Acetobacteraceae bacterium | reverse complement strand
GGCCGCCGCCGCCGCGCTCATTCCGCGTCCAGCCAGTCCATCAGCATGCGCTCTTGCCGGTGGAAGGCGTGCTCAGGCGCGTGGCCGTTGGACACCATCGGCGCCTTGAAGAACAGCGAGAGCTGCTCCTGCGCCCCGCCGTGGCCGCGCTGCTGCGCGAGGTCCAGCAGGCGCGCGATCTCCAGGTTCAGCGGCGCGGCCAGGATGCTGTCCTTGCAGAGGAAGTTCACCTTGATTTGCATCCTGTGGCCGAGGAAGCCGGTGACGTCGATGTTGTCCCATGCCTCCTTGTCGTCGCCGCGCGGGCGGTAGTAGCGGATGTCCACGATGTGGTCCTCGACCGGGTAGCCGAGGATGCTGTCCAGCACGCTGCCCTTGGTGTCGAGCTTGGACTTGAGGCTGTCCGGGTCCTCCAGCGCCTGCCCGTCGCGGTTGCCGAGGATGTTGGTGGAGAACCAGCCGTCCACGTGCAGCGCGCGCGCGCGCAGCGCCGGCGCCAGGACGGTCTTGATCAGGGTCTGGCCCGTCTTGCCGTCCTTGCCCGCGACCGGCACGCCGAGGCGGCGCGACATCTCGGCCAGCGCGGGCACGTCCGCCGCCGCGGAAGGCGTGAAGTTGCCGTAGGGCACGCCCGCCTCGATCGCCGCGCGCGCATAGAGCATCGCCGGCCCGATCGCCGGGTCATCCGCGTCCAGCCCGCGCTCGAACGCTTCTGGGGTGGCGAGCACGGGCGCATCGGCCGGCACGCGCTCGACGGAGGCGAGGTTGACCATGACGAGGCCGTCCAGGTCGTTGGCCGCGCGCATGCGCGTCAGGTCCTCGACGATGGCGGCGACCGCCTCCCGGTGGCCGCGGACGGGACGGAGGTTGGCGCCCGTGATGCGGCGGCAGAAGGCCTCGCTGGCCACGCCGGGACGCGGCGCGACACGCGACAGCGCGCCCTCGGTCTCGCGCATCTGGTTGTCGTTCAGCACGCGGTGCTCGGACACCGCGTCCGCCAGCGACTGTCCGTTCAGGTCCCAGCCGTCGAAGACGAGGTCGTCGTAGCGGACGAGGCCTGGCACCGCGACATGCGCGAGCGGCAGGCCATCCATCCGGTTGGTGCCGCGCCGGAGCAATTCCACCCCCGCCGCTGCGGTGGAGGCGACCGCGCCGCCGAGACCCACGACGGCAACGCCCACCCGGCGCCGCTTGGATGCTGTTGGCATGACTCTCCCGTGGACTGGCTTCGTTGGTCCGGCAGCGCACACGTCGGGCCAAGGCCCGGGTTGCCCAGGGGCACGGAGGGTCACGAAACGCGGAGTGGCTCGGCCTTCAGGACTGCACGCGGTGGCCGTAGTCCAGCGGGTGGATCGAGACCATTTCGGCCGCCGCGTAGAAGACGAGCGCGGCGACCGCCGCCTCGACCAGCACGGAGCGGCGCAGCCGGGCGCCGGCACCGTCCCGCCCGGCCGCGAGCGCCGGCGCGAGGCGGAGCCGGTGCCATGCGGCGAGGCCCAGCATCACGAGGACGAGCGCAACCTTCGCCACCATCGCCCAGCCGTACCAGCTCGCCGCCAGCAGGTCCCACCGCCCGACGAGGTACCAGGCCGCGACTCCGCCCGCCGCGAACACGACCGCCACGGACGCCACCGCGGCGCGCGACCAGGCCGCGACCAGCGCGGCCGAGGCCGCGCCGCCCCGCGCGGCCGCCCAGGCCAGCGGCGGCAGGCTGCCCGCCCAGAAGGCGACGGCGAGCAGGTGCAGCGTGACGAGGGCCGAAAGCTCCTGCCGCGGGCGGTACAGGGTGGAGTGGCCCATGGCCGCATAGCTCGCCGCCACCATCAGCGCCCCCATGCCCGCGAGCGCCGGACCTACCCGCCAACGCGCCGCCGAGAGCGCCACGAGGCCGAGCCCCGCGACGCGGATCCAGAAGGCATCGCCGATGCGCGACGCCATCATCGCCCGCCAGGTGTCCGCATCGACCAGCGACTCGCCGCCCGTCAGCACGCCAGCGCGCAGCACCAGCGCGGCGACCGAGAGCCCGATGCCGAGCACCGCCGCGCCCAGCACCCAGCGCCGAAGCCGCGCGGCGAGGTCCGCTTCGAACCGGTGCCCGAAGCCGACGGCGAACAGGGCGAGCCCCGCGGCGCCGAGCGTCGCGGCGTAGTAGGCGGCGCGCAGCACCACCGTCGCGCCATCCCACAAGCTGGCGCCGGGCTGCAGGTACTCGACGATCACCGCGGCGCCTCCACCCGGAAGGCGACGGTGCCGCGGATCGGGTGCCCGTCGGCCGATATGGCGCGCCACTCGACCTGCCAGGCGCCCGGGGCCGGAGGCGCGGCGGGCCTTGCCGCATGTTCGCGCCGCGCGGTCGCGGCATCGCCCTCGCGCCGCAGCGCCGCCGGTTGCCCGGTCGGGTCGAGCAGGCGAAAGAGCGTGACCTGCACCGCCTCGTTGAACACCAGCCGCAGCTCGGCCGGCGGGGCGGCGAGCACGGCGCCGTCCGGCGGGTCGGAGCGCCGCAGCTCGGAATGCGCGCGCGCCGTCCAGGGCGGGGCGAGGAGGAGAGTGGCGAGGAGCGCGGCGCGTCGTTTCATGACGGTCAGATGACGAGGCGGGCCGCCGGGGGCAAGCCCGCATGGGGGCGGCATGACGCGCTGCGGCCCCTGTGGCATCGTCATCGCCGCATGCCCCGCAGAACCGATGGCGCGCCGGCGAAGGCGCAGCGGCACCACTCGATCCTGGCCGCCCTGGCCACGGACCCCACCGTGCGCATCTCGCGCCTGGCCGCGCAGTTCGGCGTCTCGGCCGAGACGGTCCGCCGGGACATCGAGGAGCTGTCCCGCCAGGGCGCGGTGCGGCGGACCTATGGCGGCGCCTCCGTCACCCATGCCGGGCTGCAGCCCGACCTGCCGGCACGCGAGCGGATGGCGGTGGCCGAGCGCGCGCGGATCGGCGCCGCAGCGGCCGCGCTGGTGGAGGAGGGCGGCGTGGTGATGCTGGACGCGGGCAGCACCACGACGCACTTCGCCCGCGCCCTGGCCGGGCGGGGCATCGCGGCCACCGTGCTGACCAACAGCCTGACCGCGGCGGCGGAGCTCTCGGCCGCCCCCGGGGCCGCGATCCGGGTGATCCTCTGCCCCGGCGAGGTCAGCGCGGCGGAGCGGGGGGTCTATGGCTCCGAAGCCGAGGCCTTCATCCGGCGCTTCAACGCCGACCTCGCCGTGATCGGCGCGAGCGGGCTGACCGAGGAGGGCCCGTGCGAGGCCTTCTCCCGCGCCGCCTGGGTGAAGCGGGCCATGCTGGCGCGCGCCCCGCGGCGCATCCTGCTGGCCGATTCCGGCAAGTTCGGGCGTGGGCTGCTGGAATGCGTCTGCCCCCTCGACACGCTGAGCGACCTGGTCACGGAGGTCCCCCCGCCCCCGCCGCTCGGCCCGGCCCTCGCCGGGGCGGGGGTGGCGGTGACCCTGGCGCCGGACTGACCCTCCGCGCATTGCGGGCTTCCACACCCAGTGCCAGACATGCCACATAGACGGGCATGGGCGCACCCCAACCCCGCCAGGCTCCGGCCCCCCTGCCGCTGAGCGCCGCCAGCCCGGACAGGCTGGCCGCCCTCCGCTGGGTGCTGACCGACATCGACGACACCCTGACCACCGAGGGGCGGCTGACCGCCGCGGCCTACGCGGCGATGGAGCGGCTGCAGGCGGCGGGGCTGCTGGTGGTGCCCGTCACGGGACGCCCGGCAGGCTGGTGCGACATGGTCGCCCGCTTCTGGCCGGTGGCCGCCGTGGTGGGGGAGAACGGCGCTCTCTGGTACGCGCATGACCACGCCTCCCGCCGCATGCGCCGCCACCACGTCCAGGACGACGCCGCGCGCCTTGCCTCCCGCGCCCGGCTGGAACGCCTGGCCGCCGGGGCGATGGCCGAGGTCCCAGGCGCCCGCATCGCCGCCGACCAGCCCTTCCGGCTCTTCGACTACGCGCTCGACTTCGCCGAGGATGCGGGCCCCCTGCCGCTACGGGACGCGGAGCGCATCGCGGCGGTGTTCGCCGGGGGCGGGGCGGCGGCGAAGGTCAGCTCCATCCACGTGAACGCCTGGATCGGCGAGTGGGACAAGCTCTCGGGGCTGCGGCACCTCTTCGCGACGCTCTGGCATCCGCTGGAGGAGGCTTTGGACCAGGTCGCCTACCTCGGCGACAGCCCGAACGACGCGCCGATGTTCGCAGCCGTGCCGCTCTCGGTCGGCGTCGCGAACATCGCGCCCTTCCTGCCCGGCATCGCCGCCGCGCCCGCCTTCGTCACGCGCGGCAGCGGCGGTGCCGGTTTCGTCGAGTTCACCGAGGCCCTGCTCGCGGCCCGCGCAACGGAGGAGGAAACGGCATGATGAGGACAATCGGGGCGGCGGCGATCGCCGTCGGCATGCTCGCCTTGCTGCCCGCGACGGCGACGGCCCAGCAGGCGGCTGCCTGCGGCTTCCGCGGCTCGCTCGACGAGGCCTACTGCGACGAGAACCGCGACATGGTGGCCGACGCGCCGGCCGACCCGGCGCGGCTGCGCGACCCCTCCACCCTCGTCTTCGCCTATACGCCCGTCGAGGACCCGGCGCTCTACGCCAGCCAGTTCCGGCCCTTCCTGGACTACATGACGCAGTGCACCGGCAGGCGCGTGGTCTACTTCCAGGTGACGTCGAACGCCGCGCAGGTGGAGGCCATGCGCTCCGGCCGGCTGCACATCGCGGGCTTCTCCACCGGCCCCACGGCCTTCGCCGTGAACCTGGCCGGTGCCGTGCCCTTCGCCGTGAAGGGGAATGCGGACGCCTATGAGAGCTATCGCGTCGTGACGCTGGTGCGCGCCGACAGCCCCTACCGGACGCTTGCCGACCTGAAGGGCAAGCGCGTGGCGCATACCTCCGCCACCTCGAACTCCGGCAACCTCGCGCCGCGCGCCTTCTTCCCCGCCCAGGGGCTGACGCCGGAGACCGACTACCGCGTCGTCTATTCCGGCGGCCATGACCGCAGCGTGATGGGCGTGAACGCCGGCGACTACGACGCGGCGCCCGTCGCCTCCGACGTCTTCAACCGCATGGTCGCGCGCGGCCAGGTGCGGCGCGAGAACTTCCGGGTGATCTGGGAGAGCGACCCCTTCCCCACCTCCTCCTTCGCGCTGGCGCATGACCTGCGGCCCGAACTCGCGCAGCGCATCCGCCAGTGCTTCATCGACTTCCGCTTCCCGGAGGCGATGCGACGCGACCTCGGCGGCAACGACCGCTTCTGGCCGGCGACCTATGCGCGGGACTGGGCGCCGGTGCGCGCGGTGGCGGACGCCGTGAACGCCCCCTACAACCGCGCCGCCTTCGACGCAGAGAGCCGGCGCGAGCTGGAGGCCGAGCAGCGCCGCAACCAGCAGCGCCAGCAGCAGGAACAGCAGCAGCCGGCGCGCACGCAGTGAACCACGTTCCCGCGCAGGCCGGCACGCGCGGCCTTCGGATCCGCGGCCTGGTGAAGGAGTACGTGCCGGGCCAGCCGGTGCTGCGCGGGATCGATCTCGACATCGCGCCGGAGGGCATAACCGCCATCATCGGCCCCTCCGGCACGGGCAAGTCCACGCTGATCCGCTGCATCAACCGCCTCGTCGAGCCGACGCGCGGCGAGATCCGGCTGCACGGCCAGGACCTCGCGCCGCTCCGCGGCCGCGCGCTGCGGCTCGCGCGGCGGCGCATCGGCATGGTGTTCCAGGAGTACAACCTGGTCGAGCGCCTCTCGGTGATGGAGAACGTGCTCTCCGGCCGGCTCGGCTACGTGCCGCTCTGGCGCGCCTGGCTGCGGC
>DASQNQ010000019.1:0-3150 GCA_035644895.1 Acetobacteraceae bacterium | reverse complement strand
CGCATGCCGCCCGCCCGCGCCGCCGCGACCAGCCGGGCCTGCGCCGCCGCGCCGGCCTCCCCTACCTCCGCGTAGCCGGCGGTGAAGACGATGGCGGCGCGGCAGCCGCGCGCGGCCAGGCTCCGCACCGCATCCTCCGCCGCCTGGCCCGGCACGGCGATGACGGCGAGGTCCGGCACCTCGGGCAGCGCGTCCACGTTGGGGAAGGCAGGCAGGCCCTGCACCTGCGCGCGGTTCGGGTTCACCGGCAGCAGGCTGCCCGCGAAGCTGCGCGCCCTCATGTAGGCGAGCGGCCGGCCGCCGATGCGGGTGGGGTCGTCCGAGGCGCCGACGATCGCGACCGAGCGCGGGCGCACCAGCCGGTCGAGCGCCCGGAATCCCTCGTCTGCGGTCATGCGGCGTCCCCTCCGGTGGTTTGCGCCACGGTGGGGCGGGACGCCCGCCTGGGCAAGACGCTTACGCGCGCAACGGGCGGGCCGGCACGCCGGCGACACGTGCGCCCTGAGGCACGTCCGCCACCACCACGGCGCCCGCACCGACCACCGCCCCGGTGCCGACCGCGACGCCCGGGCGCAGCACCGCGCCCGCACCGACCAGCGCCCGGGCGCGGACGCGCACGCCGCCGCAGAGCACCGCGCCCGGCCCCACATGCGCCGCCGCGGCGACCTCGCAGCCATGCTCCACGATGGCGCCCGTGTTCACCAGTGCAAACGGACCGATGGCGGCGGCGGGCCCGACGCAGGCACGCGCCATGACCTGCACGCCCTCCGCGATCCGGGCGTGGGGGGAGACGAGGGCGGAAGGGTGGATGAGCGCCGGAAGGCGCAGCCCGGCCTCGCGGCACAGCGCGCCCAGGCGCGCGCGGGTGGCGTTGTCGCCAATGGCGATGAACGCGGCCTCGGCGCCGGTCCCGGCCAGCCCGGCAATGGGGCCGAGGACCGGGCAGCCAAGCACCGCCTGGGCGGGCGGCGCGTCGTCGAGAAGGCCGAGAAGGTCGAAGCCGCCTGCCGCTCCGATGGCATCGAGCACCGGGAGGGCATGCCCCCCGGCACCGATCACCACGAGGCGCATGCCCGGCTCAGACGCCGGGCGCCACCACCATGCAGGCTCCGCGGGCACGGAGCCGGTCGCAGGCCTGCTCGGCCGCGCCGCGGGAGGAGAGGCCCGTGACGCGGGCGCGGAACAGCACCTCGCGCCCCTGTGCGACGCGCTCCGTCGTCGCGCGGGCGGGGCCGCCCACCATGTCCTTCGCCCGGCCGGCCGCCGCGCGGGCCAGGTTCTCGGACGCGAAGGCGCCGACCTGGACGCCCCAGTTGCCGGGCGTGACCGCCGGCTGCGCGAAGGCCTGCACCGCCGCGCGCGGCTGCACCGGCAGGCTGCCCGCATGGGCGGTGCCGATGAGGGAGAAGGAGCGGGGGGCCGGCGCGGCAGCGACGGCGACCGGCGCGCGCTCGGCCACGCCGGGGTCACCGGGGCTCGCCACCGGGTCCATCCGGGCCATCATCGTGACGCCGCCCGAATGCCCCGGGTCGCCGGGGCTGGTCACCGGCTCCATGCGCGTGATGGTCGTGCCGGGGTCGCCCGGGCTGCTGACCGGCGCCATGGCGACGACCGAGGCGGTGCGCGCCGGCGCGCCCCAAGACGTCGACGGGGCGGCCGAGGCGATGGCCGTCGTCGGCTCCACTGCCCGGCGCTGCTCGCGCAGCGCGAGCATGGTGGCGGCGTCGCCGCGGCGGGGGCCGGCGGGGATGTTCAGCGGGATCTCGGCGGCGGCGTACACCTCCTCCGGCGCGCGCCGGTTCGGGTGGGTGCCCTGGATGCGTGGCCCGATCCGGGCGACGTAGTTGCGCGTCTCCTCCGGCAGGCCGCGGTTGCCCCAGAGATAGTCCTCGAGACGCCGCGGGCCGGCGTTGTAGGCCGCGAGGAAGGCGGGCGCGCCGTAGAGCTGGTACATCTCCCGGACATAGGCCGTGCCGGCCATGATGTTGTCCCAGGGGTGGTAGGGGTCGCCGCCGAGGTTGTGGCGGCGGGAGAGCTCCGCGTAGGTGCCAGGCATCACCTGCATCAGGCCCATGGCGCCGACGCGCGAGGTGGCCGTCTGCCGCCCGCCCGATTCCTGGCGCATCACCTCGCGGATCCAGCGCTCCGGCACGTCGAACCGGCGGGATGCCTGGGCGATGTAGGGACCCCAGGGGTCATGGGAGGGACCGGGCGGGTCGTAGCTGTCGGGGCGTGGCCACTCGGCCGAGGAAACGTAGCCCGAGGAGGGCCCACGCGTGCCTGCCTGCTGCGTGGTGCTGCCGCAGGCGGCGACGAGGCCGAGGCAGGCGAGGGCGGTGGCACGTTGCAGAATGCGAACGTGGTTGGCCGAGGCAAGGCGGAACGGGGTCATGCCCCTTCCTCCACTGGTTGCGGAGGCCGGTCCACGGAGCCTGCCCCCCTGGCCGATCGTCCCCCGACGACCAGCCCAGGCCCGCTCCGGCGTGCCGCCTCCTCGGGTTGGCACCGGCACGACGATTGGGTAACCAGATCCGGGCCGACTGGCTTATTGCCGCTGAGTGGCTGAACGCCACGGCTTGTTGCCGCCTGGATCCGGCACGTCGTGCCACCTAGTCCGACTACCTTTACCGCAACGGGAGCGGGAGGGCAAGAACCGGATCCATGTCGCAATGCTTGTCGCGCGCGCAGCGTCGACTACTTCTGCGCGCATCGGATTTCGGCAATACACGCTCAACTGCTTCGCGGGGCATGGACAACATGAAGGGTAACATGAGTTTTTCCGGCCGTGCTGCCGCGCTTTGCGCGGCGTTCGCGCTGGCCGCGGCGCTGCCGGCCTGCGCGCCGCAGCAGACCGGCAGCACGGTGACGGCATCCGGGCTCGGCCGCGCGGCCTCCGTCTCCTACGGCACCATCGTGGGCATGCGGCCGGTGCAGGTCGCCGGCCGCGCGCCGGGCGGCGTGGGCACGGTGGCGGGCGCGGCCGCGGGCGGCATCGCGGGGTCGTTCATCGGCGGCGACTGGCGCTCCAATGCCCTCGCCGGGATCGGCGGCGCGCTGGCGGGTGGCCTGGCCGGTTCCGCGATTGAAGGCGGCATCTCCTCCGGCACGGCCATCGAGTTCATCGTGCGCGAGGACCAGGGCGGCGACATC
>DASQNQ010000018.1:0-15364 GCA_035644895.1 Acetobacteraceae bacterium | reverse complement strand
TCACGTCCTCGTCGCGCGCGATCGGGATGTAGTGGCGCCAGGGAAGCAGGCGGTCGAAGTAGTGCAGTTGGTGGGGCGAGTCGTACTTCACCAGCACGGCATTGCTGCGCAGCCCGAGCGCGACGCGCGAGCAGGACGCGCCGTTGCCGTCCATGGAGAGCAGGTAGCGGAAGGCGTACATCTCGCGCCAGCTGTAGCGCCTGCCGGCGATGCCGAGCGCCGCCACCGCCTCGGCCGCCTCCGGCGTGGTGCACTGCACGATGTTGGGCAGGAGGAACGCAACGCGGGGCGAACCCTTGAAGTGCATGGCAGCGCGCAGCCGCGGCGCCGTGAGCGTCGCCACCGCTTCGGGCGTCAGCCGCATCCCGCTGGTCGACCCGACGAAGATCGCCTGATCCTCCTTCTCTTCGAAGGGAACGGGGTCGTCGAAGGCGGGATCCTCGTAGAAGCGGTAGCGCAGGAACTCGATGTCCGGCCAGAGCACCAGGGCGCTGCCGCGCGGCTTCTGGAAGGCGAAGAGGGGCAGCGGCGGCTCGAATGGCGCCTTGTCATGCGTCGTGAAGACCAGGCGCACGGGCGTGTCGAACCCGCGGCTGCGCGCCACCTGCCCCATGAAGGCGCGGTAGAGATGCGCGCGGTCGAGCAGGTTGTCGGAGGTCGGTGCCGTGCCGGCGACCTCGGCAGCGGGATAATGGGCCGGCTTCTCATGCAGCCACGCCTGCCCGCCCGCGATCTCGAGCACGAAGATCGAGGCGTCGCGGGAGTTCAGCTCTGCGAAGGCGGCCGCGCCCTCGGGCCCGGCCGCGCGGAAGCCGAACCAGGGTGCGAGCTGCCCGCCCGCGAGCGCCCCCGGATCGGTGGCCTGATCGCCCCAGAGGCGATCAGACCCTGCCATGGCAGTGCTTGTACTTCTTTCCCGAGCCGCAGGGGCAGGGCGCGTTGCGCGGCGTCGTGGCCCAGGCTGCGGAGTCGCTCGTCTCCTCCGCCGATGCCACTGCCGCGCCGCGTGCCGCCTGGACCGCCGTGCCGTAGGCCGGCACGGGTGTCGCATCGGCATATTCGAGCTCCCCTCCGGCCTGCGACGGGTCGGCGTGGCGCATGTCGGTCACCCGCACCGGCTCGGGCATGGGCGGCGGCGCGTCGGGGCGCACCTCGATGCGCATCAGAACGCTCGTCACCCGCTCCCGCAGGTCCTCCAGCATGGAGTTGAACAGGTTGAAGGCCTCGGACTTGTACTCGTTCAGCGGGTCGCGCTGGCCGTAGGCGCGCAGCCCGATGCCCTGCCGCAAGTGGTCGAGCGCGAGCAGGTGCTCCTTCCAGACGCTGTCGAAGATCTGCAGCAGCAGGCTCTTCTCCACCACCCGCATGAAGTCCGGGCCGACATTCGCCACGCGCGCAGCATAGGCCTCGTTCGCCGCCTGCTCCAGCCGCTCGCGCACCTGCGTCTCGTCGATCCCCTCCTCGCGCGCCCAGTCGGCGACCGGCAGGTCGAGGCCGAGCACGTTCAGCACGCGCTCCTGCAGGCCCTGAACGTCCCACTGCTCCGGGTACGCGTTCTCGGGGATGGCCTTGTCCACCAGGCTGCCGATCGTCTCGCGCCGCATCTCGGCGACCGTCTCGGCCACGTCGGGCGCTGTCATGAACGCGCGGCGCTGCGCATAGACCTCGCGCCGCTGGTTGTTCATGACGTCGTCGTACTTCAGCAGGTTCTTGCGCGTGTCGAAGTTGCGGGCCTCGACCTTCTTCTGCGCCTTCTCCAGTGCCTTGTTGATCCAGGGATGGACGATGGCCTCCCCTTCCTTCAGGCCGAGCTTCTGCAGCATGCCGCCCATGCGGTCCGACCCGAAGATGCGCATCAGGTCGTCCTCGAGCGAGAGGAAGAAGCGTGACTGACCCGGGTCGCCCTGCCGGCCGGAACGGCCGCGGAGCTGGTTGTCGATGCGCCGGCTCTCATGCCGTTCGGTGCCGATCACCAGCAGCCCGCCCGCCTCCTTCACCTTCGGGCGGATCGCCTCGATCTCGGCCTTGTGGCGCGCCAGCGCCGCCTCGTACTCCGGCCCGTCGCTCTGCCCGGTCTCCGCGCGCGCCAGCATGTCGGCGTTGCCGCCGAGCTGGATGTCCGTGCCGCGTCCCGCCATGTTGGTGGCGATCGTCACCGCACCCGGGCGGCCGGCCTGGGCGATGATGCCGGCCTCCTGCTCGTGGTAGCGCGCATTCAGCACCTGGTGCGGGATGCGCTTGCCCTGAAGGAGCTTCGCGATCAGCTCGGACTTCTCGATGCTGGTGGTGCCGACCAGGATGGGCTGGCCGCGCTCCCGCGCCTCCTCGATCAGCTTCGCCACCGCCTCGTACTTCTCGCCGGCCGAGCGATAGACCTCGTCGTCGTTGTCGAGGCGCGCCACCGGCACGTTGGTCGGGATCTCGACGACCTCGAGCTTGTAGATCTCGGCGAACTCGTCCGCCTCGGTGCTCGCCGTGCCGGTCATGCCGGCGAGCTTCGGGTAGAGACGGAAGTAGTTCTGGAAGGTGATGGAGGCCAGCGTCTGGTTCTCCGGCTGAACGGTCACGCCCTCCTTCGCCTCCAGCGCCTGGTGCAGCCCCTCGCTGTAGCGCCGGCCCTCCATCATGCGGCCGGTGAACTCGTCGATGATGACGACCTTGTCCTGGCGCACGATGTAGTCCACGTCGCGCGTGAACAGCACATGGGCGCGCAGCGACTGGTTCGCGTGGTGCACCAGCGTGACGTTGCCGATGTCGTAGAGCTCGCCCTCGGTCAGCAGCCCGGCCTCTCGCAGCGCCGCCTCCAGCGCCTCCGTCCCCGCCTCGGTCAGGTGGGCGGTGCGGAATTTTTCGTCCTTCTCGAAGTGCTCCTTGTTCGTGACCAGCTCCTTCATCACCACGTTGACGCGGTTGTAGAGGTCGGAGCTGTCGTCGGAGGGACCCGAGATGATGAGCGGCGTGCGTGCCTCGTCCACCAGGATGCTGTCCACCTCGTCCACGATGGCGTAGTGGAAGTCCCGTTGGACCATGTCCTCCAGGCGGTACTTCATGTTGTCGCGCAGGTAGTCGAAGCCGAACTCGTTGTTGGTGCCGTAGGTGACGTCCGCCGCGTAGGCCTGCTGCCGCTCCTCGTCCGTCAGGCCGTGGACGATCACGCCGACGGAGATGCCGAGGAAGCGGTAGATTCGCCCCATCCATTCCGAGTCGCGCTTCGCCAGGTAATCGTTCACGGTCACCACGTGCACGCCCTTGCCCGGCAACGCGTTCAGGTAGACCGGCAGGGTGGCGACCAGCGTCTTGCCCTCGCCGGTCTTCATCTCGGCGATCCGGCCCTCGTGCAGCACCATGCCGCCGATCATCTGCACGTCGAAGTGGCGCAGGCCGAGCACGCGCTTCGCCGCCTCCCGCACCGCCGCGAAGGCCTCGGGCAACAGGTCGTCGAGGGAGGTTCCCTCGGCGAGACGCTGCCGGAACTCCTCCGTCTTGCCGCGCAGCGCCTCATCGGACAGGGCCGCGAACTGCGGCTCCAGCGCATTGATCGCGGGTACGCGGCCGCGGAAGCGCTTCAGCGCGCGGTCGTTCGAGGTGCCGAGGATGGCGCGGGCGAGGCGTTGGAACATGGGGCTCCGGATCAGGATCTGCCGGTTCTTCGCCGGCGCCAGCATTGCCGGCGGGTGTCCGGGGCGGGTCGCCTGCCGGACCGGGTCCGGGCCCGCGGGGGTGGCGCGGCCAGCCATGGGTGCGCGGCAGCCGGAGAGATAGGCGTCCGCCCCCCCGCCGTCAACGCGAGCCTGGCCGCCGCCCCGCCCTGGGCCGCCCTGCTTGTGGGCCCGCGCCCCTTCGGCCATGTTCCCCCGCCCTTCCGGAAGATCCGCCGATGCGCCTCCCCGCCACGCTTCTTGCTGCCCTTCTGCTGCCCTCGGGCTTCGCCCAGGCCCAGGCCCCGGCCGTGCCCCCAGCACCGGCCCAGCAGGCCGCCCCGGCCGGCGACCCGGTCCTCGCCCGCGTGGACGGCCGGGAGATCCGCCGCTCGGAGCTGGAGGAGGCCGCGCGCGCGCTGCCGGAGGAGCTGCGCGCCATGCCGCCGCAGATGCTCTATCCCCTGCTGCTCGACCAACTCATCACCCAGCAGGCGCTGGTGAACGCCGCCCGGGCCCAGGGGCTCGACCGCAACCCGGAGGTGCAGGCCCGCCTCCGGCGCGCGGAGGAGGAGACGCTGCAGCAGGCCCTCATCTCCCGCGCCGTCGCCGGGGAGGCGACGGAGGAGAAGCTGCGGGAGCGCTACCAGCGCCAGGTCGCGAGCCGCCCCGCCGAGGAGGAGGTGCGCGCCCGCCACATCCTCGTGCCCACCGAGGCCGAGGCGCGCGCCGCGCTGGAGGAGGTGCGCCGCCCCGGCGCCGACTTCGCCGAGGTCGCGCGCCGCCGCTCCACCGGTCCCGGCTCGCGCGAGGGCGGCGAGCTCGGCTGGTTCAAGCGGGGCGACATGATCCCGGAATTCGCCGAGGCCGCCTTCGGCCTCCGCCCGAACGAGGTGGTCCAGGCGCCCGTCCGCACCCAGTTCGGCTGGCACGTCATCAAGGTGGAGGACCGCCGCGCGACCCCCGCCCCGCCCTTCGAGGAGGTGCGCGACAGCCTGCGGCAGCAGGCGCTGGAGGAGGCGGTCGGCGCGGCGGTGGAGCGCATCCGCGGTGCGGCGCAGGTGGAGCGCTTCAACATGGACGGCACGCCCGCCCGCGCGCCCTCCCTGCTGGAGCAGGCCGCGCCGCCCGCTGGCCCCCCCGCCGGGCCGGCACCCGCCCAGCCGCGGCGCTGAGGGCCAGCCATGGCCGGCAAGGACCTTCCCGTCTCCCCGCTTGCCCTGCCAATGCCGGAGATGCCGCCCGTGGCGGGCGTGCGGCTCGGCAGCGGCATGGCGGAGATCCGCTACAAGGCGCGGGAGGACGTGACGATGATGGCCTTCCCCGCCGGCACCACGGCGGCGGGGGTGTTCACGCGCAACAAGTGCCCGGGCGCGCCGGTGGACTGGTGCCGCGACGCGCTCAAGGGGGGCAAGGCCCGCGCCCTGGTGGTGACGGCCGGCAACTCCAACGTCTTCACGGGCCGCGCGGGGCGCGAGACCTGCGCCGCGACCGCGGCCGCGATGGCGGAGCTTGCCGGGTGCCGGCCGCGGGAGGTCTTCCTCGCCTCGACCGGCGTGATCGGGGAACGCCTCCCCGCCGAGAAGGTGACGGCGGCGCTGCCCCCGCTGTTTGCGCGGCTGGCGGGGGATGGCTGGGCCGGTGCGGCGCGCGCGATCATGACCACCGACACCTTTCCCAAGGCGGCGACGCGCACCGCGCGCATCGGTGAGGCGGAGGTCACGGTCAACGGCATCGCCAAGGGCAGCGGCATGATCGCGCCCGACATGGCGACGATGCTCTGCTTCCTGGCGACCGACGCGAAGGTGCCGGCCGCCGCCCTGCAGGCGGTCCTGAAGCGTGGCACGGACCGGTCCTTCAACTGCGTGACGGTGGACAGCGACACCTCCACCTCCGACACCGTGCTGCTGTTCGCCACCGGGGCCGCGAAGCACCCCCGCGTGCCGGCCGAGGGCGGCGCCATGCTGCGTGACTTCGCGCGCGCCGTGGACGAGGTGCTGATGGACCTCGCCCTGATGGTCGCGCGGGACGGGGAGGGGGCGCAGAAGCTCATTCGCATCGAGGTCACGGGCGCGGTCTCCGCGAAGTCGGCGCACCGCATCGCCATGTCCATCGCGAACTCGCCGCTGGTGAAGACCGCGATCGCGGGAGAGGACGCGAACTGGGGCCGCATCGTCATGGCGGTGGGCAAGGCCGGGGAGCCCGCCGACCGCGACCGCCTCTCGGTTGCGGTGGGTGGCACCTGGATGGCGCGGGACGGCGAGGTGGTGCCGGGCTACGACGAGGCGCCGGTCGTCGCCCACATGCGCGGGCGCGAGGTGGAGATCGCGGTGGACCTGGGCCTGGGGCGTGGCAAGGCGACCGTTTGGACCTGCGACCTGACGCACGGCTACATCGACATCAACGGGTCCTACCGGAGCTGACCGCCCGTCGCGGCGGTGTGACTCCAACTGCATTCCGCCCGTTCCCAGGTCTGCCCCGCCCGTCCCCCGAGGCACGGGCAGGCGAAGAAGAGCGGATCTGAGGAAGGCGCAACCATGACGGAACGGCAGGCGATGCACGCCCCGCGCGGGGCGGCAGGGACCGGCAACGCGGCGCATGCGGACAGCGCGCGGCCACCCATCGAGGGAACCGCGGAGGACGACATCCTGCTCGGCCGCAGCGGCGGGGTTGCCATCGACGGCCTCGGCGGCGACGACCTGGTGTTCGGCGGCACGGGGCGCGACACGCTCTCAGGGGGCGAGGGGAACGATCTTGTCGAGGGCGGCTCGGGCGCCGACCTCATCTACGGCGACACTGCCTTCGGCCCGTTCCCCGAGTTCGCGCCGCCGGAGCCGCTCGGCATCGGCAACCTGATCCTCGCCGGCTCGGGCGCCGACACGGTCTTCGCGGGCTTCGGCGAGGACACGGTGTTCGGGGGCACGGGCGACGACGTGATCACCGGCGCGGGCGCGGGCGCGCCCGGCGGCACGCCGGGCGACATCTTCGACCGGCTCGACGGCGCGGACCTGCTGCTCGGCGGCTCGGGCCGCGACCTGATCGAGGGCAACGGCGGCGACGACACGATCCTGGGCGGCGCCGGCGCCGACACCCTCTCGGGCGGCTACGGCGTGGACCTGCTCGACGGCGACACGGGGGCGGACGTGTTCGTCTGGCGCCTCCTCGGCCGCTTCCAGGCCGACCCGGGCACGGGCGTCGGCGAGGGTGAGCGGGACGTGGTGAGGGGGTTCCGCCCCGGCGAGGACCGGCTCGACCTCGGCGGCCTCGCCATTGAGCCCGAGACGGATGGGACCTTCCTCGGCACCGGAGCCTTCACGGCGCAGGCCGGGCTGCAGGTCCGCTACGACATCCTGGAGGACGGCCGCACGGTGGTGCAGTTCGCGACCGGAAACGGCACGACTGCACCCACCGCGCCGCGCGGCGAGATCGAATTGCTCGGAGGCCACACCCTGGCCGCGACCGACTTCATCCTCTGACCGCAACCGGCGCCGCGGCTGGACAAGCCGCGGCGCCACCCCTTAGTGCTGCTTCGCACCCGGACCCGCGCAACCCGGCGGGGTCCAGCCCGCGCGGACGCATGCCCATCATCCCATCCCCCGACGTCCCCGGTTTCGCGCCCATCCGGACGGAGCGCCTGACGCTCCGTCCCCTGCGGCCCGGGGACGCCGCCGACCTGCACCGCCTGGTGAATGACTGGGAAGTCGCCAAGACCCTGGCGCGCGTGCCCTTCCCCTACCCGCGGGAGCTGGCGGACGAGTGGATCGCCTCCACCCACCGCCAGATCGCGGACGGCGCAGCCTGGCACCTGGCGATCGGTGGGGAGGAGCAGGGGCGCGAGGTGCTGGTGGGCTGCGTCGGCCTGACGCGCGACCCCGCCGAGCCGCGCCGTGCCGAGCTGGGCTACTGGATCGGCCGCCGCTTCTGGGGCAAGGCCATGGCGCCGGAGGCGGCGGGGCGGCTCGCGCGCTGGGCGCTGGCCAACCTCGACCTCGACACGCTGACGGCCTCCGCGCTCGAGGAGAATGCACGCAGCCAGGCGGTGCTGCGCCGCATCGGCTTCCGCGAGACGGGTGCGGGCGCGCGCGACTTCATCTCCCGCGGCGGCCCCATGCCCGTGCGGCTGTTCGAGGCGGCGCGCGGCGACCTGTTCGAGGAGGCGCCCCCGCCCGCCGCGTCGCCGGCCGAGCCGGCGCCCGGTGCCAAGCCGATGCTGCTGGTCGCCGCCTGCGCCCTGATCGACCCGGATGGCCGCGTGCTGCTGGCGCGCCGGCCGGAGGGAAAGGCGATGGCCGGCCTCTGGGAGTTTCCGGGCGGCAAGCTGATCCATGGCGAGACGCCGGAGGCGGCGCTGATCCGCGAGCTGAAGGAGGAGCTCGGCATCGACGTGGCCGAGAGCTGCCTTGCCCCCTTCGCCTTCGCCTCCCATGCCTATGAGCGCTTCCACCTGCTGATGCCGCTCTATCTCTGCCGGCGCTGGGGCGGGGCGATCGTGCCGCAGGAGGGGCAGGCGGTGGCCTGGGTGCGGCCGCAGAAGCTGGCCGACTACGCCATGCCGCCGGCGGACAGGCCGCTCGTCGCGCTGCTCCGGGACTTTCTGTAGGTTCGGCAAGAGGAGGGTCCCGCCGCATGAAGAACCCCACCGCCTGCCTGCTCATCATCGGGAACGAGGTGCTGTCGGGCCGCACGCGCGACGCGAACCTGCAGTTCCTGGCGACGCGCCTCGGCGAGATCGGCATCCCGCTCCGGGAGGTGCGCGTGATCCCGGACGTGCGGGCCACCATCGTGGCGACGGTCAACGAGGTGCGCGCGGCCTTCGACCACGTCTTCACCACCGGCGGCATCGGCCCGACGCATGACGACATCACGAGCGAATGCCTCGCCGAGGCCTTCGGCCTGCCCTGGGAGCCGCACCCGGAGGCATGGGCGCGGCTGGAACGCCACTATCCGCCGGGCGAGTTCAACGCCGCACGCCAGCGCATGGCCACGATGCCGCGCGGCGCCACGCTGATCGAGAACGCGATTTCCGTCGCGCCGGGCTTCACCATCGGCAATGTCCACGTCATGGCCGGCGTGCCGCGCATCATGCAGGCGATGTTCGAATCGCTCGCGCCGCGGCTGCAGGGTGGCGCGCCCGTCATCTCCCGCACCGTGCATGCGGACGGCGTGCTGGAGGGGCGGATCGCGGCGGGGCTGGCCGACATCCAGGCCCGCTGGGCCGACCTCGACATCGGCTCCTACCCCTACTACCGCATGGGCGGCGGCGGCGTCGCGCTGGTGGCGAAGGGCACGGACGAGGCCGCGGTCGAGGGGGCCGCGCGCGACATCACCGCCTTCCTGCGCGCGGTCGGCGGGCAGCCGAAGCAGGGCGAGCCGCCTGCCTGAGCGCGGCGGGTGGCAGCGCGCCCGGATCGGCGCCATGTTGTCACCCGTATACGCGACGAGGTTGCCATGTCCCGTCTCAGCCCTCCGCCGCCCGCCGCCCCGCTGGCCGGGTCCACCGCCACGCGGGCGGGCTCGCCGGGCCTGCGCCGGCTGGTACTGCTCGCGGCGCTATCGGCAGCGGTGGGGCTCGGGCTTGGCCTGACGACGCGTGGCGGCGGGGACCCGGACCTTGCCCCGCTGCTCGGCTTCATGGCGGCCACGAAGGCGGGCATCGCGCTCGGTGCCGCCCTGCTGGTGGACTGGCGCCTGCGCCACCCGGCCGGGCGCGTGCTCGCCGTGCTCCTCGTCGGAGGGGCGGCCCTGGCCCTGGCGGGGCCGGTCGTCATGTTCGACACGTCGCAGCTCCGCCTGGGCGGGCTGATGCACTATGCGGGGCTCGGCATGCTCGCGCTGCTCGCCTGGCGCGACCGCGTCGCGGTCGGCGCAATCCTGGCCGCGGCTGTGGAGGCGCGGCGCCGGGGCTGACCTGCGCTACTTGTTGCGGAAGGCGATGGCGTTGCGGAGCGCGTGGACGATGTATTCCATGCGCCGCTCGAAGCCGGCCGCCGCCGCGGCGCGGCCCGCCTCCTCGGCGCCCACCACGCCCTGCAGCAGGGACCGCTCCAGCGCGGCCGCCATTGTCTCCATCGCGGCGAGCGCCGCGGGCGCGCCGCCGCCCTCCATCCCGGCGCGCAGCACCGCGATCTCGCCGAAGGCCGCGGCGAGCGCCGTCTCGAGCGCGATGATCTCGCCGCGCAGCTCGTCCACCTCGTCACCTGGCATGGCCGCGCCCTCCCCGATGGTCAGGGGGCATCCTCGGCCGGATCGGCGTCCCCGGGCACCCGGTCGGCCGGACACATGGACGCGCGTCCCTGCAGGTAGGCGCTGCGGATCACGGCATAGGCGTCGAGGGACTGGGCCTCCACCCGGTTCAGCTCCGCATGCAGCCCGGCATAGGCCACCAGCGCCTCGCCCGTGCTGAGGCCAAGCCAGGCCTCCGGCCCCACCAGCCCCTGCAGCGCCGCGCCGGTCGCGGCCAGCGCCGCCGCGTCGCGCAGCGTGGAGGGGCCGAGCAGCGGCAGAACGAGGTAGGGTCCGGCGGGCAGCCGCCAGGCGCAGGCGGCGTCCGCCAGGGTGAAGGGGCGGGGCGGGTGGCCGAGCGCCTCCGCCCGGTCCTCCGTCCCGGCCCGGCCGAGCGTGGTGTTGATGGCGAAGCGGCGGGCGGCGTTGAGTGCCGTGCCCGTCTCGCCTGCGGCCAGCGCGCTCGCGGCCGTCACCGGCTCCCGCAGGTTTGCGAAGAGGTTGGCGACGGCGCGGCGCTGACCGGGCGTGGTGTAGGCGTGGTAGGCCTCGGCCGCCGGCCCAAGCGCGTGGGCCTGCGCGAGGCGGTTGAAGGCGTGGATGCGGCGGTTCACGCCCTCCAGCGGGTCCTGTGCCGCGGCGGGGGCGGCCGAGAGCAGCGCCGCCGCACAGGCAAGCGCCGCGACGCCGCGCCCCACCGCGTCAGGCCTTCTGCGCGCGCTCGATGCCGGCGCGGATCATGCGGCGCGCCTCCTCGGCGTCGCCCCAGCCGATCAGCTTCACCCACTTCCCGGGCTCGAGGTCCTTGTAGTGCTCGAAGAAGTGCTGGATCTGCTCGATCGTGATCTGCGGCAGGTCGGTGTAGTTCTTCACGTGGATGTAGCGCTTGGTCAGCTTGTCGGCCGGCACGGCGATGATCTTCTCGTCGCCGCCGCCGTCGTCCTCCATCTTCAGCACGCCGACGGGGCGGACGTTCATCACGGCGCCTGGCACGATCGGGCGCGTGTTGGCCACCAGCACGTCGATCGGGTCACCGTCGTCCGACAGGGTGTGGGG
The DNA here is from genome assembly GCA_035644895.1 of Acetobacteraceae bacterium. Lineage (GTDB taxonomy): Bacteria > Pseudomonadota > Alphaproteobacteria > Acetobacterales > Acetobacteraceae > Falsiroseomonas. The sequence continues at coordinate 4,448 of DASQNQ010000018.1, read as the reverse complement.
CACGAAGCCGTAGTTGCCGGGGTAGCGCATCGGCGTGTGCAGGAAGCGGTCGACGAACAGCGTCCCGGCCGCCTTGTCCATCTCGTACTTGATGGGCTCGCCGCCGATCGGGACCTCGATGATGACATTGACGTCCTCGGGCGGGTTCTTGCCGATCGGAATGGCGTCGAGGCGCACGGGGCTGTCTCCATGGATGACGGGGCATGCAGCGTGAGCGGCGGCCCCCGGGTCGGGCTGCCTGAGCTATCCCGCTTTCCCGGTGGCGGCAACCGGCGTCCGAGGCCGCGGGGCAACTGCCCAAGTTTTTGGCAGTCTCCGTCTGATCCGGCCGGATTGGTCGGGCCGAGACCCTTGGCATGGGCGCGCGCATCATGCTCCCCTTCCGCACACGGGCCGGTGACCGGCCGCGCGGTGGGAGACGCTTGGGTATGAGGCAGAGAGCATTCGGCGCCATGCTGCTGGGCCTGGTGGCCGCGGCAAGCTTCGGCGGCGCCGCTTCGGCGCAGGAGCGGACGCTCCGCATCGGCATGACGGCCGCCGACATCCCCCGCACGCTCGGCCAGCCCGACCAGGGCTTCGAGGGCAACCGTTTCACCGGCATCCCGCTGTATGACGCGCTGGTCCACTGGGACCTGACCAAGACGGACCAGCCCTCCGTCATCGTCCCCGGCCTGGCCACCGAATGGGCGGTGGACGCGAACGACCGCACGAAGTGGACCTTCCGCCTCCGCCCGGGCGTGCGCTTCCACGACGGCAGCCCGCTCAACGCGCAGGCCGTGGTGTGGAACGTCCAGAAGGTGCTGGACCAGGCCGCGCCGCATTTCGACCAGAGCCAGGTCGGCGTGACGGTCAGCCGCATGCCGACGCTCCGCTCCGCCCGCGCGGTGGACGACCTGACGGTGGAGCTGACGACGAGCGAGCCGGACAGCTTCCTGCCGATCAACCTCACCAACCTGTTCATGGCCTCCCCCGCCCACTGGCAGGCCAAGTTCGACGCGGTGCCGGCCTCCGTCACCGATCCGCGCCAGCGCGCCGCCCAGGCCTGGACGGCCTTCGCGGCCGACCCCTCCGGCTCCGGCCCCTTCCGCGCCGCCCGCTTCGTGCCGCGCGAGCGCTTCGAGATGACGGCGAACCGCGAGTACTGGGATCCGGCGCGCCGCCCGCGCGTGGACCGCGTGGTGCTGCTGCCGATCCCGGAGGCGAACGCCCGCACGGCCGCGCTGCTCGGCAACCAGGTGGACTGGATCGAGGCGCCGGCCCCCGACGCCGTGCCGCAGATCACCCGCCGCGGCTTCCGCATGTACCAGAACGCCCAGCCGCATGTCTGGCCCTGGCAGTTCTCCTTCGCCGAAGGCTCGCCCTGGCTCGACCGGCGCGTGCGCCACGCCGCGAACCTCTGCGTGAACCGCGAGGAGCTGAAGGAGCTGCTCGGCGGGCTGATGGAGGTGCCGAAGGGGACCGTCGCGCCCGGCCACCCCTGGTGGGGCAACCCGTCCTTCGACATCCGCCACGACGTGGCCGCGGCGCAGCGCCTGATGCGGGAGGCCGGGCACAGCCAGCAGCGGCCGCTGCGCGTGCGGGTGCTGACCTCCGCCTCCGGCTCCGGCCAGATGCAGCCCGTCGTGATGAACGAGTTCCTGCAGCAGGCGCTGCGGGAGTGCTTCTTCGACGTGCAGCTCGAGGTCGGCGAGTGGAACGCCGTCTTCACCAACTGGCGCGAGGGGGCGCGGCACCCGAACGCCCGCGGCGCGAACGCCATCAACGTGACCTTCGCGACGATGGACCCGTTCTTCGCGATGGTGCGCTTCGTCTCCTCGGCCACGCAGCCGCCGGTCTCGAACAACTGGGGCCACTTCGTGAACCCGGAGTTCGACCAGCTGATCGCCGCCGCGCGGACCACCTTCGACGCCGCCGGCCGCGACGCGGCGCTGGCCCGCCTGCACGCCCGCATCGTGGAGGAGGCGCCGTTCCTCTGGGTGGCGCATGACGTCGGCCCCCGCGCCATGAGCGCGCGGGTGCAGGGCGTGGTGCAGCCGCGGTCCTGGTTCATCGACATCGCGACGATGTCGCTGCAGTAACAGGGAGAAGCACGGGGCGCGCCCGGCCTGGCGCGCCCCGCCCCGCGACATGACACTCTACCTCCTGCGCCGGATCTTCTACGCGCTGCCCATCGTGGCCGGCGTGTCCCTGGTGTGCTTCGCGCTCGTCCACATCGCGCCGGGCGACCCGCTGATCTCCGTGCTGCCGCCGGACGCGACCGACGAGGTGCGCGCCCGGATGATGGCGGCCTATGGCTTCGACCGGCCCTATCACGAGCAGTTCCTGCTCTGGTGCTGGCGCGCGCTGGGGGGCGACCTCGGCACCTCCATCGCCACGGGACGGCCGGTGGCGTCCGAGGTGATCCGGGCCGTCGGGAACACGCTGATCCTGGCCTTCGCGGCCACCATCATCGGCTTCGTCCTCGGGCTGCTGTTCGGCGTCGTCGCGGGCTACTTCCGCGACAGCTGGATCGACAAGCTCGCCTCGACGCTCGCCGTGCTCGGCGTCTCCACCCCGCATTACTGGCTCGGCATGGTGCTGGTCATCATCTTCTCCTCGACGCTCGCCTGGCTGCCCGCGACGGGGATGGGACCCTCCGGCTCCTCGGGCTGGGTGCCGGACTGGGAGCACCTGTCGCACCTGCTGCTGCCGGCCATCACCATGAGCGTGATCCCGATGGGCATCGTGGCGCGCACCACCCGGGCGCTGGTGGCCGAGATCCTGAGCCAGGACTTCGTCGGCGCGCTGCGGGCCAAGGGGCTGGCGCAGGGCGGTGTGTTCCGTCACGTGGTGAAGAACGCCGCACCCACCGCTATCGCGGTGATGGGCCTGCAGCTCGGCTACCTGCTCGGTGGATCGATCCTGATCGAGACGGTGTTCTCCTGGCCCGGCACGGGCTTCCTGCTGAACTCCGCCATCTTCCAGCGCGACCTGCCGCTGCTGCAGGGCACGATCCTTGTGCTCGCCCTCTTCTTCGTGGCGCTGAACCTGGTGGTGGACGTGGTGCAGACCGGGCTCGACCCGCGGATCCAGCGCGCATGAATCTTTTTGTCAGTCCGCCGTTGCCGGTGGCCGCCATCGAGCGGTCCGAGGGGTACTGGCGGTCGGTGCTCCGCCGCTTCCTGCGGGACAAGGTGGCGGTCGCGGCGGCGGTCGTGGTGCTGGCGCTCATCCTGATGGCGGTCTTCGCCCACTGGATCGCCCCGATGGATCCCTATGCGGGCCGCACCATCCGCCGCCTGCGTCCCATCGGGACGGAGGCATTTCCCCTCGGCACGGACGAGCTCGGGCGCGACATGCTCTCCCGGCTGATCGTCGGCGCGCGCATGTCGCTGCTGATGGGCGTGACACCGGTGCTGATCGCATTCGGCATCGGCTCCGCCCTCGGCATCGCGGCCGGCTATGTCGGCGGGTGGCTCAACTCCGCCATCATGCGGACGGTGGACGTGTTCTACGCCTTCCCCTCCGTGCTGCTGGCCGTGGCGCTGTCGGGCGCCCTCGGCGCCGGGCTCGGCAACGCGCTGCTCTCGCTGACCGTCGTGTTCATCCCGCCCATCGTGCGCGTGGCGGAGGCGGTGACGGCCCAGGTCCGCAACCGCGACTACGTGGAGGCCGCGCGCGCCTCCGGCGCCTCCGCGCTCACCATCGTGCGGGTGCATGTGCTTGGCAACGTGCTCGGGCCGATCTTCGTCGACGCGACCAGCCTGATCTCGGTCTCCATGATCCTCGCCTCCGGCCTCTCGTTCCTCGGCCTCGGCGTGCGGCCGCCGGAGCCCGAATGGGGGCTGATGCTGAACACGCTGCGCACCGCCATCTACGTCCAGCCCTGGGTCGCGGCCCTGCCGGGCGCCATGATCTTCATCACCTCGGTGGCCTTCAACATGTTCTCCGACGGGCTGCGCTCCGCGATGGATGTGAAGCAGTGAGCGCCGACCGGGGCGGGCCCGCGCAGCCGCTCGTCACCGTGCGCGGCCTGACGCGGCACTTCGTGCTGCATCGGACGCTGCTTGGCCGCCCGACGGCGGTGGTGCGGGCCGTGGACGGCGTGGACTTCGACGTGCTGAAGGGCGAGACGCTCGGCATCGTGGGCGAGTCGGGCTGCGGCAAGTCCACCACCGCGCGCCTCATGCTCCAGCTCATCCGGCCCGATGCCGGGGAGATCATCTTCGACGGGGAGACGGTGGGCGGTGCCGCGCTGCCGCTGAAGGCGTTCCGGCGCCAGGCACAGATGGTGTTCCAGGACAGCTACGCCTCGCTCAACCCGCGCCTGACGGTCGAGGCCTCCATCGCCTTCGGCCCGCAGGTGCACGGCGTCCCCGCGCGCCAGGCGGTCGAGCGCGCGTGCGCCCTGCTCGCCCGGGTCGGGCTGGAGCCGGCGAGGTTCGCCGGGCGCTATCCGCACGAATTGT
>DASQNQ010000017.1:0-2616 GCA_035644895.1 Acetobacteraceae bacterium | reverse complement strand
CGCCTCCCGACCTTGGCGACAACCCCTCCGCGCGGCTGATCGCCTACGCCGTCGCGCCGGGGCTGGAGGCCGAGGCGGTGCTGCGGGCGCTGCGGGCGCGGCTCGACCCGGTGTTCCTGCCGCGGCGCGTGACGCTGCTGCCCGCGCTCCCGCGCGACAGGCTCGGCAAGCTGCCGGCCGCGGCGCTGGCCGCGCTCGCCAGGCAGGACGGCGCATGAGCACCGTCGTCGTGCCCGCCGACCATCCCGCCCTGCCCGGCCACTTCCCCGGGCGGCCCATCGTGCCGGGGGTCATGCTGCTCGACGCCGTGCTGGAAGCCGTGCGCGCCCTGCCCGGCGCGCCGCGCCCCGCACGCGTGCTGCGCGCCAAGTTCGTGGCGCCGGTGCGGCCGGAGGAGGGCGTGGACATCGCCCTGGAGCCCCGCGCGGGCGGGCGCGTCGCCTTCACCTGCCGCGTCGGCGACACCACCGTCCTGCTGGGGGAGCTCGCATGCGAGACGCCACCGCAGCCCTAGGCCGCGCGCCCGAATGGACCGCGGCGCCGGAGCGCGGCAATGCCTTCTGGCTGCGCGTCATGCTGCTGATCACCCGTGCGCTGGGCTGGCGCGCGGGGCATGTGCTTCTGTATCCGATCACGGCCTACTTCCTCGCCTTCTCGCCGCGCCAGCGCGCCGCGGCGCGCACCTACCTCGGACGCGCGCTCGGCCGGCCGGCGCGGCTGGCAGACCTGTTCCGGCTCTACTTCGCCTTCGCCTCCACCATCCTCGACCGCGTCTGGCTCGTGCGCGGCCGGACGGAGGGCTACCGCATCGAGGTCACGGGCCTCGACGCGCTGCGCGAGACCATGGCGCAGGGCCGCGGCTGCCTGCTCTTCGGCGCGCATCTCGGCTCATTCGAGGCGCTGCGGGCGCTGGCCGATGCGGGCTGCCCGGTGGAGGTCTCCGTCCTGATGCACGAGGCGAATGCGCGGCGCGTGAAGGCGTTCTTCGACGCGCTGGGCACGCCCGACAGGGCGAAGGCCGTCATCCCGCTCGGCACCACGGACGCGATGCTGCGCGTGCGCGAATGCCTGGAGCGCGGCGGCCTGGTCGGGCTGCTGGCGGACCGCGCCCCGCGGGGGGACCGCGTGCAGCGCGTGCCCTTCCTCGGCGCCGAGGCCGCCTTTCCGAAGGGCCCGCACCTGCTGGCCGCGGTGCTCGGCGCCCCGGTGATGCTCGCCTTCGGCATCTGGCGCGGCCCGCGCCGCTACGAGATGCGCTTCGAGCCCTTCGCGGACCGCATTGGAGCCGAGGGACGCGCCGGGCGCGACGCCGCGGTGGCCGGCAGCATCGCCGCCTATGCCGCGCGGCTGGAGGCAGTGTGCCGCGCCCACCCCGACAACTGGTTCAACTTCTTCGACTTCTGGCAGGAGCACGCGTCCTGAGCCTCGCGCGCCGCGCCGCCCTGTCGCTCGGCCTGCTCGCCGCCCTGCCCGCGCGCGCGCAGGATGACGGGCTGGAGCAGGTGATGCGCGCCCTCGCCGCGGTGCGGGAGAGGCGCGACCGCTTCACGGAGGTGAAGCAGATCCCGCAGCTCGAGGACGGGCTGCCGAGCGAGGGCGTGCTGCGCTGGTCCGCGCCCGACCGGCTGGAGAAGCACACCCTCTCCCCCTTCGAGGAGCGCGTGACGGTCGCCGGCCCGCGCCTGCTCTACGAACGCCCGGACCGCGGCGTGCGGCGCGACATCGCGCTGGAGGAGCAGCCGGAGATGGCGGCGCTGGTCGAGGCCGTGCGCGGCACGCTGGCCGGCGACCCCGCCGCGCTCCGGCGGCACTACGAGGTCGGATTCCGCTTCGAGCGCGACGGGTCCTGGCGCATGACGCTCACGCCCCTCTCCCTCCGGCTGCGGGGCGCGGTTCAGCGTGTCGTCGTGACCGGGGAGGGCGCGCAGCTCCGGGGCGTGGACACGGAGGGCGGCGGCGGCGTCACCCGCATGCGGATCACGCCAGCCTCTCCGTAGAGACCTCGTGCACCGCCCGTCCGGTGGCGGCGAAGGCGTCGAGGTTCGCGACCGTCGTCTCCGCGATCGCGCGCATCGCCTCCGCCGTGAAGAAGCCCTGGTGGCCGGTGATCAGCACGTTCGGGAAGGTCTGGAGCCGCGCGAAGACGTCGTCCTGGATGACGCGGCCCGACAGGTCCTCGAAGAAGAGGTCCGCCTCCTCCTCGTAGACGTCAAGGGCGAGATGCCCGAGGTGCCCCGCCTTCAGCGCCTCCACCACCGCGGGCGTGTCGAGGATGCCGCCGCGCGAGGTGTTCACCAGCATCGCGCCGCGCTTCATGCGCGCCAGCGCCGCGGCGTCGATCAGGTGGTGCGTCGCGGGCGTCAGCGGGCAGTGCAGGGAGACGACGTCGGACCGCTCCAGCAGCGCGGGCAGCGGCACCATCTCGATGCCCAGCGCGGCAGCCTCGGGCGAGGGGTTCGGGTCGTGGCCCACCAGGCGGCAGCCGAACCCCGCCATGATGCGCGCGAAGGCAAGGCCGATCTGCCCCGTGCCCACCACCCCGACCGTCTTGCCGTGGAGGTCGAAGCCGAGCAGCCCCTCCAGCGCGAAGTTGCCCTCCCGCACCCGCGCATAGGC
>DASQNQ010000016.1:0-11348 GCA_035644895.1 Acetobacteraceae bacterium | reverse complement strand
CCGCCCTGCGCCGCGACGCGCTCCCGCCGCTGCTTCCGGAGGTTGTGCAGCCCCTCAAGCCGCCGCACGTTGCGCTTGCGCCGCGCGGTGACGCCGTAGCGCAGCCAGTGCTCCTCACGCACGATCTTGCGATCCAGCCGGTGGGCGGCCTTCTCCTCCTCCTCCAGCACCTGGTCGCGCCAGGCCTCGAACCCGGCGAAGCCCTGCTCGAGCCGTCGCGTGGTGCCGCGGTCGAGCCAGACCATCACGCGCGAGAGCCGTTCCAGGAAGCGGCGGTCGTGGCTGATGGTCACCAGCGCGCCGCGGCGCCCGCGCAGCTCCTCCTCCAGCCACTCGATGGCCGGCAGGTCGAGGTGGTTGGTCGGCTCGTCCAGCAGCAGCACGTCGGGGTCCGGTGCCATGACGCGCGCCAGCGCCGCCCGCCGCGCCTCGCCGCCCGACAGCCGCGAGGGGTCCTCCTCCCCCGTCAGGCCGAGGCCTTCCAGCAGGATGCGCGCGCGGTGGGGGTCGTCACCCGGGGCGAGCCCGGCCTCGACGAAGGCCGCGGTGGTGGCGAAGCCGCCCAGGTCCGGCTCCTGCGGCAGGTAGCGGATCGTGGCGCCCGGTTGGAGGAAGACGGTCCCCGCGTCCGGCTCGACCGTCCCGGCCGCGATCCGCAGCAGGGTGGACTTGCCCGACCCGTTCCGCCCGACAAGCGCCACGCGCTCCCCCACGCCAACCGCCAGCTCCGCCCCGTCCAGGAGCTGGGTGGAGCCGAGGCGGAGGCGGATGTCGCGGAGGTGGAGGAGGGGCGGGGCCATCGGGCAGGGGGATGGGCACGCTGCCGCCCGGCGTCAAGCGGCCCGGCGCTTGATGCCCGGCTCGAAGCGGGGTGGTGTGCGCTGCCATGACCACCCCTCCAGCCTACGGCATCCGGGCCAACCCGGACCTGCTGCCCCGCATCCCGCTGGATGCGCGGGCCATCCTCGACGTCGGCTGCGGCGCCGGGGGGCTGGGTGCCGCCTGGCGCCGGCGGAACCCGCACACCCGCCTGATCGCCGTGGAGCCGGACGCCGCACTCGCGGCCGAGGCCGAGCCGCACTACGACGAGATCCATCGCCTCGACATCGAGGCCGGCTCCCCTCCCGTCGCGGAAGGCAGCCTCGATGCGCTCGTGTTCGGGGACGTGCTGGAGCACCTGCGCGATCCCTGGGCCGTGCTGCGCGGAACCGCGCGGCTCCTGGCGCCGGACGGCGTGCTCGTCGCCTGCGTCCCGAACGTCGAGCACTGGAGCTTCGCGGCGCGGCTGCTGATGGGCGGCTGGCGCTACGAGGAGACGGGGCTCTTCGACCGCACGCATCTCCGCTGGTTCACGCGGGACGGCATGCACCAGGCCCTCGTCGAGGCAGGGCTGGTCCCGGTGGACGTGGCGCCGCGAATCGTGGACGCCCCGGGCATCGAGGACTTCGTCCGGCGCATCTCGCCCGCGCTGCAGGCGCTTGGCGTCGAACCGGCCGGCTATGCCCGCCGCGCCGCGCCGCTGCAGTATGTCTGGCGCGCGACGCGCCGGCGCCCTGCGCGGCTCGCGGTGGTGGCGCGCACGCTGCGGCCGGTCGGCGGCATCAACGAGGTGCGGATCCACGAGCCGCTGGCGGCGCTCGCCTCCCGCCCTGGCGTTGTCGCGCGTGTCGAACCGGGCGCGGGCATCCCGCAGATGCCGCCAGGCATCCCGGGCATCATCGTGCTGCAGCGGCAGCTTCTGAACGCGCCCTCCGCGCCGGACTACCTGCGCGCGCTGCGGGCCACCGGCGCGCTGATCATCCAGGAGTTCGACGACGATCCGGCCCACTGGCCGGTGATCGAGGAATCGGGTCACCTCGCCTTCCGCGGCGTGCATGCCGTGCAGACCTCCACCCCGGCGCTGCGCGAGCTGTTCCTCCGATGGAACCCAGAGGTGGCCGTGTTCCCGAACGCGCTCGCCACCGTGCCCGAGCCGCGGAACTTCACGAGCCCCGACCGCCTGACGCTGTTCTTCGGCGCGCTGAACCGGGAGGGCGACATCGCGCCATTCCTGCCCGCGCTGAACGCCGTGCTGGCCGAGGCCGGCGAGCGGCTCGCCGTGCAGGTGCTGCACGACCGCGCGACCTTCGACGCGCTGGAGACGCCGCACAAGCGCTTCGCGCCGCTCGGCTCCTATGCCGAGTACCAGGCGGCGATGGCAGGTTGCGAGATCGCCTTCCTGCCGCTGCGCGACACGCGCTTCAACCGGATGAAGTCGGACCTGAAGTTCGTGGAGGCCGCCGCCCACCGCCTCTGCTGCATCGCGAGCCCGGTCGTCTACGGCGCCACGATCCGCGACGGGGAGACGGGCCGGATCGTGCAGGCGCCGGACGAGTTCGCGCACGCACTGCGCGCCCTGCTCGCCACGCCCGCGGAGGCACTGCGGATGGCGGAGGCGGCGCGGGCCGAGGTGATCGCGTCGCGCCTGCTCGCACGGCAGGCCGCCGCGCGTCTCTCGTGGTATCGCAGCCTGATCGAAAGGCGGGCGGAGCTGGATGCGGCGCTGCTGGCGCGCGTGCCGGTGCTCGGCGCTGCTACCACTCATACTCCCAGGTGAGGCCCAGGCGCTCGCCGGCCTCGCGGTCGCCCGTCTCCGCCTCGAGCTTCAGCCGCGGCGTCAGGTCCACGCGGACGCCCGCGCGTGCCGACCCCGGGTCGGTGCCCTGGCGCACGCCGACGAAGACGCCGTTCGCGACGTAGCGCCCCGCCTCGACCGTCGGGCCGCCGCGGCCCTCCTGGCCGTTCTGGCGGCCCGCTTCGTCGCCGCCGCTGACCGCCAGCCGGTCGAGGCCGAGGGTGCGCCGCACGCGGTCGAGGATGCCGCCCGCCCCGTCGCCGCCGATGCCGGCCGCGCCTGCCAGCGCGGCCGCGATCTGCGCCGTCTCCAGAGGCCCGAGGTCGCGGGTCGGGCGGTCGAACAGCAGCCGGGCCAGCACCTCGTCCTGCGGCAGTTCGGGCTGGGAGGAGAAGGTGATCTCGGGCGCGGTGGGCGGCCCGGTCACCGCCACGCGGATCTCCGTCCCCCCGGCGCGCGTGTTCGCGAGGAGGTCGAGGCTTGGCATCAGCGCGCCGTCGAAGGCGAGCCGCCCGCGACGGAAATCCAGCCGGCGTGCGAGCACCTCGATCTGGCCGCGGCGCAGGTCGAGGTCGCCGGTCAGTTCCGGCTCGGCGAGCGTCCCGGCGACCGTCACATCGCCCGCCAGCTCCGCATCCACCCCGCGGCCGCGCACGAAGACGCGCTGCGCCTGCACCGCGATGGCGAGCGCGATGGGCGGCAGTCCCGTCTCGGCGGGTGCGCCGCGTGGGGCGCGCGGCGCCGGGCGAGGGCGGCCGGCGGGCAGCCGCCCGCGCTCCGTCACCTCGCCCAGGGTGCGGACGGTGACGGGCAGGCGCGCCGGCAGGTTCACGTCGGCACGCCGGATGCGCACCGGGCCGGCCAGCCGCGCGCCCGCGCCGAGCACCTCGCCCGTCAGGCGCAGGTCGGCGTCGACCGTCGCCGTCACCAGCTCCGAGGCGACCGGCCGCGCCGCGGCGGCCGTGAGCGCCAGATCCACAGGCAGGCCGGGCGAGAGCGGGTCCACCGCCCCGCGCAAGGCGATCCGCCCATCCCCGGTGCTGCGGCCCGCGAGGTCCACGCGAAGCCGCGTACCCTCCGCCCGGATCGTCCCCGCGAGGTCCGTCACCGCAGCCCCGATCGCCCCGTTCCGCCAGGAGCCGCCGGTCAGCCGCGCCTCCCCGTCGAGGCGCGGCGCGGCCGTGGTCCCGCCGGCCCGCAGCGCGAGGTCGAGCCGCCCGCTCACCCGGTCCGCCCCCGCGGCGAGGAGCGGCCCCGCGACAGCACCAAGATCCACCCGGCCGTCGAGCCGCGCCTCGACCGGCGCGGCCTGCCCCGGCCCGCGCGGCATCCGCAGCGCCGCCTGGAGCCGGAGCGCGTTCCCGCCCACGGCCTCGGCCCGCGCCTCGACGGCGCTGCTGCCCGCGCGGGTCGCCTGGACGTTCAGGTTCACCGGCGGCAGCCCGTTGGCCCAGGGTGCGCCTGCCCGCAGCCCCTGGCCGCGCAGTTCCGCGTTCACCTGCGGCGCGGCCACGGAACCCGTGACCCGGATGTCGCCCGAGGCGGTGCCGGCCGGGCGGACCTCGGGCAGGAAGCCCGACAGCGCGGAGAGGGGCAGCGCCGCGAGGCGGGCACGGAGGTCGGCGCGCTCCGGCCCCCAGACGCCCTCTGCCGTCAGCGTCCCGCCGCCGGTCCGCGCCAGGCTGAGCGATCCGATCTCGACGGCGCCGTCCGGCCGGCGGGTGATGCGGGCAGGCGCGGCAAGGCGCAGCGTTTCGCCATGGGCCTCCGCACGCAGGGAGGGAAGCTCGAGCCGGATCGCGCCCTCCTCGGGCTGCGTGACCCGCGCGCGCGCATCGAGCGCGACCTGCTGCACGCGGCCGGCGAGCGTCAGGTCCATCGCGTCGGGCGTGCCGGCCGCCGTCAGCGCCAGCCGCTCGACCACCACGCCCGCCGCGGTCAGCCCGGGGATCTCCAGGCGCGCGTCCACGCCCTGCTTGCCGTCGCGCGGCTCGAGCGTGGCGCGCAGCCGCACCGCGCCACGGACGGGCTGGCCGATCAGCGGGGCGAAGGGGGCGAGGTCCGGGGCGTCCAGCGCGACCTGCCCTTCCGCGAGCAGCGCGCCCGGGTTCACGCGGCCTGAGGCCGAGATCTGCGCCGGGCCGATGCGGGCGGTGGCCGCATCGAGCCGCACCCACTCGCCCTCCGGTGCCGCGCGCAACTCGGCCTCCAGCGGCAGGTCCTGGTAGCGGCCCGAAAGCGTGGCGCGCGCGGCGAGGGCAGTGGCGGGGTTCGCCACCTCGGCGTCGAGGGCCAGCGCCTCGATCCGCTGTCCCGCGGCGGTCAGGCCATCGGACTGCGCGCGGAGACTGACGGCCGGGTCGGTCGCGGGGCCCTGCACGCGCGCGGAGAAGGCGAGCGCTCCCTCCACCCCCTGTGCCGCGCCGGCCAGGCTGCCGAGCGCACCCTCCAGCGCGAGGTCCAGCACCTCTCCGACCTGGCCGGAGAGGCTCGCCCGCAGGGCCGTGCCCTCCAGGACGAGGGACTCGATGCGGTCGGGCGCCGTGGCGCGCGCCGAGAGGCGCGGGGCATCCCCGAGCAGGGCGGCGAGCGGGGCGATGGAGGAGCCGAAGCCGGAGGTCGCGGCATCGAGGGTGACACGCGGGGCGGCCAGCGGCCCCTCCGCCCGGCCCTCCAGTTGCAGCGCGTCCCAGCGCGCCACGCCGTCCGGCAGCAGGCTGGCGAGGGTTTCGGAGGGGGCGACATCCGCCCTGAAGTCCAGCGCTGCGGTTTCCGCGCCCGTGTCCACTTGGCCCGAGGCACGGACGCGCCCGGCGACGGCCTCGACCACGAATTCGCGCAGCGCGACGATCCCTGCCGGGCTGCGGGCGGCATCCAGCGCGACCTCCGCCCGGCCGAGCGGGGCCGCGAGTGCGGGCGGCAGCAACCCGGCGGCCTCGACGGTGCCGCCGATCCGGGCGCCGATCGCGCCGCCGGCGCCCGCGCTCACGGTGCCGCGGAGGTCGAGCGCGACGCCCGCGCCGATCCCCGCCTTGAGGGTGAGGTCGGCACCCGCCGGCGGCCCATCCAGCCGCAGGTCGAGCGTGGCGGCCTCGCCGGGCCGGCCGGCCAGCCGCGCGATCAGCCCGCCCGGGGCCTCACGCAGAGTGGCCGCGGCGTGGAGCCTGTCTGTGCCGGGCGTCATGGCGAGGTCGAGGCGCAGCGCGGCCTCCTGGTCGAGCCGGTCGACCTGCGCCTCGGCCACGAGGCCGCCGGCATCGAGCGAGCCAGAGGCAGCGGCGCGCAGGGTCGCTGCCTCGCCGGCGACAGGCTCCGCGATCTCCAGCCGTTCGATGCGCAGCGCATCGAGGCGGACCGCCACGGGCAGGGACGGGACCTCCGGGATCAGCGGGCCCGGCTCGCGCGGGGCGGGTTGCGCGTCGGACTGCGGCAGGCGCAGCACCGCGACCCTCTCCGCGCCGGCCGAGAGGATGTGCGCCTCCCGCCGCAGCAGCGCCCAGGGGTCCCAGGCGAGGCGGATGCCCTCGGCCTCCAGCCAGATGCCGTCCTTGTCGGCGAGGGTGATCCGGCCGAGGCCGAGCCGGCCGGGCAGGGGGCCTTCCAGCCCCTCGACCGTCAGCCCGGGGACCTGCCCGGCGACGAGGCGCGCGAGAGTGGCCCGGCCGCCCTCCGTGTTGGCATAGAGCAGGGCGCCGCCCAGGACGAGGACGGGCACCGCGATCAGGATGCCGAGGACAACCGCCAGGACGATCAGCGTGCGTCGGAGAGGAGATCTAGAAGGCCTGGCCGAGCCCGACATAGATGCCGAAACCTCCTCCTTCGCCGCGCTCGCGGTTCAATGGTACCGCGATGTCGGCCCGGAGTGGCCCGATTCCCGTCGCGTAGCGCACGCCAACGCCCGCACCGAAGCGAAGGTTCGAAAAGTCAGGCACTTCCCGCTCCCCGACCGTGCCGCCATCCAGGAACACGGCCATTCCGAAGGCGCCCGTGACGCGCTGGCGCAGTTCGACCGACGTCTCCGCCAGGCTGCGGCCGCCCTCGGCTCGCCCGCGCGCGTCCTTCGGGCCGATTCCCTGGTAGGCATAGCCCCGCACGGAACCGCCGCCGCCGGCGTAGAAGCGCTTGTCGAGCGGCAGGGTCGCGCCGTTCCCGCCGATGGCGCTGCCCAGCGCGCCGCGCAGCGCGAGAACAGTGCCGCCGTTCGCCGACAGATCGAAATAGGTGCTCGCGGAGGCGAGCACGCGCGTGAAGCCGCCGCTCTCGGCGAGGTTCGCGTAGGGGATGACGTTGGCCTGCAGCCGGATGCCCTCCCTCGGGTCGAGCAGGCTGTCCGTGCTGTCGTAGCGGATCCCGAACAGCAGGCCGAGGAGCGTGAAGGGCTGCAGGTCGCCGCGCCGGCCGATCTGCCCCGTCTCGAAGGTGGGGCCAAAGCGCAGCGCGATGCGGTCCGTCCAGGGGTACTCGATGAGCGTGGAAAGGACGATCGCGTCCCGGTCATAGGCCTCCAGCCGCTCCCGCACCGCGTAGGCCTCGATGATGCCGGTGCTGCGCCCGTTGATCAGCCCTGGGCGGCGCAGCGTCGCGCCCAGCCGGTAGCCGGCATCCTCCGCCCCGCCCCCGGCGCCGAGGCGCGAGACCTCGGCTTCGACCCGCAGCCGCTCGGCATTGCCGAAGATGTTGCGGTGCTCCCAGTAGACCCGGCCGGTGGGGCCGTAGTTCGTCTCGTAGGCCAGGGTGAAGCCCACGGCGCGGCGGGGGCGGTCGGACACCTCGAAGGAGACGGGAAGGCGCCCGGCCGGGTTCAACTGCTCCGCCGCGCGGGCCCGGACCGTGTCGAAGGCGCCGAGGGCCAGGATGTCGCGCCGGGCGCGCTCCAGCCGGGCGGGGCTGTAGAGGTCGCCCTCGATCTGTCCCGCGATTCCGGCGATCAGGCCGCGGTTCACCTGCGTCTCGCCGGTGATGTCGGGCGTTGCGAAGCGGGCCTGAGGCCCCGGGGCGATGGTCCAGGCCACCTCCATCACGCGCCGGTCGTGGTCCACCACGATCTCGCGGTCGGCCACGCTGGCGAGCGGATAGCCCGCATCGCGCAGCCGTGCCACCAGCGCGGTCTCGGCGTCCAGCACGGGCGCGGCGCGCGCCGGATCGCCGGGCCGAACCCCTTCCGGTGGGCCAAGCGCGGCGATCGCCTCCCGCGCCTCGGGCCGGTCCGGGCGCACGGAGACGGAGGCGATGGTGTAGCGCGTCCCGGGCTCCACCAGGATCTCCACCGGGACCGGGCCGGCGCGCCCGGCCAGGCGGCCCGCCAGGCCCGGGGCCGTCGGAGGCTCGCCGGCGATGCGGATCTCGGTCCGGCCGGCCCAGAACCCGTCCGATTCCAGCACGCGGCGCAGCAGGTCCGGCTCGGCGGCTGCCCGCGCGATCAGGCCGGGAGCATCGACCGGGGCGCGCTCGGACAGGCTGATCAGGCGCGAGGCTTCGCGCAGCCGGTCGCCGAGACCGCCCTCGCCGGGCGCCCGCAGCGTCACCTCGTAGGGCACGGCGCCCGGCTGGGGCGCCGGTTCCTGCCCATCCGCCGGCAGGACGTGCCATGCCGCCACGACCAGCAGGATGGGCAGCAGGAGGCGGATGGCGTGGCGCACCCGGAAAGAACCGCGTGAAAGCGTTCCGGTTCCATCCGGCAGGGGTGGAGGGCGCGGCCGGGAGTTCCTAGGTATCGGGGATGGATCGCACCCTGCCCGAGACCCTCACGGCGTGGCGCCGGCACCTTCACGCCCATCCCGGCCTGACGCTGCAGGAGGGAGACACCGCCGCCTTCGTCGCCGCGCGGCTGCGCGAGATGGGAGTGGAGGAGGTGGCGGAGGGCGTGGGTGGCCACGGCGTGGTCGCCACGCTGCGGCGTGGCGGAAACCGGTCGGTCGGGCTGCGCGGGGACATGGATGCGCTGCCCATCCAGGAGGTGAACGAGGGCCTGCCCTGGCGGTCCACCGTTCCGGGCGTGATGCATGCCTGCGGGCATGACGGGCACACCGCCGCGCTGCTCGGTGCCGCGCGGCTGCTGCTGGACGACCCGTCCTGGCGCGGCACGGTCCACCTGGTGTTCCAGCCGGCCGAGGAGGGCGGCGGGGGCGCGATGCGCATGGTGTCCGAGGGCCTGTTCAGCCGCTTCCCGATGGAGCGGATCTTCGGCTGGCACAACTGGCCGGGCCTGCCGGCCGGCACAATCGCGGTGCATGACGGCGCGGTGATGGCTGCCGGCGCGCGCTTCGAGATCGCCTTCGCAGGGCACGCCGCCCACGCCGCACTGCCGCACCTGTCGCGCGACCCGATGGTGGCGGCCGGCCACTGCATCGTGGCGCTACAGAGCGTGGTGGCGCGCAACCTCGACCCGCTGGCTGGCGGCGTCGTCAGCATCACGATGGTCGAGGGCGGGGAGGCGCAGAACCAGATCCCGGCGCGCGTCACGCTGAAGGGCACGGCGCGCTGGCTGGATGCGGCGGCCGGCCAGGGCATCCGGGAAGCACTCACCCGCATCGCACAGGGCATCGGCGCGACCTTCGGCGTGGCGGTGGAGGTCGCATGGCGGCAGGGCGTGGAGGTCACGGCGAACAGCCCGGCCGAGCGCGAGATCGCGGCCGCAGCGGCGGCGGATGTCGCGCCGTTGCGCCGGGACGTTCCGCCGGCCATGACGGGCGAGGATTTCTCGTGGTTCCTGCGCGAGGTTCCCGGCGCCTTCGTGTGGATCGGCAACGGCCCGGCCGAGGGCGGCCGGGAGCTGCACAACCCGCGCTATGACTTCAACGACGAGATCCTGCCGGTGGCGGCGCGCTTCCTGGCGGAGACGGCGCGGCGCGCGCTGGCCGGAGCAGTTTAGGTCGGGCTCAGGCGCGCGACCTCGAACCCCTCGTCGGCCCAGCCTGTCATGCCGCCGATCATGAGCTTCACTGGCCGGCCGAGCCGCGCGAGTGCGAGCGCGGCCTTGTCCGCACCGTTGCAGTGCGGCCCGGCACAGTAGACGACGAAGAGCGTGCTCCCGGGCCACTGTGCCATGCGCGCCGTCGTGATCTCCCGTCGCGGAAGGTGCAGCGCGCCCGGCACATGGCCACGGGCGAAGGCTGCGGCGCCGCGCACGTCGAGCAGCACGAAGCCCGGCTCGCCTGACCGCAGCGCGGCGTTCACGTCGTCGCAATCGGTCTCGAGGGTCAGCTTGCGGGCGAAATGTGCGGCGGCCTCCCCGGCCGGCGCTGCGGGATGGGCGGTGACTTCGTTCGGCATGCCAGGCTCCCCTCTGTGCTTCGCGCAGAGGATGGGCGACCAGGTTCTCGCTCGCGAGTGGCCGGAATGTCGCTTATCGTCAGGATCATGCCAAAGCTCGCCAACCCGCTCGTCGTGGCGCTGACCTATGACGGGCTCTGCACCTTCGAGTTCGGCCTGGCGGTGGAGGTCTTCGGCCTGCCGCGGCCGGAGATGGGGCCGGGCTGGTACCGCTTCGCCGCGGCCGGGGAGACGGCCGGGCCGCTGCGGGCTGCGGGTGGCGTGACGATGTGGGCGGAGCATGGGTTGGACCTGCTGCCGCGCGCCGGCACGGTCATCGTGCCGGGCTGGCGAGGGATGGAGGAGCCGGTCCCGGAGGCGGTCGCCGATGCGGTGCGGGCCGCGCATGTGGCGGGCGCGCGCGTGTTGTCGCTCTGCTCCGGTGTCGTGGTGCTGGCCGCGGCGGGGCTGCTGGACGGGCGCCGCTGCACCACCCACTGGCGCTATGCGGAGGCGCTGGCGCGGCGTTTCCCGGCGCTGACGGTGGATCCGCGCGTGCTCTACGTGGATGAGGGGAACGTGCTGACGGCGGCAGGCAGCGCGGCGGGGCTGGATCTCTGCCTGCACCTGGTCCGGCGCGACTTCGGGGCAGAGGCGGCGAACAACGTCGCGCGGCGCCTCGTGGTGCCGCCGCAGCGGGAGGGCGGGCAGGCGCAGTTCATCCCGCGCCCCGTCCCGCCGCGTGCAGGCACGCGCCTCGGGCCGCTGCTGGATGCGGTGCGCGCCGACATCGCGGGCGACTGGACGTTGGAGCGCATGGCGCGGGAGGCGGCGCTCAGCCTGCGCGCCCTGCACCGGCGCTTCCGCGAGGCCACGGGCACGTCGCCCGGTGCCTGGCTGCTGGCCGAACGCCTGGGCCGCGCGCGGGATCTGCTGGAGACGACCCGCATGCCGGTGGAGCGCGTCGCGGAGCTCGCCGGCTTCGGCACCGCTGCCACTCTGCGCCTTCACTTCCGTGCGCGGCTCGGCCTCCCGCCCGGCGCCTACCGCGCGCGCTTCCGCGGCTCAGACCTTGTGACCTGACCGCGCCTTCCACTCCGCCCGTCCTGGCACCGGCACGTCCCCTGGGGCGAAGCGCAGCAGCACGTAGCCGAGCAGCCCCGAGAGCAGCGATCCGGCCAGGATGCCGAGCTTCACCTGCTGCTGCAGATCCGGCGAGCCCGGGAAGGCAGGCACGTGGATGAACAGGCTATTGGTGAAGCCGGTGCCGCAGAGCGCGGCGACGCCGGGCATCCGGGGCCAGGTCGCCCCGGCCGGCATGTCAGCGAACCCGGCGCGGATGGCGGTCCAGGCGGCACCGAAGATGCCGGTGATTTCGCCGAGGAACAGGCCGGCGGCGAGGCCGAGTGCCGGGCCGTCCACCTGCGCGACGCCGCCCAGCGCGACCTAGATCAGCGCGGGTACGGCCATGCCCGCGGCTGCG
>DASQNQ010000015.1:0-9479 GCA_035644895.1 Acetobacteraceae bacterium | reverse complement strand
GTTCGACTTCATCCGCCAGTCCTACCTGCTGTCCTCGCGCTTCATCTCGAACGTGGTGCACGGCGCGGAGGGGCTCGACGCGAAGTCCGCCCAGAAGGTCGACTTCTACACGCGCCAGTTCGTGGACGCCATGAGCCCCGCAAACTTCCTGCTGACGAACCCGGAGGTGCTGCGCCGCACCGCCGAGACGGGCGGCGAGAACCTGCTAAAGGGCCTTTCCAACCTGCTGCAGGACCTGGAGCGCGGCCATGGCCAGCTGCGCATCCGCATGACGGACGACACCAAGTTCAAGGTCGGCGAGAACATCGCCGTCACGCCGGGCAAGGTGGTCTACCGCAACGACCTGATGGAGCTGATCCAGTACACGCCGACGACGCCCGAGGTCCTGAAGCGTCCGCTGCTGATCATCCCGCCCTGGATCAACAAGTACTACATCCTCGACCTGCGCCCGAAGAACTCCTTCATCCGCTGGGCGGTGGAGCAGGGCCACACCGTCTTCGTCATCTCTTGGGTCAACCCGGACGAGGCGCTGGCCGAGAAGGGCTTCGAGGACTACATGCGCGAGGGGCCGTACGCCGCGCTCGACGCGATCGAGAAGGCGACGGGCGAGAAGAACGCCAACGTCATCGGCTACTGCCTCGGCGGCACGCTGCTGGCCAGCACGCTGGCGCACATGGCCGCGAAGCGTGACACGCGGGTGAAGTCGGCCACCTTCTTCACCACCATGATCGACTTCGAGGAGGCGGGCGAGCTCGGCGTCTTCATCGACGAGGAGCAGCTGCAATCGCTCGAGGAGAAGATGAGCCGCCGCGGGTTCCTCGAGGGCGCGGAGATGGCGAACACCTTCAACATGCTCCGCGCGAACGACCTTATCTGGTCCTTCGTGGTGAACAACTACCTGCTCGGCCAGGACCCCTTCCCCTTCGACCTGCTCTACTGGAACGGGGACAGCACGCGCATGCCGGCGCGCATGCACTCCTTCTACCTGCGCCGCATGTACCAGCAGAACGACCTGGTGAAGCCGGGCGCGATCGAGCTGGACGGCGTGAAGATCGACCTTCGTAAGATCAAGCTCCCGACCTACATGCTCTCGACGCGGGAGGACCACATCGCTCCCTGGAAGAGCACCTACAAGGGCACGCAGGTCTACGGCACGAAGCCGCGCTTCGTGCTGGCCGCGTCCGGGCACATCGCCGGCGTGGTCAACCCGCCGGATGCAGGCAAGTACAGCCACTGGGTGAACGAGGAGAACCCGGCAGAGCCGGACGAATGGTTCCGCGGCGCGACCGAACTCTCGGGCTCCTGGTGGCCGGACTGGCAGCGTTGGATCACCGGCCTCGACAAGACAGTGGTCCCGGCGCGCCAGCCCGGCGAGGGCGGCCTGCCCGCGCTGGAGGACGCGCCGGGCAGCTATGTGCGGGTGATGGCGAAGGACTGACCGCGGCTACAGCGCTTCGAACACTTCCCCATCCCGGGCCGCGGCGCCATCGCGCTCCAGCTTGATGAGGTGCGCGAGCAGGCTGCGGGCCGCGACCGGCATCAGGCGGGGGTCGAGTTCCGGGCCGTAGGCCGCGGGAACGAGTTCGGCCGCCGTTGCACGACGGGCAGCGCGCAACGCATCCAGCACGCGGCCCTCCCTCTCCCGCCGGTGCGCGGCCAGCGCCGCGACGAAGCGGCCGGGCTCCGGCAGGGGTGGGCCGTGGCCGGGCAGGAACAGCCGTTCGTCCCGCGCCGCCAGCCTGGCGAGCGACGCCATGTAGTCCGTCATGTCGCCGTCTGGCGGGCTGACCACCGAGGTGGACCAGGACATCACGTGGTCGGCGCTGAAAAGCACGCCCGTCCCATCCAGCGCGAAGCAGAGGTGGTTGGCGCAGTGGCCGGGCGTGTGGATCGCGGTCAGGCGCCAGTCATCTCCCTCAAGCGCGGCCCCATCGGCCAGGCGGCGATCGGGGGCGAAGGTGTGGTCGCCCCCCTCCCCGCCTGCCCCGGGCGGCGTCACGTGCGGGCCGAAGCCGAGGCTCGGCGCGCCGGTCGCGGCCTGAAGACGCGCCACGCCGGGCGAGTGGTCGCGGTGCGTGTGGCTGACCAGGATGTGGCTGACCCGCTCGCCCCGGATCGCCGCCAGGATCGCGGCGAGGTGCGCGGCATCAGCCGGCCCCGGGTCGATCACTGCCACGCGCCCGCGCCCGACCACGTAGGTGTTGGTGCCGCGGAAGGTGAAGGGGCCCGGGTTGCCGCAGAGGATGCGCCGCACGCCGGGCGCGACCTCCTGCGCCACGCCGGGCGGCAGCGCATCGTCCCGCAGGAAGGGTATGCTCATTCGCGCCCTCTCCTCGCCCGCACCAGCTCGCGATGCAGGATGTAGAGGCTCGCCACCACGATCAACGCGGCGCCGGCCAGGGTCCAGCCGCTCGGCACGTCGCCGAAGGCCGCCCACCCGAACAGGATGGCCCATAGGATCGAGGAGTAGGAATAGGGCGCGAGCGCCGAGACCTGCGCCGAGGCCCAGGCCTCCGTCAGCAGCACCTGCGCGACGCCGCCGACCAACCCGATCAGCACCAGCAGCAGGAAGTCCGCGAAGCTTGGCGTGACCCAGACGAAGGGTAGCGCGCAGGCGGTGAAACCCGTCATCAGCAGCGACTGCCAGAGCACGATGGTGGTGGAGGCCTCCGTGCCCGACAGGCTCCGCACCAGCAGCGTCGTCGCGGCCGAGAAGACGCCGTGCATCACCGCCGCGACCACGCCCCACCTGGCCGCGCCGGCGAAGTCGCCCTGGAAGGCTCCCTGCCCGAGCGCGATGACGACGATGCCCAGGAACCCCACCAGGACGGCGGAGGTGCGGTGGATGCCCACGCGCTCGCCCAGGAAGGGGATGGACAGCAGCGTGACGAACAGCGGCGTGGCGTTGGTCAGCGCCGTCTGCTCCGCCAGGGGCAGCACCGTCAGCGCATAGAAGGAGCACCCCATTGCCATCGTGCCGGTCGAGGCGCGCGACAGGTGGGCCTTGAAGCGCCGGGTCCGCAGCGCGCCGGCCACCCCGCCGCGCGCGTTGCGCAGGACGAGCGCCAGCACGACGGGCAGGGCGAAGAGGGAGCGGAAGAACATCAGCTCCGGGAAGGGGATGCGCCCGCCCAACGCCTTCACCACGCCGCCCATCGCGGTGAACAGCGCGCAGGCCGCCAGCATGCACAGCACGCCGCGCCGCATGTCATGCCGCAGCGGCATCAGCGGAAGCCCTCGCGCCGGCGCACCCTCTCGCGGTGAAGGTTGTAGAGCCCCGCCGCGATGACGATGGCCGCACCGGACAGCGTGGTCCAGCCCGGCACCTCCGCCCAGATCAGGAAGCCAAGCAGCCCGCCCCAGAGCAGCGTCGTGTACTCGTAGGGCGCAAGTGTCGAAACCGGCGCGATCGCGAAGGCCCGCGCGAAGAGCAGGTGCGCCAGCCCGTTCGCGAGCCCGAGGAAGCCGAGCGCCAGCGCGACGCCGGCCGAGGGCACGAGCCCCGCGGTCGGCGGGAAGGCGGGCAGGAGCAGCAGCCCCACCGGCACGTGCGCCGCGAGCAGCCAGAAGGAGATGGCGGCCGGCGTGTCGGTCGCCGCCAGGACGCGCGTCCAGATGCGCGACAGCGCGAGGCAGAGCACGCCGGAGAGAAGCATCCCCGCCTCCCAGCGCCAGAGGTCGCCGCCGGGCTGCAGCATGACCAGCACGCCGAGGAAGCCGACGCCCGTCGAGGTCCAGCGCCGCCAGCCGACCCGCTCGCCCAGGATCGGGATGGCAAGCAGCGTCATCAGCAGCGGCGTCACCGCGGCGACCGCGTAGGAATCGGCCAGCGGGAAGGCGTGGAACCATGCGACGTAGTAGGCGACGGTGACGGAGCAGTGCACCACGCTGCGCAGGCCCATCAGCCGCCAGCGCACAGGCCGCAGCCGCACGCCAGGCGAGAGCAGCATGATGGCGAGTGCGCCGAAGACGCCGCGCCAGATCATCGCCAGCGCCACGCCCACCTCGGGCAGCGCCCATTTCACGGCGGCATCGGCCGTCGAGATCACGGCGTAGCCAGCGGCGATCGTCCCGATGCCGCGCAGCGTGTCCTGCGAGAGCGGGAAGCTGCGCCCGCCCGCCTGGTCGTCAGGCACGCGCGAAGGCGGCCTCGGCCGCGAGGCAGGTGGCGCCGGTCTCGTCCCGCGTCTCGAGGCGCGTGGCGTCTCCCTCGGGCTGCGCCAGCAAGGTCAGGGGCCGCCCATCGAAGCAGGGGCGCCGTCCGCGGAAGGCGAAGCGGGTGAGGCGCAGGCCCGGCGCTGCGCCGTCCATCGCGTGATGCGCCAGCAGCGTCGCCTGCAGCGGGCCATGCACCACGAGGCCCGGGTACCCCTCCACGCTGGTCACATAGGGCTGGTCGTAGTGGATGCGGTGCCCGTTGCCCGTCAGCGCCGAGTACCGGAACAGCATCACGGGGTCGGGGACCACGATGGCGCTCCGCGCGCCCGGCCAGGCCGGCGCGGCCTCGGCCGGCTTCACCGCCGCCCCCTCCGCGGCTCGGTAGACGATGTCCTGCTCTTCCTCCAGCGCGGGGCCCTTCGGCCCCTCGACCAGGTGGCGGACGGTGACGAAGACGAGCCGCCCCGACGCGCCGGCCTTCTCCTCGACCCGCAGGATGGTGGAGGTGCGGCGCACCGCGTCGCCCTCTCGCAGCGGCGCATCGTGGAAGGTCAGGCGCCCGCCCGCCCACATGCGGCGCGGCAGGTCGTGGACGGCCGGGAGGAAGCCGCCCCGCCTTGGGTGCCCGTCCGGGCCGATCTGGTCGGGCATCACCCAGTCCTGGAACAGGGTCCAATGCCAGAGCGGCGGCAGCGCCTCCGGCACGGGGCGTCCGAGGGTGGCGGCCATGCCGCGCAGCAGGCGCGCATCCAGCCGGTCCTCTCGGCTCTCTGTCCGCCCGACATGGTCCTGGTAGGTCAACTTCGCCCCTCGCGCCTGCGCCGACGAGGTTCTCTATATCCGCACCCCTCCTTGAGCGCACCCGATGGGCGGCGCAGGGCGGGGTTGCACTGCCGCCGCAGGACAAATGTACTTGATCCGGAACGACAGCCGTGCAGGACGAAATGCTCTGCCCCGGGCGGAATCAGGGCGAAAGCGGGCTCCGCGTGCCCTGCCGGCGCCCCAGGGCCGCCTTGCCTGCGCCATGGGCCGCTGCCAGAACCGGGGCGTTCAGAGAAGGGGCAGCCTTGGATCCCGTCGAGTACGACCTGATGGACGCCACCGAGGAGGGGATGTGGTGGTACCGCGCCGCCCATGCCCGCATCGCCGACGCGCTGGTCGGGCGCCCTGGACCTGACGGGCCGCTCCTCGATGCCGGCTGCGGGACGGGTGGCTTCCTGAAGCGCATCGCCGGGCTGCGGCCCGGCCTCCGGACGATCGGGCTGGAATGGATGCCGGAAGCGGCGCGCCGCGCTGCAGCGAAATCCGGCGCCCCCGTGGTGTCCGGCGACATCAACATCCTCCCCTTCGCCGACGCCCGGTTCGGCGCCGCCGTGTCGGTCGACGTCCTCTGCCACAAGGCCGTCCGGCCCGAGGCGGCGCTGGCGGAGCTGCGGCGCGTGCTGCTGCCGGGAGGCACGCTCGTGCTGAACCTGCCCGCCTTCGAGTGGCTGCGCAGCGCCCATGACATCCGCGTCCACACGGCGCGGCGCCTGACGGCTGCCGGCGCGCGGCGGATGCTGGAGGACGCTGGGTTTGAGCGCGTCACCACGCGATACTGGAACAGCCTGCTGCTGCCGCTGATGGCCGTGCAACGGAAAATTGTCGCAAGGCGCCCGGATGCGCCGAGTGACGTGACCCACTTCCCGCCCTGGCTTGATGCCACCCTTCACGCGGTGACCGAGGCGGAGCGGCGCGTCCGCCTGCCCTGGCCGGCCGGCGGATCGGTGCTCGCGGTGGCCAGCCGGCCGGCCAGCTGACGATTTGAGGATGACCGACGTGAATGACATGTCCTCCGCCAAGCCGGCCGGCCATCAGGTCGGTCTGTCGATCGTGGTGCCGGTCTATCGCGGCGCGGCGACGGTGGGTGCGCTGGTGGACGCGCTCGGCGAGCTGCGGCCGGTCGGCGGGCTCGAGGTGATCCTGGTCAACGACGGGTCCCCCGACAACTCCGGCGAGGTCTGCCGCGCCCTCCAGGCCACCGCGCGCGTGCCCGTCACCTACATCGAGCACGCCCGCAACTTCGGGGAGCACAACGCGGTGATGACCGGGCTGCGCCATGCGCGCGGCGCCTACGTCATCACCATGGACGACGACCTGCAGAACCCACCGGAGGAGGTCGTGAAGCTCTACGACCACGCCCGGCTCGGCGGCTGGGACGTGGTCTACACGCGCTACGCGGTGAAGGAGCACGAGGGCTGGCGCAACCTCGGCTCCCGCTTCGCGAACTGGGTGGCGGACCAGCTGCTGGACAAGCCGAAGGGCCTGTACCTCTCCTCCTTCCGCTGCATGAGCGCGCTCGCGGTGCGCGAGGTGACGAACTATCGCGGCCCCTACCCCTACGTCGACGGGCTGCTGATGCAGGTGACGCAGCGCCTGGACAGCATCGAGGTGAAGCACCTGCCGCGCGCCGAGGGCCGGTCCAACTACACGGTCAAGCGGCTGGTCCTGCTTTGGCTGAACCTGGCAACCAACTTCTCGGTCGTACCGCTGCGCATGGCGGTGGTGGCCGGGGCGGCGATGGGCTTCCTCGGCCTGCTCGCGGCGCTCTACGTGATCTTTGAGGGGCTGCGGGGCGAGACGCCCTCGGGCTGGGCCTCGATGATGACGGTCGTGCTGCTCGTCGCCGGCGTGCAGTTCCTCATCCTCGGCGTGCTCGGCGAGTATGTCGGCCGTGCCTTCCTCTCGTCCAACGGCAAGCCGCAGGGTGTGGTGCGCGACCTCGTGCACAGCGAGCCGGCGCGCCAGGGCGGCGTTGATGACGGACGCCGGGTGCGGGCCGTCTCGTGACGGCAGCCTGGCTGACCCTCGCGGCGGCCATCGTCACCTCACTCGTCGGGCAGGTGCTGCTGAAGGCGGGGGCCAGCGGGTCGGTCTCCGCACAGACCGGCCTCCTGGACCAGCTCTTCCGCCTGCCCACGATGGTGGGGCTGGTCTGCTATGGCGGCGCGGCGCTGCTGTACATCATCGCGCTGCGCCGCATCCCGATGAGCGTGGCGCTGCCCTGCACCGCCGCTTCCTATGTCGTGATCGCGCTGATCGGCTGGGCCGTGTTCGGCGAGAGCCTGGGCGCGCAGAAGATCGCGGCGATCGCCCTCATTTCGGCCGGCGTCGTCCTGCTGGCCACCACCACCTGATGCGCGCCGCGCTGGCCCTGCTGCTGTTGGCAGCGGCGTGCGCCGCGCCGGCTGGCCCGCCCGCCGCCTGCCCCGCCGGCATGGGTCCGGCGACAGTCGCCGAGGCGTATCTCGGCCAGGGCGTCCGCGGCCGCGGAGAGGTGACGGAAGCCGAATGGTCCGCCTTCCTCGCCGAGATCGTCACGCCGGCCTTTCCGGATGGTCTGACGGTGCTCGACGCGCGCGGCCAGTGGCGGGGGCAGGATGGCCAGGTCGCGCGCGAACGGTCGAAGGTGCTCCTGCTGGTCATGCCCGGCGCCGACATGCCCGCCGTCCGCGCGCGGCTCGCGCCGGTCGAGGCCGCGTGGAAGGCGCGGTTCAACCAGGAAAGCGTGCTGACCGTGCTGCGGCCGGGCTGCGCGGGGTTCTGACTACCCGAAGGCACCTACCTCGTGCCCGATCGCGGCCGAGCATTCGCGCGCCAGCGCGAAAAGGCGGCGCATCGGTGTGAAGACCTGCGCATTCTCCTGCGCATAGGACGTGCCCTCGCGCGGCGGCGCCGGTTCGTGGAAGTCGAGCCCGGCCGCGGGGTCCGCCGCGGCCGGGAAGATCTCCGCCATCAGGTCCAGCGCGCGCTCCACGTCGAGTTGCAGGATCGCCCGCAGCACGCTTTCCCGCGTCGCGCCGTGGCGCGGGCTGAACTCGGGTATCTCCACCGCCAGCAGCCAGATGCGGTGGATGGCAGCCAGCCGCATCGCGTGCAGCAGCACCAGGCGGTCGGGCATGCGCGGCAGGTCGGGCCACGCCGCGCGCAGCCGAAGGTGGTCGGCCTGCAGGCGCCGGAACATCCGCCGCACCGGGGCCGACAGCTCCAGCCGCTCCAGCACGGCGGCGATGTCCATCAGCCTCTCCCGCCGCCCCGGCCGCGCCGTGGCGCCCGCCCGGTCGAGCCAGGGGCCGGGATCGAGCGTGTCCACCGCCGCCCGCAACACGCCGAGGTCCGAGCACGCCGCGGCCCGCGCCGCCATCGCCAGCGCCCGCGCGAAGCGCGGCGAGCGCTGCCGCAGGTCCGCGAAGGCGTCCGGGTTCGCCTCCGCCGCTGCGCCCAGCCCGTGCAGCGTGTTCGCCAGCCAGCCGAGCTGGTGCAGGATGGCGTTGTTCGGGATCGCCCGCAGCTGCGAGGGGTGCGAGATCCGCGCCGGCCCACCCAGCCCGTCCGACTGCCGCGCCGAGGGCCGCGAGCCGGTGCGGTCCAGCAGCCCCGGCCCGAAGGCGCCGAGCAGCGCGGCATAGCCGGGGTCCTCGACCAGAGCCTGCATCTCCCGCCGCGCGGTCGCGAAGAAGTCGGCGCCCCAGTCGCTCTCGGCGTAGATCGGGTCCTCCGGCGCCTCGGCGGGCGCGAAGGCGTGCTCCGCGATGCGTGCGACCGTCGCCGCAGCCAGCGCCGGCGTGCCGAAGAGCATGTAGCCGTCGCCCCCCTGGAAGGAGCTCTCCTCCCGCAGCCGGATCCCGGCGCGTGCAAGCGCCGCGCGGGCCTGCGGCGGCGACAGGTAGGCCAGCCGGTCGCGCAGCCCGCCCGGATGCCCGCCGCGCCCGATGCTTTCGCCATGCGTGTCGAACAGCACCAGCTCGACGTCCGTCAGGCCATGCCGGCGGAGCTGCTCGGCCAGCCGCAGCTTCAGCCGCTCCGCCAGGTACGAGGCGGGAAGCTGGCCGACGTAGCGCCCCGAGTCCGAATAGCCGAACTGCAGGCAGAGCCGCCCATGCGCGCGGACGTAGTCGCGGTAGTGGGGGGAACGCAGCGCCTCCTCGAGCACGCGGTCGCCGCGCTCCAGCGCCTCCGCCGTCTCGAAGAGCGGGGAGATCTCCACATGCCGCTCCACCCCGAAGCGCCGCGCGAGCCATAGCGCCGAGAACAGGGTGTACCCCGTTTCGGTCTCGGCGATCAGGAAGCGCACGGGCTGCGATGAATCCACGTGCTTGACGAGCTGGGCGACGAGCAGCATGAGCCGCGCTGCCGAGGCCTGCTCGGCCAGCAGCGCGCCGAAATCCACCGGCTGGGCCCGCACCTCCGCCAGGGCCCCGTTCATCTGCGCGAGCAGCCCGCGCCGCCGCGCCATGGCGTCCGGCGCCTCCGTGATGCCGAGGCGCTGGCGGAGCGCGTTG
>DASQNQ010000014.1:0-11512 GCA_035644895.1 Acetobacteraceae bacterium | reverse complement strand
AGGCGGAGATCCTGGCCGGCCGCCTGCGGCTCGGCCTGCCGGCGGGGCCTGTGGACGTGGGCTCGGCGCGGCTGGATCTCCGGACGGATGTTGCCGCGACGCCGGCGCAGCCCGCCCTGCTGGCTACGCTGCTGGCCGAGGCCGTGGAAGTCCCCGGCGCACCCCCCGCGGCCTTCGGCCGGCGGATCGAGAGTCTCGACGCGGACATCGCCGTCACCGGACCCGTCCCCGCAGCCGGGCGCATGGCCGCGCGCGCTGCGGCATGGCGCGACGGGGGCGGCACGCTGGAGCTGCGCGGCCTGACGATGCGCTGGGGCCCGGTGGCCGCGGCTGCGGCGGCGACGCTTGCGCTCGACGATGCGCTGCAGCCGGCGGGTGCGGGCACGCTGCGCCTGACGGGCGCGGCGGAGGCCGTGGACGCCCTGGCCGAGGCGGGGCTGATCGAGCGGCGCGCGGCCGGTGCCGCGCGCGCCCTCCTGCCGCTGATGGCGCGCAGGCCGGCCGATGGCGGCCCGCCGACGCTCGACCTCCCCGTGACTCTGGAGCGGCGCGCGCTTGCGCTCGGCCGCATCCCCGTCACGCGGCTGCCGCTGCTGGATTGGGCCGCGGCGCCCTAGGCCGGCTACCGTGCTTCCGTCAGGTAGCGGGCGGTCAGGTGCGCCGTGAAGTCGGCGGGGTCGAGCGGCCTACCCGTGGCGTGGCGCAGCAGGTCCTGGAAGCCGAGCCGCGCGCCCTGCCCGTGCACCTGCCCGTTCAGCCAGCGCATCAGCGGCGCGAGGTCGCCCTCGGCGAGGTGCGAGTCCATGTCCGGGATCGCGCGCCGCGCAGCCGCCATGAGCTGCGATGCCGCCATCGCGCCGAGGGTGTAGGAGGGGAAGTAGCCGAAGGCGCCGTCGTACCAGTGGATGTCCTGCAGCACGCCGCGCGCGTCGTCGGGCGGCGTGATGCCGAGCGCGCACCGGATGCCCTCGTTCCAGGCAGCAGGCAGGTCGCGCACCTCGATTGCGCCGCCGATGAGCGCGCGCTCGATCCGGAAGCGGAAGATGACATGCGCCGGATAGGTGAGCTCGTCCGCATCCACGCGGATGAAGCCGCGCCCGACGCGCCGCCACAGGGCGGCGAGGTTCGCTGGGGCGTAGGGCGCCGCGTCGCCGCCGAAGGTCGCGTGCAGCTCGCGGCCGAGAAAGGACAGGAAGGCATCGGACCGGCAGGCCTGCATCTCGACGATCAGGGACTGCGATTCATGCGCGGCCATGCCCGCGGCCTCGCCCACCGGCTGGCGCGCCCAGCCGGCCGGCAGGTGGCGTTCGTACATCGCGTGCCCCGTCTCGTGCAGCACGCCGAGCAGCGCCTTCGCGACGTTCGCCTCGTCGTAGAAGGTGGTGATGCGGATGTCGGCCGGGTTGCCGCCGCAGAAGGGGTGCAGGCTCTCGTCCAGGCGTGCATGCTTGAACTCGAGCCCGACGCGCTCGGCGAGGTTCCGGCAGAGGCGGCGCTGCGCGTCCACCGGAAACGGCCCGGGGAGCGGCAGGGGCGCCGGGCGGCGCGCCTGCAGGGCCTCGGCGCGCGGCAGGGCGTCGGCCAGGAAGGCCTCGTAGGCGGCGAAGACCGGCTCCACCTCGGCGGCGGTCACTCCGGGCTGGTAGCCATCCATCAGCGCGTCGTAGGGGTCCATCCCGAGTGCGGCGCCGAGGGCCTGCGCCGTCTCACGCTGCAGCGCGACCACCTCCGTGAGCAGCTTCTCGACCTGGCCGAAGTCGTTCTGCGCCTTCGCCTGCCGCCAGACCATCTCGCAGGCGGCGCTGGCCTTGGCCGCGGCCTCGACCAGCGCGGTCGGCACGGCGGTGGCACGGGCATGGGCGCGGCGCATCAGCGCGAGGTTCGCCGCATCCCACTCCCCCTCCGCGGAGGCCGTGGCCAGCGCGGCGCCGAGCTTCGCGGAGGTCATCAGCTCATGCTGCACGCCGGCCAGCGCCGCGAGCTGTTCCCCTCGGGCGTTGCCCCCGCCCGGGGGCATCATGGCGCTCGCGTCCCAGTGCAGGATGCCGGCCGCCTCGCCGAGGGCGCCGATGCGGCCGAACTCCTGCTTGCACGTCTCGTAGGCGGTGCTGGCCATCAGGCGTCTCCCGGTCTGCGGCGGGCCCAGACGGCGAAGACCCCGATGAGGGACAGCGCGAGCCCGTACCAGGTGATCGCGTAGCCGAGGTGATTGTTGCTCGGCCTCGGCAGATGGCGGGCGGGTTCGGGCAGCGTCCCCGGCGGGCCGAGCGCGACGAGGCCGTAGGGCGCGAGGTCCGGCAGGCCGATCAGGGCGCCGACCGCCTCGGGGTCGAAGGTGAAGACGTGGCGGTTCGCCGCGTCGTCGCGGGCGGAGAAGAGGTTGGGCTTGTCGCCGGGGCGGACGAAGCCCTCGACCCGGACCTCGTCCTCGGGCCGCGCGATGGCGGCGGGGCGGTCGGTCGGGATCCAGCCGCGGTCCACCAGGATCGGCGGCGCGCCCTCCCGGATCAGGGGCGTGAGGAGGCGCGCGCCGAAGACCGGCCCGCGGGCCTCGAGGCCGAGCCGCACCTCCCGCCCATGGTCGAAGCGCCCTGTGGCGGCGACCTTCGTCCAGGGCTCGGGCGCAGGGGCGAGCGGCAGGGCCGGCCCGGCCTCGGCCAGGGCGATGCGGGCGAGGAGGTCCGTCTTCCAATGCAGCCGCCCGACCTGCCAGGTGCCGAGCCAGAGCAGGGTTGCCAGGACCGGGAGCGCGACGAGCGCGGGGATCAGCAGGCGGCGCGGGCGCATGGGACGGCTTGGAATCCAAAGGCCCCGCCCGCTGGCGCGGACGGGGCGCGATGGCGTGCCGGGATGGTCAGTGGGCGGCGATCTCGCCGGCGCCCCACCAGTAGACCGCGACGAAGAGGAACAGCCACACCACGTCCACGAAGTGCCAATACCAGGCCGCGGCCTCAAAGCCGAAGTGGCGCTGCGGGGTGAAATGGCCGCGCATGGCGCGGAACAGGCAGACGGCCAGGAACACGGTGCCGACGAAGACGTGGAAGCCGTGGAAGCCGGTCGCGAGATAGAAAGTGGAGGGGTACACGCCGCCTGTGAAGGAGAAGGGCGCGATCATGTACTCCTTGATCTGGAAGCCGGTGAACGCGATGCCGAGGAACACTGTCAGCGCCAGCCCCTGGATCAGCCCCTTCCGGTCCCCGTGCAGCAGCGCATGGTGCGCCCAGGTGACCGTGCAGCCCGAGAGGAGCAGGATCATCGTGTTCAGGAAGGGCAGGCCGAAGGGGTCGAAGGTCTGGATGCCCTGGGGCGGCCAAATCGCGGTCGCGGCGCCCGAGACGTGTTCCGGGTAGATGGCGAAGTGGAAGTACGCCCAGAAGAAGGCGACGAAGAACATCACCTCCGACGCGATGAACAGGATCATCCCGTAGCGCAGCCCGAGGCGCACGACGGAGGTGTGCAGGCCCGGCGTCCGGCTTTCCCGCAGCACGTCGCGCCACCAGAGGAACATGGTCGCCACCACGCCCGTCGCGCCGAGGCCGAGCATCCACCAGGTCCCGTAATGGGCCTTCAGGATGATCCCGAGGACGAGCGCCCCGGCTGAGAACGCTGCCACCAGCGGCCAGGGCGAGGGGTCCACCAGGTGGTAGGGGTGCTTGTACTGGGAGGCGTGCTCGCCGCCCGCTTGGCTTTGGGTGCTGCTGGCCATCACGCGTCCTGGATCACTGGGCGGGGTTCGCTCCCGCCATCGGTGCGGCGCATCAATCCCGAAAAGGGTGCCGGGATCAAGCCCGCCCTGGGGGCGAAAACGCCGGAATGCTATCGGGTTGTGGTCGGCGCGGCGGCGCGCCCGACATGCGGCCCGGCGCTGGCCATGGCCCCGGCCCGCTCGGCATCCGCCAGCGTCCGGAAGAAGGTGTAGTTGATGGTGATGGTGCGGATGCCGCGCGTGTTCGGGTTCTCGGCGATCTTCGGGTCCACCCAGAAGGCGAGCGGCATGTCCACCTGCTGCCCGGGTGCGAGCGTCTGCTCCTCGAAGCAGAAGCACGCGACCTTGTGGAAGTACTTGCCCGCGACCTCGGGCGTCACGTTGTAGGTGGAGACGCCCGTTACCGGCCGGTCCGCGATGTTGCGGGCGGTGTAGAAGCCCACCCCCTCCTCGCCCACGCGGAGCTGCGTGGCGGGCTGCGCGGGCTCGAACCGCCAGGGCAGGTTGGGGTGCGTGTTGGCGTTGAAGCGCACGGTCACCACCAACTCGCCCGGTTGGGCGGGCGCGGCCTGGCCGATCATGGGCGTGCCGCCGAAGCCCGTCATCCGGCAGAACAGGTCGTACAGCGGCACCGCAGCGAAGGAGACGCCGACCATGGTGAACACGACACCGAAGGCGATGCCGGCGACGCGGCGGTTGCGGCGGGCAAGATCCGGGTTCATGGCCTGCATCTGGTTCCGGTCACGGCCCGGCTCAACCGCGGGTCAGCCGCGCCATGGCGATGAAGTAGAACAGGACGACGAGCCCGAAGAGGGCGAACAGGATGGCCCAGTTGCGCGCCCGACGCCGCTTCGCGAAGGCGGCCCGCTCCTCGGGCGTCATGCGAGGAGCAGCCGGTCGAGGGTGAGCGCGCCGAAGAGGGCGAAGAGGTAGAGGATGGAGAAGCCGAACAGCCGCTTCGCCGCCGCGTCCCTGGCGAGGCTGCGCCCGCCCTCGTCCTGAGGCTCCCGCCAGACCTGCCAGGCGCGCCAGACGAACACGCCGCCGAGCAGCGCCGCCGCGACCGCGTAGGCGGGGCCGGAGAAGCCGACCGCCCAGGGCAGGAGCCCGAGCGGCGCGAGGAGGATGCTGTAGAGCAGCACCTGGCGCCGCGTCTCCCGCGCTCCCGAGACGACGGGCAGCATGGGCACGCCGGCCCGCGCGTAGTCGCCATGCGCCCAGAGCGAGAGCGCCCAGAAATGCGGCGGCGTCCAGGCGAAGATGATGAGGAACAGGATCGCGGGCACGAGCGTGACGTCGCCCGTCACCGCGGCCCACCCCACCACTGGCGGGAAGGCGCCGGCCGCGCCGCCGATGACGATGTTCTGCGGCGTCCGGCGCTTCAGCCACATCGTGTAGACGACGACGTAGAAGAAGATGGTGAAGGCCAGCACGAAGGCCGCCACCCAGTTGGTGGCGAGGCCGAGGACCAGGACGGACGCCACGGCCAGCAGGATGCCGAACCCGAGCGCGGCGTCGGGCTGCACGCGCCCGGCCGGGATCGGGCGGCTCGCCGTGCGGCGCATCACCGCATCGATGTCGCGGTCGTACCACATGTTGATGGCGCCCGCCGCACCTGCGCCGACCGCGATGCACAGGATGGCGGTCACCGCCAGCACCGGGTGCAGGCTGCCCGGCGCCACCAGCAGCCCGGCAAGCCCGCTGTAGACCACCAGCGACATGACTCGCGGCTTCAGCAGCGCGACCCAGTCGCGGACCTCGGAGATGTCGGAGGATGCGGTAAGGGGGGCTTGCGCCCCCCTCCCTTCGGCTGCGGTGCCGCTCATGCTGCCCTTACCTGACCCGCGGCAGCTCGTCGAAGGTGTGGAAGGCCGGCGGGCTGCTCACCTGCCATTCCAGCGTCGTCGCACCCGGGCCCCAGGGGTTCGCGGCCGCCTGCTCGCCACGGCGGAAGGTCAGCCAAACAACGTAGAAGAACACCAGGAAGGACGCGATCGCGATGTAGGACCCGACCGAGGCCACGAGGTTCCAGCCCCACATGGCATCCGGGTAGTCCGGGTAGCGGCGCGGCATGCCCTGGTTGCCCAGGAAGTGCATCGGGAAGAAGGTCAGGTTCACGCCGACGAAGGTCAGCCAGAAGTGGATCCGACCCCAACGCTCCGGGTACTGGCGACCCGACATCTTGCCGATCCAGTAGTAGAAGCCGCAGTAGATCCCGAAGACGGCGCCCAGGCTGAGCACGTAGTGGAAGTGCGCCACGACGTAGTAGGTGTTGTGGAGGATCTGCGTGATGCCCGCATTCGCCAGCACCACGCCCGTCACGCCGCCGACGGTGAACAGGAAGATGAAGCCGATGGCGAACAGCATCGGCGTGTCGAGCCGGAGGGAGCCGCCCCACATGGTGGCGATCCAGGAGAAGATCTTGATGCCCGTCGGCACGGCGATCACCATCGTCGCCGCCATGAAGTAGGCGCGCGTGTCGACGTCGATGCCGGAGGTGAACATGTGGTGCGCCCACACGATGAAGCCCACCACGCCGATCGCGACCATCGCGTAGGCCATGCCGAGGTAGCCGAAGACCGGCTTGCGGCTGAAGGTGGACACCACGTGGGACACGATGCCGAAGGCCGGCAGGATCATGATGTAGACTTCGGGGTGGCCGAAGAACCAGAACAGGTGCTGGAACAGCACCGGGTCGCCGCCGCCCGCCGGGTCGAAGAAGGCCGTGCCGAAGTTGCGGTCCGTGATCAGCATGGTGATCGCGCCGCCGAGCACCGGAACCGCCAGCAGCAGCAGGAACGCCGTCACCAGCATCGACCAGACGAAGAGCGGCATCTTGTGCAGCGTCATGCCGGGCGCGCGCATGTTGAAGATGGTGGTGATGAAGTTGGCCGCGCCGAGGATGGAGGACGCGCCGGCCAGGTGCAGCGCGAACAACGCCATGTCCATCGCAGGGCCGGACTGGTAGGTGTCATCCGACAGCGGCGGGTAGATCGTCCAGCCGGCGCCGGGTCCGCCGCCCACGAAGAGGCTGCCCGCCAGCAGCAGGAAGGACGGCACCAGCAGCCAGAACGAGATGTTGTTCAGCCGCGGGAAGGCCATGTCCGGCGCGCCGATCATGATCGGCACGAACCAGTTGCCAAAGCCGCCGATCAGCGCGGGCATGATCACGAAGAACACCATGATCAGCCCATGGGCCGAGACATAGGCGTTCCACATCTGCCCGTCGGCAAAGATCTGCATCCCTGGCTGCTGCAGCTCCAGCCGCATCAGGAAGGAGATGCCGACGCCGACCAACGCAGCGACGAGGGAGAAGATGATGTAGAGGGTGCCGATGTCCTTGTGGTTGGTGGAGAAGAGCCACCGGGCCACGAAGCCGGGCTTGTGGTCGTGATCGGCGTGTCCTGCCGCGCTCGCCATGTGCGTTGTCCGCTTCTCGATGCTGCCGGAGCCGGCCTTAGGGCCGGGCCTCCGCGATCCGGGTGGTGAAAGGCGCCGTCTCCCCGCCCTGGGCGAAGCGCGTGCGCGCCTCCTGCGTCCAGGCCTGGAACTCGGCTGCCGGCACGGCCCGCACCACGATGGGCATGAACCAGTGGTTCACGCCGCAGATCTGGTTGCACTGACCGTAGAAGATGCCTGGCCGGTCGGCGCGGATCCACGTCTCCAGCGTCCGGCCCGGGATGGTGTACTTCTGCACGCCCAGCGACGGCACGAAGAAGGAGTGGATGACATCGTGCCCGGTCGTCAGGATGCGGATGTTCGCGCCCACCGGGATCACCAGCGGGTTGTCCACGTCGAGATTCCGCAACTGGCCCTGCTGCAGGTCACCTTCCTGGATCGGGTAGCTGTCGAAGGCGAAGTTGCCGTGGTCCGGGTACTGGTAGTGCCAGTACCACTGCCGCCCCTGCACGTTGATGGTCATCTCCGCGTCGCGCGCCCGGTCCTGGTAGTAGATCAGGCGGAAGGACGGGATGGCGATCACCACCAGGATCAGCACCGGGACCACCGTCCAGGCGATCTCCAGCATCGTGTTGTGGCTCGTCTTGGACGGGTTCGGGTTCACCTCGGCCCGGAACTTCCAGATGCAGTAGGCGAGCAGGATGGCCACGAAGATCGTGATCGCGACGATGATCCAGAAGACCAGCGCGTTGAAGTCCGAGATCGCGTCCTTGATGGGCCCGCCCGAGGGCTGCAGCCCGAGTCCCCAGGGGATCGGCGCGCCGAGCATGGCCGTCCCCTCGCCCCCCTGGCCAGCCCCCTGCGCCAGCGCGGGCACAGAAGCGAGGCCGGTAAGCCCGGCCATCACGGCGCCGGCCAGCCGACGAGTCCAATTGCCGATACGCGAACCGTTCACCCGCTCCACCCCGTCAACCGCCCCGGCGCGTCGCCGCGCCCAGTGACCCGCCTCGCCCACGCCGCCGGCCCCTGGGCCGCGGTGCCCCGCGCCTCTCACCTGTTCACAGGCGGTTCCGCGGGGCGGGCGGACCATAGTGGCGGGTGCCGCAACGCACAAGTGAGGCGCCCCGCGGCAACTGCAAGGCTCTGCAATCGCATGTCCCGCGGTCAGCCACCCGGCGCAGTCTCGACCTCCGCCTCGCCCTCGGCGACGTGGTCGACCATGTCCGTCAGCATGGACCGGATGTGGCTGTCGCCGACCACGTAGAAGACCTGCCGGCCCCGCCGCTCCGCCTGCAGCAGCCGTGCCGCACGCAGCAGGCGCAGGTGATGGGAGACAAGGGAGGCGGATATGCCAAGGCCATCCGCCATGTCCCCGACCGAGATCGGCGCATCGAGGCAGGCCAGGATGATCTTGAGGCGCGTCGGGTCGCTCATCAGCCGGAACATCTCGGCGAGCTCCACCACCTGGTCGTCGCCGATCCTCGTCCGCACGGCCATTCCTGCCACCCGATCACCCTGTAACGGGCGCGACCCTCGCGCCCCTGCCGCCCCGCGTCCAGCCGCTTGACGTGGCACGGCCTGGGCGCCATGTGCGCATCTCGTAGCAAGCTACTGATTCAGCTTGCAAATATGAACGCCTGCACAGCCATGATGACTGAAGAGAGGTACAGGTGAACAAGGGTTCAACAATCCTCCGCCGGTCCCTCCTGCTCGGTTGTGGGGCCATGCTGCCGCTGCCGGTCCTCGGCCAGCCCCGCCCGGCACGCGGCGTCGTCGCGACGGTGGCCATGGTGGGCGACATGGTGCGCGACGTCTCCGGCGGCGCGCTGCGCGTCGACACGCTCGTCGGCGAGGGCGTGGACCCGCACCTGTTCCGGCCGACACGGGCCGACATCGCCCGCCTGCTCGGCGCCGACGCCGTCTTCGGCAACGGCCACAGGCTGGAAGGCCGGATGGGCGACGTCCTGGACCGCGTGCGCGCCGCCGGGAAGCCCGTGGTGCTGGTGGCCGAGTCGCTGCCGCGCGAGCGACTGCGCGCCAACCCGGACTACCCGGACGCGGCCGACCCGCATGTCTGGATGGACCCCACCCTCTGGGCGGAGGCCGCCGGGTCGGTCGAGGGCCCGCTCGGCCGGCTCCTGCCCGATGTGCGCGAGAGGCTGAACGACAACCTCGGCCGCTTCCGCGACCGCCTCGCCCGGCTGGACGCCTATGCGCGGGAGGCGATCGGCTCCATCCCCCGCAACGCCCGCGTGCTCGTCACCGCCCATGACGCCTTTTCCTACTTCGGGGCGCGCTACGGGCTCGAGATCGAGAGCATCCAGGGCTTGTCCACCGAGGCGGAGGCGAACCTCTCCGCGATCGAGGCGCTGGTCCGCAAGATCACCGAGCGCCGCGTGCCCGCGGTCTTCGCCGAGAGCTCGGTCCCCGACCGCGCCGTCCGCGCGCTGATCGAGGGCGCGGGCGCGCGGGGGCAGCGGGTCGTGCTCGGGGGCAACCTGTTCTCGGACGCGATGGGCCGCGCCGGCACCTACGAGGGCACCTATGAGGGCATGATGGACCACAACATCACCACCATCGCCCGGGCGCTGGGCGGGCAGGTGCCTGCGCGCGGGCTGAACGGGCGGCTGGCGGCGTGAGCCTGTCCCCCGCCCCGCTCTCGGTCGAGCACCTGACGGTCGCCTATGGGGAGCGCCCGGCGGTCTGGGACGTGACCTGGGCGGCGCCCCCCGGCCTGACGGCCATCGTCGGCCCGAACGGCGCGGGCAAGAGCACGCTGATCAAGGCGGCGCTCGGGCTGGTGCCGGCGCTGTCGGGCCAGGTGCGCTTCTTCGGGCGGCCTCTGGAGGAGGTGCGGGACCGGGTCGGCTACCTGCCGCAGCGCGCCTCCGTGGACTGGGACTTTCCGGCCACCGCCCTCGATGTCGTGGCGATGGCGCGCTACCCGCGCATGCGCTGGTGGGGGCCCGTGCCGCGCCGCCACCGGGACGCGGCACGCGACGCGCTGGCGCAGGTCGGCATGGCGGAGCTCGCGGACAGGCAGATCGGCCGCCTCTCCGGCGGGCAGCAGCAGCGGGTGTTCCTCGCGCGGGCGCTGGCGCAGGATGCAGACCTCGTGCTGATGGACGAGCCCTTCGCGGCGGTGGACGCGGCGACCGAGCAGGCGATCGTCGCCGTGCTGCGCGATCTCGTGGCGCGCGGCCGCAGCGTGGTCGCGGTGCACCACGACCTCGGCACCGTGCCGGACTACTTCGCGCACGTCATGCTCATCAACGCGCGGGTCTTCGCGGCGGGCCCGGTGGCGGAGGCCTTCACCCAGGCGAACCTGGCGCAGACCTATGGCGCGCGGCTCTCCGTGCTCGACCAGGCGACGGTGGGCGCCGGGCGATGATCCCGTACAACACGGCGGTCGTGCTGGCCGGCTGCGCGCTGCTCGGCCTCGCGGCGGGCACGGTCGGCGCCTTCGCGCTGCTGCGCGGGCGGGCGCTGGTCGCGGACGCGGTCGGGCACGCGGCGCTGCCGGGGGTGGCGATCGCGGCGCTGATCTCGGCGACGCTCGGCGGCGACCCGCGCGCCCTGCCGCCGCTGCTGGCCGGCGCCGCCGTCGCGGGCATCCTCGGCGTGCTCGCGGTGCAGGCGCTGGCGCGGACCCGCCGCATCCGGGAGGACGCGGCGATCGCCATCGTGCTCTCCTCCTTCTATGCCGCCGGCGTTGCCATCCTTTCCTGGCTTCAGACGCAGCCGGCGGCGGCGCAGGCGGGCCTCTCGAAGTTCATCCTCGGCCAGGCGGCGGCGATGCGGGCGGAGGATGCGCTGGTCGCGGGCGGCGTGGCGGCGGCGACCCTGCTGCTGGTGCTGGCAGCGTTCCAGCGGCTGCGGGCCGCCTGCTTCGACCCGGACTTCGCGCGCGTGCAGGGGCTGGCCGTCGGCCGGGTGGACCTGCTGCTGCTCGGCCTGATCGTGGCGGTCGCCGTGGCGGGGCTGCCGGCAGTCGGGCTGATCCTGGTGGTCGCGCTGCTCGTGCTGCCGGCGGCCACCGCCCGCCTGCTGACGCACCGCCTGCCGCGCATGCTCGCCCTCTCGGCCGCGATCGGCGCGCTCTGCGGCGCCGGCGGCGCGCTGGTTTCGGCCCACCGCCCGGAACTGCCGACCGGCGCGGCCGTGGTCCTGGCGGGCGGCGCGGCCTTCGCGCTGGCGCTGCTCGCGGCGCCCGGGCGTGGCCTGATCGCGCGCGGCGTGGCACAGGCGCGGCGCCGGCTTGCAGCCGCCGAGGAGCACTTCCTCCGCGCAACCTGGGAGGCGCAGGAGGCGGCGGGCGCCGGGCCCGGGACGGCCGGGGACCGCTGGGCCCCGGTCGAGGCCGTGGCCGCGGCTAGGGGCTGGACCCGCGCGCAGGCCGGCTGGCTC
>DASQNQ010000013.1:0-7066 GCA_035644895.1 Acetobacteraceae bacterium | reverse complement strand
CCACGATGGCCGCCACCGTTACGGCGGCGGCCTCCTACACCATCACCCGGGACACGACCCGCCGGCTGGCTGATCGAGAGGAATGGCCACCGGAGTCCGGCCGACATGCGCGCCGCATGGTCCCACCTGGCGTCCAGAAAGCCGGCGGCGATTCAGCAGCCGGCGTCTGCCTCTTGCGGATCGGTCTTCTCGTCAGCCGGCGACGCTGCCCTCGCACCGGCCGATGAGGCGGAGCCGTATCCGCGCGCTGAGCCGATCGATGGCGGCGACCGTCGCGATCATCAGCAAGATAATGAACGCCACCTCGTCCCAGTGGCGCACACGGATCCGTTCGGCGATCTGCAACCCGATCCCACCGGCGCCGACGACGCCGAGAATGGCAGCCGACCGTGTGTTGCTCTCGAAGAAATAGAGCGCCTGCGACAGCATGACCGGAAGTACCTGCGGCAACAGGCCGAAGCGGATGCGATGCACACGCCGGCCACCCGCAGCATCCACCGCCTCGGCCTGCCGGCGCTCCGCATTCTCGATCGCTTCGGCGTAGAGCTTGGCGAGCACGGCGATGTCGGCCGTCGCGATGGCCAGGACGCCGGCGAGTGGCCCGAGGCCGACCGCCCGCACATAGGCGAGCGCCCAAATGAGCTGGTCGACGCCGCGAAAGCCGTCGAACACGCGCCGCAGCGAAAGGCGCGCAAGCGTGTTCGTCAAGACGTTCCCTGCGCCGAGGAACCCCAGGGGCACGGCGATGAGCGCCGCCACAAAGGTCCCGAGGAATGCCATCGCAACGCTCTCGGCAAGCCCCTTCAGGATGTCGAGCCATAGCTCACCCGGCGAGGGCGGCACCATGAGCACCAGGATGGTCCCAAGGCCCGAAAGACCGTTCCACAGCCGCTGCGGCGTTATCCCGAACCACCAGAACAGCGCGGCGACCCAGCCGATTGCGGCCACGGCAAGGAACGCCTGGATGCGGGCGCTCCGGCTGCGCGCCGGTCCCTGTGCGGCACCCAGGATGAGCCTGTGGCGCAAGCGTTCAGAGAGGATGTCGATCGCCATGACCGAGAGGATGATCATCACGATGATCGCGCTGATCTCCTCGTAGTAGTTGAACGCGATGACGTGATACAGTTCCTCGCCGATCCCGCCGGCACCTACGAAGCCGATGACGCTCGCGCCGCGCAGGTTGATTTCGAAGCGCAGCAGCGCGTAACTCAGGAAGTTCGGCAGCACCTTCGGCAGGACACCGAACCGCATCTGGTGGATCCAACCGGCACCCGTCGAACGCACGGCTTCCGGCGGACCGGGATCAGCGTTCTCTGCGACCTCTGCGAACTGCTTGCCCAGCGCGCCGGCAGTGTGCAGTGCGATGGCCAGGATGCCGGCCAGCGCACCGACACCGAAGGCCCAGACGAATATCAAGGCAAAGACGATCTCCGGCACCGTGCGGCAGAACTCGAGCGTCCGTCGCGCCAAGTGGTACGCCGTGCCACCAGGTGCCAGGTTGCGCGCAGCGAAGAAACAAAGGCCGAGCGCGACAGCCCCGCCGCCGAGCGTCCCGAGCAGCGCCATCTGCGCCGTCT
Source organism: Acetobacteraceae bacterium (assembly GCA_035644895.1). GTDB lineage: Bacteria > Pseudomonadota > Alphaproteobacteria > Acetobacterales > Acetobacteraceae > Falsiroseomonas. The sequence continues at coordinate 5,489 of DASQNQ010000013.1, read as the reverse complement.
CGAAAATGAGCAGGGCCCACTTGTCCGCGCGATAGAACCAGGCGGCAAGGCTGCCCTCCGTTTCCCAATCTGCGAAGAGGACCTCCCAGCGCAGGGTGGGAAGGATCCGCCCGAAATACTCGCCGATTCGGGGAATGCCCGCCGCAAGCGTCTCGAGGCGCACCTCGCTCATCCATGCCGACAGGAAGAGACACGCGAGCAGGATCGCGCCCGCGAGCAGCGTGGCCCGGCGCCGTGCGGCGCGCGCGGCGCGAAACGCGCGCTCCGTGCGCTGCACGGCGTCGACGCAGGCAGGAAGCGTGGCGGACAAGCCGATCATTCCGAGGTCTCGGTGCGTCAGGCCGAGGCGGCCTAGCTGCGGCGGCGACGCTCCGCGGCCTCGTCGCGACGGAGCTGCACGATCGGCTCGAACATCTCGTGCGTCACGGGCGCGTAGCCCTGGCCGCCGCCGCGCTCCACCTGTGCGTAGATGTGCGGGTGGGCGGAGGCGAGCGCGAGGTGGAACTGCGTGAAGTCGCGCTTGAACCCGTCCGGCAGGTCCCGCCGGACCGTCATGGGGCCGTTCGGGATCGGGCGGGAACGCCAGATGACGCGAAGGTCGCGCATGTTCCGCATGCACTTCTCGACCATGGCGCGCAGGTTGCCGCGCGTGAAGCCCTGCGCTTCGTCGCCCTGGCCGGAGGCCCAGGTAACCGCGGCGTCATACTGGCGCTGCATCACCGCGACCACCGCCTGCTCGTGCCCGCCACCGAAGCCGGTGCGGGAGAAGTAGGTGTTGATGTCGATGTTGGCATTCCGCAGCTCCGACCGCGGGATGAGGTACCCGGAGGTGGAGTTCGGGTCCGCCCAGGCGAGCGCTCGGCCGCGCATGTCCTCGAGAGACCGGATGTTCGAATCGGCCCGCGCCACCATGACGGCGATGTAGGAGATGCTGCCATCTGTCTCGCGCGCCACGAACAACGGCTCGACGCCCCCGTTCGTGTCGAGCCAGGCGCCCGCATACGCCGAAGCGCCGAGCGCCGCCCCCTCGATCTGGCGCGCGCTGAAGGCCTGCATGACGCCGGCGTAGTCCGCAGCCGGGAAAAGCCGGGCGGGCACGCCGAAGGTGTGCTCGATCAGCGCGCGATAAGCCTCGTACCGGCCGAGCCGGTCGGCCTCGTTCTCGCCACCGAGCAGGCCGAGGCGAATCTGGGGCACCTGCTGCGCCCAGGGACGGCGGCCGGCCTCCGGCATGCGCGTTGCCGGCTGGGCGGCGGCGCCGAATGGCGCAAGCGCAGCGCCGGTGACGAGCAGGCGACGGGTGAGCATGGCGGGTTCTCTCCTCGGATGGTGCAGGTCAGGCCGCAGCGAGACCGAGCGCGCGCCGCGCGTACGCGTGCTGCGGCTCGGGGTCGGCGAACTCCTCCTCCGCCACGCCGTAGATCTCGCGGACGCGGGTGGGCGTGAGTTCGGCTGGCGGGCCGTCGAACATGACGCGGCCCGCCTGCATGGCGACGATCCGGTCGCAATAGGTCCGTGCGGTGTCCAGGTGGTGCAGGTTGGTCAGCACCGTGATTCCGTCCTCCCGGTTCACCTGCCGCAGCGCGTCCATCACCAGTCGCGCGTTCCGCGGGTCGAGCGAGGCGATCGGCTCGTCCGCGAGCACCAGCTTCGGTTGCTGTAGCAGGGCACGGCAGAGCGCGACGCGCTGCTGCTGCCCGCCCGAGAGCGTGTCCGCCCGCTGTAACGCAACACCGTCAAGGTCGAAGCGCGCCAGGGCGCGGATGGCCATGGCCCGCTCCTCGGCCGTGAACCGCTTGAGCACGCCCGTCACCAGCCCCAGGGCACCGCGCCGCCGGCCGAGCCGGCCAACCAGGACGTTGGTCAGCACGTCCAGCCGGCCCACCAGGTTGAACTGCTGGAAGACCATCGCGCAGTCCGCCCGCCAGGCTCGCAGCGCAGCGCCGCGCAGCGCCGTCACCTCCCGCCCCGCATGTGCCACGCATCCGGCCGACGGCTCGACGAGGCGGTTCACCATGCGCAGCAGTGTCGACTTGCCCGCGCCCGAACGACCGATGATGCCCACCATCTGCCCCTCGGGCACGCGCAGGCTCACCCCGTCCACCGCCGTCACGGCACCGAAGCGCCGCGTCAGACCCTCAAGCTCCAGCATGCCACGCACCCCGGTGTTCAGCTGCGCTGTAGCCCAAGGTGGGTGACGGGTTGATGACACCCGGCTGACAAGCTCATGTCGGCGGCGCACGCAGCGGCCGCGCTTGCCGTCCCCGGACGGCTGCGCGACACATGCACGGCATGCAGGGTGGAGCGCCGCCTGTCACAGCCGTTCCAGGATCCTGCGGCAGTCGGGAAGACGCTCGGTGCCCAGCCGCTGATCGACCCGACCGCACCGGTGCGCGACAGCCGGCTCGGCGCCTGGACTGAGGTCGGCGCACGCACGACGCTGGCCGAGGTGGAGAGGGGCGACTACTCCTGCGTCGCCCACGACAGCCAGATCGCCCACGTCTCGAACGGGCGCTTCTGCTCCATCGCGAGCCACACGCGCATCAACCGCGGCAACTACCCACTCGATCCTGTGGCGCTGAACCACTTCACGCCCCGCGCCAGCGGCGACGACCTAGGGGCGGATGAGGCGCGGTTCTTCGACTGGCGTCGCAGCCACCGCGTCACGCTCGGCCATGACGTCTGGTTCGGCGACGGCGTGATCGTGCTAGCGGGCATCTCGATCGGCACCGGCATGGCGTCGGGGCCGGCGCGGTGGTGACGAAGAGCCTGCCGCCCTTCGCGGTCGCGGTCGGCAATCCCGCCCGCGTCATCCGCTTCCGCTTCGAGGAGGAGGTACCCGCCGCGCTGCTGCGGATCGCCTGGTGGGACCGGCCGCGTGCGAGGCTGGCCGCCGCCACGGCGGCGGCGCAGGCTAACCCTGTCCAGTCCCGACGTAGCGCGCGGCGCCTTCCGCCAGCACCTCGACGCCGAGCGCCAGGTCCTCCTCCCGCGTGTCCTCCGACCAGTGGTGGCTGATACCGCCGATGGAGGGCACGAAGAGCATCGCCGCCGGCATGCGCTTGGCCATGTACTGCGCATCGTGACCGGCGCCCGAGGGCATGCGCGTCCAGGCGCCGGGCGCCAGAGCCTCCGCCGCGTCGGCGAGCGCCTGCTGCATCGCCGGGCTGCACAGCGCAGGCTTCGAAAGGCTCATCGCCTCAAGCTCCGCCGTGCAGCGCTCGCGCCGATTGCTGTCCTGCACCAGCGCGCGCAGCCCGGCCTCCATGCGGCGAAGAACCTCCTCCGACACGTCGCGGAACTGGAACAGGATCTCGGCACGGCCCGGGATGATGGAGGGCGCCCCGGGCTCCAGCGCGATCCGGCCCGTCGTCCAGGTGCTGCGCTCGCCGCAGATCAGGGGGAAGTGCTGGTCGATGGCCGAGAGGAGCCGCACCGCGGCGAGACCCGCATCGCGCCGCTCCGCCATCGTGGTGCCACCCGCATGGTCCTGCTGGCCCGTGATGGTGATGCGCCACTGCCAGATGGCCACGATGCCCGTCACCACGCCGACCCTCTGGCCCGCCTTCTCAAGCTGCGTGCCCTGCTCGATGTGCAGCTCGAGGAAGCCCTTGTGCCGCCCCGGCTCCAGCGCCGTGCGCGGCCGCCCCTCGAGCCCCGCCTCTCGCAGCGCTTCGCGCAGCGGCTTGCCATGGTAGCGGTTGCGAAGCCGGTCGATCTCCTCCTCCGGCAGTTCCCCGATCATGCTCCGGCTGCCGAGGAAGCCGCCATAGTGCCCCTCCTCGTCCGCAAAGGCGACGACGTCCACCGGCAGCCCGGCGCGCGCGAGCGCGAGGCCCGCCACCACGCCGAGCGCGCCGTCCAGCCACCCCGCCTGGTTCTGGCTCTCGATGTGGCTGCCCACCAGCAGGTGCGGCCCGGCGCCGCTATGCCGCCCGTAGACGTTGCCGATGCCGTCGATCGTGGGCTCGAGCCCCACCTCCTCCATGCGGGCCATCAGCCAGCGGCGGCTCTCCATGTCCTCCGGCGTGTAGGTCGGCCGGTGGACGCCTGTGCGGTAGGCGCCGATGCGGCGGAGGTCGTGCAGGTCGCGCAGGAAGCGCGCGGCATCGGTGCGCGGCATCAGGTCGTCAGGCCTCCGTCCACCACCACCGTCTGCCCCGTCACCATCCCTGCGCCGGCCAGCAGGAAGACGATGACCTCCGCCAGGTCCTCCGGCGTGCAGCGGCGCTTCAGCAGCGCGTTGTCCACCGAGGCGCGCCGCTGCTCAGGGGTCCACTCGATCATCCAGGTGCTGTCCACGGCGCCGGGCGCAACCGCGTTCACGCGCACATCGGGCGCGAGGCCGCGCGCCAGGTTCTTCGTCAGGCTGATCACGCCCGCCTTTGTCGCGCCATAGGCCGGCGAAGACCCGGCATGGCTGATGCCGGCGATGGAGGCGATGTTGACGATGGCGCCGCGCGACGCCCGCAGCGCGGGCGCGGCCGCCTTCGCGCAGCGGAAGACGCCGAGCAGGTTCACCTGCAGCACCGTGTCCCACAGCTCCTCCGTCAGGCGGTCGAGCTCGGAGGGCGCGATGGTGGTCTTCGTCCCGGGCGTGCCGGCATTGTTGACGAGGTAGTCGAGCCGGCCGAGATCGGCCGTCGCGCGCTCCACCATCCGCGCGGCATCGGCCGCGTCCGCCACATTGCCCGGCGCCTCGACTACCTGCGCGCGCGTCGTTTCCCGCAGGCTGGCACAGGCCTGGGGCCCGCGCGGGTCGCCAGCCAGGAAGTTGATGGCGACCGCGCAGCCGGACCGCGCGAGCAGGGTCGCGGTCGCAAGCCCGATACCGGATGCGCCGCCGGTTACCAGCGCGGACTTGCCCTTCAGGTCGTAGGTGATCATGCGTCCCGCCCCTCCCCGGCCATCGTCCCGATTTCCCGCAGCGCGCGCTTGAGGGCGAGCAGCCGTCGGTCCCGCTCCTCGAACAGGGCGGCCGGGTCGCGCCCGCCCCAGTCGTAGTAGCCCGCGCCCGACATCACGCCGGTCCTGCCGGCCTCCACCAGCGCGTCGAGGGAGGGCGAGGTGCCGGTAGCTGGCGGCGGCTCGTACATCTTGTTGCGGGCGGCGTGTTGCATCATGGGCAGGCCAGTGAAGTCGGCCTTGGCCAGCACGCCGAGGATCGGCAGGCGCAGCGCGATGCCATGGACGATGGCGGTGTCGATCTCCTCCGCCGTCGCGACGCCGTCGTCGAGCAGCTTCTGCACCTCCAGCTGGACGGCCGACTGGATCCGGTTCGCGACGTAGCCGGGCACGAACTTGCGCATCAGCACCGGCACCTTGCCCATCTCGCGGCAGAGCTGCACGACGCCCTCCGCGATGCCGGGCTCGCATTGCGGGCCGGGGACGATGTCGACGAGGTCCACCAGGTAGGGCGGCGTGTACCAGTGCGCGATGAGCGCGCGCCGCTGCCGGCGCTCCGGGATCAGGGGGAAGACGTCGAGGTA
>DASQNQ010000012.1:0-5631 GCA_035644895.1 Acetobacteraceae bacterium | reverse complement strand
CCTCGTCGACCTGTTGATGGCGCATCCCGACCTCGTCGCACGCACGCAGGCCCTGGTGCGTGTCGGCGAGCGGCGGTGGAACCTCCGCCTGCACAATGGCGCTGACGTGCTGTTGCCCGAGGGACAGGAGGCACCCGCGCTGCAACGGCTTTCCGAACTGCAGGCCCGCAACGCGCTGCTGGACCGGCCCATCGTCCTGGTCGACATGCGCATGCCGGACCGGCTCGTGGTGCGGCAGCAGCCGCAGCCGGAGCAGGCCGCGCCTGTAACGCCCCCTCGAAGGTCCGGGAATACCCGCGGATGAACGCCCTCTCACGCCTGCCCATCCCCGTCGAGGGCCAGCCCGAACGTCGGCGGCGCAACGCGCGCGGCGGGCCATTCGGCGTGCTCGACATCGGCACCAGCAAGGTCGTCTGCGTGATCGCGCGCATCGAGGGCGATGGCGAGCCGCGCGTCCTCGGGTTCGGCTGGCAGCGTGGCCGCGGCGTGAAGGGCGGCTCGATCGTCGACCTTGAGGAGGCCGAGCGCGCGATCCGCGCCGCCGTCGGCCAGGCCGAGGAGATGGCGGACATCCAGCTCTCGGGCGCGATCGTGAACCTGTCCTGCGGCCAGCCCGCCTCCCGCCTGCTGCACGTGCAGCATCATGTGGGCGGACGGGCGGTGACGGAGGCCGACCTCGGCGCCATTCTCGCCGATGCGCGGCGCCGCAGCCACGAGGAGGGGCGCGAGGTCGTCCACGGCGCCGCCGTGTCCTACACGGTGGACATGACCCCGGGCGTCGAGGACCCGCGCGGGATGGTCTGCGACGTGCTCGGCGCGCGCGTGCACCTGGTGGATGCCTCGCAGCTTGCGCTGCGCAACCTCGGCGCCTGCCTCGCCCGCTGCGACCTCGAGGTGGAGGAGCTGGTCTCCGCGCCGCTCGCGGCCGGGCTCGCGACGCTGGTCGAGGACGAGAAGCGCATCGGCGCGACCGTGATCGACATGGGCGCGGGCACCACCTCCATCGCCGTGTTCAGCGAGGGGCAGCTGATCCACACCTCGCAGATCCAGGTCGGCGGCTGGCAGGTGACGAACGACCTCGCCCGCGTGCTGTCCACGCCGCTCAACCACGCGGAGCGGCTCAAGACGCTGCATGGCGGCGTGCTGCCGGCCGCCGAGGACGAGCGCGAGATGCTGCCCGTGCCGCTGGTCGGCGAGGACGACGACCACATCGCCCGCGTGCCGCGCGCCATGGTCGTGAACATCATCCGCCCCCGGCTGGAGGAAACCTTCGAGCTGATCCGCGACCGCCTGGAATCGGCTGGCGTGCTGGCCGAGGCCGGCACGCGCGTCGTGCTGACCGGCGGCGCCAGCCAGCTCATCGGCGCGCGCGAGCTTGCCGCACGCGTCCTGGACCGCCAGGTGCGGCTCGGCCGCCCGCGCACCGTGCGCGGCCTGCCGGACACTGCCGGCGGCACCGCCTTCGCGACCGCCACCGGGCTGCTTGCCTGGGCCGCCGGCGAGGGCCGGCCGGTGCTCGACGTCGCACCCGGGCCGGACCGTCCGCGGGGCCTCATCCGCCGCCTGTTCGACTGGGCACGGGAGCGCATCTGATGACGCTGCCACCCAGCCTGCGGGCATCCTTCTACCCAACGCTCAACACAGATCCAGCCGCCGCCGGACGAGCAAGCCAGGAGAGAGCCAAAATGACCCTCAACCTCACCGTGCCTGCGCACCAGCACACGGACTTCTCGCCGCGCATCGCCGTGGTGGGCGTGGGCGGCGGCGGCACGAACGCCGTCAACAACATGATCGCGATGGGCCTCGACGGTGTCGAGTTCCTCGTCGCGAACACGGACGCGCAGAGCCTGGTGAATGCCCGTGCCGACCGTCGCGTGCAGCTCGGCCCGCACCTGACGCAGGGCCTCGGCGCCGGTGCGAAACCCGAGATCGGGCGCGCCGCGGCGGAGGAGGCGACGGAGGAGCTGGCGCGGCACCTCGACGGCAGCCACATGGTCTTCGTCATCGCCGGCATGGGCGGCGGCACCGGCACGGGCGCGGCACCGGTGATCGCGCGCATGGCGCGCGAGCGTGGCATCCTGACGGTCGGCGTCGTGACGAAGCCCTTCGACTTCGAGGGCCCGAAGCGCCGCAAGGCCGCCGAGCAGGGGCTGGAGGAGCTGCAGCAGTTCGTGGACACGCTGATCGTGATCCCGAACCAGAACCTCTTCCGCCTGGCGAACGAGCGCACGACCTTCGCCGAGGCCTTCAAGATGGCCGACAACGTGCTCTACATGGGCGTGCGCGGCGTGACCGACCTGATGGTGAACCCCGGCCTCGTGAACCTCGACTTCGCCGACATCCGCACGGTGATGGCCGAGATGGGCAAGGCGATGATGGGCACCGGCGAGGCCGAAGGCGAGGACCGCGCCGTGAAGGCTGCCGAGGCGGCGATCAGCAACCCGCTGCTCGAGGACACCTCGATGCGCGGCGCGCGCGGCGTGCTGATCAACATCACCGGTGGCTACGACATGACCTTGTTCGAGGTGGACGGCGCCGCGAACCGCATCCGCCAGGAGGTGGACGAGGACGCGAACATCATCTTCGGCTCGTCGGTGGACGAGACGATGAACGGGCGGCTCCGCGTCTCCGTCGTCGCAACCGGCATTGACGCGCAGGTGGCGCGCGAGGCCGAGCGGCCGCGCCTCGTCGCGGTCGGTGGCGGCGGCGCGGTGCAGGCCGTGGCGACCCAGCATGTGGCCCCGCAGCCGCAGCCCGCGACGCGCAGCCCCGGTGGTTTCGTGCCTCGCCAGGCGGCCGTGAGCCAACCCGGCGGCCAGCGCCCGGCCATGACGCCCGCCCATGTGACGCCGGCCCAAACGGTACCCGCCACCCAGCCGCAGGTGATGGAGGCAGCGCCGGCCTCCGCGCAAAGTGAGGGTCCGGTGATCATGCAGAATGCCGGCGAACCCGCGCTGCGCGCACCCGCCTCGGCCCGCCCGGCGGTGCAACCCGCCGCGGCGCCCCCCTTCAAGAGCTTGTTCCAGCGTGCGACGGGCAGCCTGATGCGTCGCACCCTGCCGGAAGCCCCGGCCGCCGAGCCCGCCCCGGCGCAGCGGGCCGAGCCGGCACCGGTCCGTCACCAAGCGCGCGCGCCGCACCAGGACGAGATGGGCCTCGACATCCCGACGTTCCTGCGGCGCCAGGGGAACTAGCCGGAATGCGATTCGGCGGCGGGAGCGTTCACCGCCCCGCCGCGCCCGGCCCGATTCGGGCAGTAAAGCGGCAAGAATGCGCCGCAAAAATCGGGCCTTTTCAGTGGCTTGCGACGTAATATGATGAAACAACGCTTGAATGGCGTTGGGCGGCACCAGCTGCCATGTCTCACGTCAATGCCGCGTTGCTGAGGGAGCAACACGCGTCCGTCGATCGAAAGTCGGCGGACCCTGCCCGGGGGGGCGGGCAGGCGTTTGGAGGTGGCATGGACGGTTTTCTTGCAGGCGTTGGGGCTCAGCGCCGGACACTCAGATCCTCGATCGGTTGCGTCGGCGTCGGCGTTCACACCGGTCGCCGCGTGCGGCTGGAGATGAAGCCTGCCCCGGCGGGCACCGGCATCGTGTTCCGGCGCACCGACCTTGGCGCGTCGGTGCCCGCGCGCTTCGACCGCGTGGTGGACACGCGACTCTGCACGGCGCTCGCAGCGGCCGAAGCGCCGCAGGTGCGCATCGGGACGGTCGAGCACGTGATGGCGGCGCTCGCCGGCCTCGGCGTGACGGACGCCTTCCTTGATCTCGACGGGCCGGAGGTGCCAATCCTGGACGGCTCCGCCGCGCCATTCGTGTTCCTGATCGACTGCGCTGGCACCGTGGGGCTCGGCTCGGCCGCCCCGGTCATCGAGGTGCTGCGCCCGGTCCGGGTCGAGGAGGGCGAGGCCTTCGCCGAGCTGCTGCCGCCCTCCGTGCCCGGCTTCGAGGCGAGCCTCGACATTGCCTTCCCGGCCACCGCGATCGGCCAGCAGCAGATATCGCTGCGCGTCACTCCGGCGACCTTCCGCGGCGCGCTGGCCGATGCCCGGACCTTCGCGCTGGCCGAGGACATCGCGCGGCTGCGGGCGGCCGGGCTGGCCCAGGGCGGCAGCCTGGAGAACGCCGTGGTGGTGGACGGCCCGATGGTGCTGAACCCCGGCGGGCTGCGTCGCCCGGACGAGTTCGTCCGGCACAAGCTGCTCGACGTGGTGGGTGACCTCGCCCTCGCCGGCGCACCGCTCTCGGCGCGCTTCCGGGCCAGCCGCTCGGGTCATGCGTTGAACAACCGCCTGCTGCGGGCGCTGTTCGCCGACCGCGGCGCCTGGCGCCTGGTCGAGGTTGAGGCACCTGCGGATGGCGTGCAGAGCCGCCTGCCGGCCGCCGCCGCGCCGGCCACCGCCTGACGGGGCGAAAGGGTTGGGGGGGCGCCTTGCCCCCCGCCCCGCGCAGCGTGGTATAGGGGCAGCCCATCCGCGTGACCGGGCCCAGATGATCCGACGCCTCCTCTCCGTTTCCGCCCTGTGCCTGCTCGCCGCCTGTGGTGGCGACGGCGTTCGTTCCTGGGACGGATCCCAGCGCGCCCTGAACACGCGCCCCGGCGCCACCGGGACCGAAGCCTCCCCCGACGCGCTCTACGCCCGGGGCATGGAGCTGCTTGAGGCGCGGGAATACCAGCGCGCGGTCGAGACCTTCGACACGGTCGAGCGCGAGTTCCCCTATTCCGCCTTCGCCACCAATGCGCGCCTCATGTCCGCCTATGGCGAGTACATGCGGAACCGGTACACGGAGGCGCTTGGCGCGCTGGACCGCTTCATACAGCTGCACCCCGCGCACCGCGACATCGCCTATGCCTACTACCTGCGGGCACTCAGCTACTACGAGCAGATCAACGACACCCAGCGCGACCAGCGCACCACGGAACAGGCGATGGCCGCGCTCCAGGACGTGGTGAACCGCTTCCCCGGCAGCGCCTATGCCCGCGACGCGCGGCTGAAGATCGACCTCGCCCGCGACCACCTGGCCGGCAAGGAGATGGAGGTCGGGCGTTTCTACCAGCGCCGCCGCCTCTGGACGGCCGCCATCGGCCGCTTCCGCCGCGTGGTGGACGAGTACCAGACCACCAATCACGTGCCGGAGGCGCTGCACCGCCTGACCGAGATCTACCTCTCGCTCGGCCTGACGGAGGAGGCGCGGCGCACGGCTTCCGTGCTCGGCCACAACTACCCCGGCAGCCCCTGGTACCAGGACAGCTATGCGCTGCTCGTGGACGGCACGGCGGCACAGCCGCAGCGGCCCGGCCTGGTGCGCCGCGTGCTCGGCAGCGTGTTCTAGGGGCCGCCGCCGCAGGCCGTGCTCAACTCCATCTCGATCCGCGACGTCGTCCTGATCGAGCGCCTGGACCTCTCCTTCGGCCCGGGCCTCACCGTGCTGACCGGGGAGACGGGCGCCGGCAAGTCCATCCTGCTCGACAGCCTCGGCCTCGCGCTCGGCGCGCGGGCCGAGAGCGGCTTCGTCCGGGCCGGGCAGACGCAGGCCTCGGTCGCGGCCTCCTTCGCCGTCGGCGAACGCCACCCGGCCCGCGCCATGCTGGCCGAACAGGGCATGGAGGCGGAGGATGACATCGTGC
>DASQNQ010000011.1:0-10577 GCA_035644895.1 Acetobacteraceae bacterium | reverse complement strand
AGCGGGTTCATCTCCAGCCAGGCCGCGCGGCGCCGCGCCACGTCCAGGGTCTGGAAGTCCGTGACGGCGCGCGCCGCCTCGGGGTCGCCCTCCTCGGCCGCCGTCGTCCGTTCCCCTCGGGCGCCGCCCTGCTTCACCAGGGCCATGTCGATGCGCCCGGCGGGCGGGGACGGCTCACCGACCACCACGGCCCAGTAGGTCTTCTCCGCGTCACGGCCGCGGAAGCTTCTCGCGAGGTGCGCGGCCGCAGCGGCATCGCGGGCCAGGATCAGGACGCCGGAGGTGTCGCGGTCCAGCCGGTGCACCAGCCGCGGCCGATCGGCCGCGCCGAAGCGCAGCGCATCCAGCATGGCGTCGAGGTTGCGCGTGATGCCTGGCCCGCCCTGCACGGCGAGGCCGTGCGGCTTGTCGAGGACGATCACCTGCTCGTCACGGTGGATCACCATCCGCTCCAGCTCCTTCGCGTCCCGCTCCGACACCGGCTTGATGCCGAGCGGCGCGGGGCGGGAGGCGGCGGCGGGCAGCGGCGGGATCCGGACCTCCTGCCCGGCCGCGAGGCGTGTGTTCGCCTCGGCCCGCCTGCCGTCCACGCGGACCTGGCCGGTGCGCAGCATCTTCTGCAGCGCACCCTGGGTCAGGTTGGGGAAATGGCGGCGGAACCAGCGGTCAAGCCGCGTGTCGGCTTCGGCTTCGGCGACGGTCCGGGTCTGAACGTTCATGCGGTGCGCGCTTTAGCATGACTGGCGCGCGCCTGGGCTAGTTCGGCGCGGCCCGGTGCGCGGCCAGCGCACGGGCGGCCTCGCACAAGGCGAGGAGGCCGGTCTCCTCCAGGTGACCCGTCGCGCGCACGAGGTCGAGCAGCATGCGCGGGCGGGTGGGCAGCTCGGGCGTGTAGGTGCCCTGCTCCGCCAACCCCTCGAAGAACCAGCCCACCTCCACGCCAAGGGCCGCGGCGAGCGTGCCCAGGCGGGAAGCCGGGACGCCGTTGCGCCCCGACTCGTACTTCGCCGCCTGCTGCGTGGTCACCCCGAGCGCGCAGGCGAGCTGCGCGAGGGATAGACCGAGCTGCACGCGCCTCTCCCGCATCCGCCGGCCGACATGCCGGTCGGCGGCCACGGAGAGGCCGGCGGCGCGCTCGCTCACCAAAGGAGGTCCTGGTTGCCGAGGCCAGCCTGGAGCCGCCCGGCGACGTCCTCGACCGTGATCTGGCCGGACGAGACCTGGTTGCGCCAGGAACCCTCCCAGAAGCCGTCGCGCTCGAGATAGGCGTACGCCTTCGCGAGCCAGTCGCCGCCGTCCTGGTTCGTTCCCCTGTCCTGGCCGACCGACATGCCACCCACTTGTCCACCCCGGCCATCGCCGCTGCCGGGCGTGTAGGAGGAGACGCGGACCCAGTCCACCTCCAGCTCGACGCGGCTGGGCGTGGATCCGTCCGGCGCGCCGCCGAACCAGTTCTCCCAGGCGGCATGCACCTGCGTCTGCATGGACAGCGACATGGGCTGCGAGGGCACGTCCTGGGTGATCTGGCTGACCTGGTTCCCGTTCACGAACAGCCGCAGGTCCCCTGGCGTCCAGTCGAGGCGGAAGGTGTGCCACTGCGTCAGGTCGAGGTCGATGTAGTTCGTGACCATCGGGTCGCCGTGGTTCACGAAGGCGAAGCCCGACCGGTCGCCGCGATGCGCTTCGACGATGTCGACCTCGTCGGTCCACTGGTTGTTCGACGGCCAGAGCAGGATGACGGCGGACGTGCCCTTCCCGGCATCCATGCGGGCATGGAACTCATAACTGCCATAGGTCTGGCCAACGGGAATGGTGGAGAGCCCGCCGGCCATCCAGGACCCGCCGTCGCGTTCGGTTGCGATCGTCAGCTTGCCATCGCCCATCTCGAGCTGGCTCGGGTCCCAGCGGAACATTCCATTGCCGTGCTGACCTGAATAGAGGGATTTCCAAATCGAACGGTCGAGCGAGTTACCGTTGAAGTCTTCATAGAACACTTGGGTAAAGTTCGACATTTGCCTGGTCCCTTAAGGCTCGTTGGGACCTCCGGAGGCGCGCCATTTGTTTGCCAGCCTCACGCGGATGGCACAATCCGGAACCTGCAATGGTTCAGGTTCAAAGAGATAACGGCTTACTCTCTACCTGCGATTGTTATGTTGCGCTGCGGCCATCGTGTGGCGCACAAGCAACTACTCGCGAAGAGTGTAGAAGCCTATTGCAAATGCGCCGAGTCCGAGGGCCAGCGAGGCCGAAACGTACAACGCCGCCAGCACCGGGTTGCGCCCGAACAGCGTTGCCGTTTCCAGGCTGAACGCGGAGAAGGTGGTGAAGCCACCCAGCAAGCCGGTGACCAGCAGGAGGCGCAGGTCGCCTTGTACGCCGAGCGCCGCCGCAGCCCCAATCGCCGCGCTGCCCGCCACGTTGACCGCGAGCGTTGCCCAAGGAATTCCTGCAGCCGCCGGAGGCAGCGCAAGTGCAACAAGGTGACGGAGCACCGAGCCGGCTGCCCCGCCCGCGGCGACGAGAAGAATGCCCTTCACTCGCGCCGGCCTTTGGCGGCCCGGAGATCCTCCCACGCGCCCAGGCGCTGGCCGATCTCAGCCTCCGCCCCCCGATTCGTCGGGCGGTAGAAGCGCTGACGACCCATCCCCTCCGGCCAGTAATCGGCGCCGGAAAACCCGTGCTCCGCCTCATGGTCGTAGGCGTAGCCCTGCCCGTAGCCGAGGTCCTTCATGAGGCGTGTCGGGGCGTTCAGGATGTGCGCGGGCGGCGTCAGGCTGCCCGTCTCCCGCGCGGCGCGCATGGCCTCTCCGAAGCCGGCATACAACGCGTTAGACTTCGGCGCCGTGCCAAGGTGCACCACCACCTGCGCCAGGGCGAGGTCACCCTCCGGGCTGCCCAGGCGCTCATACGCCTCCCACCCGGCCAGCGCGGCGGGCAGCGCCGTCGGGTCGGCCATGCCCACATCCTCGGACGCGAAGCGCACCAGGCGGCGCGCGATGTAGCGCGCGTCCTCCCCGCCGGTCAGCATCCGGGCCAACCAGTAGAGCGCCGCATCCGGGTCGGAGCCGCGAAGTGACTTGTGCAGCGCGGAGATGAGCTTGAAGTGCTCCTCCCGGTCCTTGTCGTACAACGCGGCCCGCTTCGCGAGCAGCCGCGCGAGGCCGACCGGATCGAGCGGCGGCGAGTCCGGCGGCAAGGCCAGGAGCTGCTCGACCATGTTGAGCAGATAGCGGCCGTCCCCATCCGCCATGGCCAGGAGGCTGGCACGCGCAGCCACGTCGAGCGGCAGGCCGATCCCCTCCGCCTCCTCGGCCCGCGCCAGGAGGCGTTCCAGCGCCGCATCGTCCAGCCGCCGCAGCACCAGCACCTGGCAGCGTGACAGCAGCGCGCCGTTCAGCGCGAAGGAGGGGTTCTCGGTCGTCGCCCCCACCAGCGTCACCGTCCCCTCCTCCACCACACCCAGGAAACCGTCCTGCTGCGCGCGGTTGAAGCGGTGGATCTCGTCCACGAAGAGCAGCGTGACGCGCCCGGCGCGCGAGGCGCGGCGCGCCCTTGCCTCCTCGAAGGCGCGCTTGAGGTCGGCGACGCCGGAGAAGACGGCCGAAAGCGCCGAGAAGTGGAGCCCCGCCGCCTCGGCCAGCAGCCTGGCGATGGTGGTCTTGCCCACGCCGGGCGGGCCCCAGAGCACCAGGCTCGCCAGGCTGCCGCGCGCCAGCATGCGGGTCAGCGTGCCTTCGGGGCCGAGGAGATGATCCTGCCCCACCACCTCCGCCAGGCGGGCGGGCCGCAGCCGGTCGGCGAGCGGGCGCGGCCCGGCGGGCGGCTGTGACGCATCCTCGGGCTCGCCGAACAGGTCATTCGTGTGCTGCGGCATGGAGGGCAGCTTGGACCCTGCATGGCCCCGCGGGAAGCGTCGGGGCGCGACCCGCTTGACCTCCGGGCGCGGCGGGGGGATGTGCGACGCAACGATTCCCAGGAGGACGCCATGGACCTGACCCGCCGCGCGGCGCTCGGCGCCGCATTTGCCCTGCCCGCCCTCCATGCCCGGGCGCAGGGCGGCTGGCCGAGCCGCTCCATCCGGCTTGTCGTGCCCTTCTCCGCCGGCGGGGCGGCGGACAGCGCGGCGCGCGTGACCACGCCCCGCATGGGGGAGCGCCTGG
Organism: Acetobacteraceae bacterium; assembly: GCA_035644895.1. Classification (GTDB taxonomy): domain Bacteria; phylum Pseudomonadota; class Alphaproteobacteria; order Acetobacterales; family Acetobacteraceae; genus Falsiroseomonas. Next base: position 6,417 of record DASQNQ010000011.1, on the reverse strand, counting down.
GCCAGACCTTCGTGGTGGAGAACCGCACGGGGGCGTCCGGCTCGCTCGGCGGGGGCGAGGTGGCACGGGCGACGGACGGGCACACCTTCCTGTGGGACGCGTCCTCCCACATCGTGAACCCGTCGTTGCTGCGTGGCATTCCCTTCGACTACGCGACTGCCTTCGCTCCCGTAAGCCTGGTGGTGACCTTCCCCTCTGCGGTCGCGGTGAAGAACGACTTTCCGGCCCGGACACTGGCCGAGTTCGTGGCCGCGGCGAAGGCGCGGCCGGGCACGCTCACTGTCGGCACCCAGGGCAACGCGACGGCAGGGCACCTCGGCCTGATTGCTTTCCAGCGGCGGGCGGGAATCGAGGTGGTGCACGTGCCCTACCGCGGCGGGGCGGCGGCGGCTCAGGACCTGGCGGCGGGCGCGATCGATGCGGTGTTCACCACGCTGGTCTCCGCGGGCCCCGTGGTGGATGGCGGGCGGGCGCGCTTCCTTGCCGTCGGCACCACCACACGCGTCGAGAGCCGGCCCGACGTGCCCACGATCCACGAGAGCGGCTTCCCAGGCTTCGACTCGAACGAGTGGGCCGGGCTGCTCGGGCCTGCCTCGACACCCGCGCCGGTCGTCCAGGCCATGTACCGTGCGCTGGCGGAGACCATCGCGGAGCCCGCGATCCGGCAGAGGCTGGTGCAGATCGGCTGCGTGCCGGTGGCCAGCGCGCCGGACGACTTCGCGCGCTTCCTGCGCGAGGGACGCGAGCAGATGGCGACGCTGGTGCGTGATGCGAACATCCGGGCGGATTAAGGCCTTGGTGCCGCCATCGCGTCCCTTGCCCCGGCCTTGAGCGCCGAGCCCAACCGGCACCTGGCCGGCATCGTGCTGATGTCGGTCGCGGTGCTCATGTTCTCGCTGAACGACGTGCTCGGGAAGTGGCTCGTCGCCACCTACTCGGTCGCACAGGTGCTCGTGCTGCGCTCGATTGCCGCCCTCGCGGTGCTCGCCGTGCTGCTGCCGCGGGACGGGGGCGTCGCCGCGCTGCTGCGCCCGCGGCGGCGACGGCTGCAGGTCCTTCGCGTCGCCTGCGGCACGCTGGAGGTCGGTGCCTTCTACTGGGCCGTCTCCATGATGCCGCTGGCCGACACCATGGCCTTCTGGATGGCGATGCCGATCTTCGTCGCCGTCGCGGGTGCGCTGCTGCTCGGGGAACGCCTGGAGCCGGCGCGGCTGGCTGCGGTGGCCATCGGGTTCCTCGGCGTGCTGCTGGCGCTCGGGGCGGGCCTCGACAGCGGCTGGCTGCCCTGCCTGGTGGCGGTGGCGGGCGTCGTTCTCTACTCCGGCTACCTGCTCTGCACCCGGGCGCTGCGGACGACGCCGGCGGCGGTGCTGGCGGTGTACCAGATGCTGGGTGCGTTGCTCTTCGGCCTGGTGCTGCTGCCCTTCGGGTGGGTGACGCCAAGCTGGGCTGATGTGGGCCTGCTGATGCTGCTTGGCGTGGTCGGTGTGGGTGCGCACCTGGCGGTGACGCAATCGCTGGTCTACGCGCCGGCGTCCGTGGTCACGCCCTGGCAGTACGCGATGATCCTGTGGGCCATCCTGTTCGGCTGGATCTTCTTCGCCGAGGTGCCTGGACCGACGATGCTTATCGGGGTGGCCGTGATCGTCGCCGCGGGCCTTTGGCTGACCCGGCTGGAGATACGGGCCGCGCGGGCGGCAGCCTGAAACGCCAAGGGGCGCCTTGCGGCGCCCCTTGGGTTGTACCTGTGGTGAGGAAGCCGGAGCCTCAGGCGGCCTCGGCCTGCTCCACCGGCTCCGGCCGCGGACCACTGTCCAGGCCCTTCGCGGCCACGTCGCGCTCCACCAGCTCGATGATCGCCATCTCCGCCGCGTCGCCGTGGCGGAAGCCCGCGCGCATCACGCGGCAGTAGCCGCCCTGACGGGTGCGGTAGCGGTCGGCGATCGTGGTGAACAGCTTGTCGACCACCTTCTGGTCCATGATCTGCGCGTAGGCCTGCCGGCGCGCATGCAGGCCGCCACGCTTGCCGAGCGTGATGATGCGCTCGACATACGGGCGCAGCTCCTTCGCCTTGGGCAGCGTGGTGCTGATCTGCTCGTGCTTCAGCAGCGAGGTTGCCATGTTCCGGAGCATCGCGATCCGGTGGCTGGAGGTAACGCCGAGCTTCCGGCCGGCAACCCCGTGACGCATCGTCTTCGTTCCCTATCCGCAGCGGCAGGTACGCGCCGCCGCCAGTTCAAACCAGTGCCGCCGAGGCGAGGCGCCTCAGAACGGCTCCTCGAGCTTCTTCGCCAGGTCCTCGATGTTCTCGGGCGGCCAGCCGGACACGGTCATGCCCAGGCTGAGGCCCATGGAGCCGAGGACCTCCTTGATCTCGTTCAGCGACTTCCGGCCGAAATTCGGTGTGCGGAGCATCTCCTGCTCCGTTTTCTGCACGAGGTCGCCGATGTAGACGATGTTGTCGTTCTTCAGGCAGTTCGCCGACCGGACCGACAGCTCAAGTTCGTCCACCTTCCGCAGCAGGTTGCGGTTGAAGGGCAGGTCGTCGCGGACCTCCTCCACCACCCGCGCCCGCGGCTCCTCGAAGTTGATGAAGAGCTGCAGCTGCTCCTGCAGGATGCGCGCTGCGATGCCGACGGCGTCCTCCGGCGTCACCGTGCCGTCCGTCTCGACCGTCAGGACCAGCTTGTCGTAGTCGGTCTTCTGCCCGACGCGGGTCGGCTGGACCTGGTAGGCCACGCGGCGCACCGGCGAGTAGACGGCGTCCACCGGGATGAGTCCGATCGGCGCGTCCTCGGGCCGGTTCTCGGCGGCGGGCACGTAGCCCTTGCCGGTGTCGACCGTCAGCTCCATCGACAGCTTCGCGCCGTCGTCGAGCGTGCAGATCACCAGGTCGGGGTTCGCGATCTCGATGTCGCCGGTCGTCTGGATCCGGCCGGCGGTCACTTCGCCCGGCCCCGTCGCCGTCAGTGCCAGGCGCTTCGGCCCGTCGCCCTGGTAGCGGATGGCGAGCTGCTTCACGTTGAGGACGATGTCCGTCACGTCCTCCCGCACGCCCTGAATGGAGGAGAACTCGTGCAGCACCCCGTCGATGCGGATGGCCGTCACGGCCGCCCCCTGGAGGGAGGACAGCAGCACGCGGCGCAGCGCGTTGCCGAGCGTCATGCCGAACCCGCGCTCCAGCGGCTCCGCGACGATGGTCGCGGTGCGGCCAGGGTCGGCGCCGAACTCAACGTCCTTCTTGGTCTCGATCAACGAGCGCCAGTTCTTCTCGATCACGGTTCTCTTCCCTGCCCCGGCGTCAGTTGCGCTGCGTGTCCCTTACACGCGGCGCCGCTTGCGCGGGCGGCAGCCATTGTGGGGGATGGGCGTCACGTCGCGGATGGCGGTCACGTAGAAGCCCACCGCCTGCAGGGCGCGCAGCGCCGACTCGCGGCCCGAGCCTGGGCCGGAGACCTCGATCTCGAGCGTCTCCATCCCGTGCTCGCGTGCCTTGCGCCCCGCATCCTCCGCCGCAACCTGGGCGGCGTAGGGGGTGGACTTCCGGCTACCCTTGAAGCCCTGGCTGCCTGCCGAGGACCAGGCGATCGCATTGCCCTGGGCGTCCGTGATGGTGACCATGGTGTTGTTGAAGGAGGCGAGGACATGCGCCACGCCGGAAGAGATGTTCTTCCGTTCCTTCTTGCGGGGGCGCCGGTCGGCGCCGCCACCACGCGGTTCGCGGGCCATCTTACTTCGTCACCTTCTTCTTGCCGGCAATCGGAACGGCCTTGCCCTTGCGGGTGCGGGCATTCGTGTGCGTGCGCTGGCCGCGCACGGGCAGCCCGCGGCGGTGACGGAGGCCGCGGTAGCAGGCCATGTCCATCAGGCGCTTGATGTTCATCGCGACCTCCCGGCGGAGGTCACCCTCGACGCGGTACTCGCGGTCGATCAGCTCACGGATGCGGAGGATCTCCTCGTCCGTCAGCTGGTTCACCCGGCGCTCCTCGGGGATGCCGAGCTGCTGGACGATGTCCAGCGCGTTCTTCGGGCCGATGCCGTAGATGTAGCGGAGGGAAATAGCCACCCGCTTGTTCGTTGGAATGTTCACGCCGGCAATACGCGCCACGGGGCCTCTCTCCTTGTCGGGGCGGGCTCGCCCCCCTGTCGCGCCGGATCGCTCCGGCGGGGTCGTCCAAACCTTGTTGCAATGGCGAAGGACGGGCAAGGGCACCGCCCCGCTCCGCGAGGGCGCGGGGTTACTACGCCCCACACCCGGATGTCAAGGGCTCAACTGGAACCCAGCACGGCCTCCAGCTGGCGGGTGACCTCTGCCATCGGAGCCATGCCGTCCACCGCCCTCAACTTGCCCTGCGCTGCATAGTAGGGAAGCAGCGGCGCCGTCTGGCGGTGATACGCCTCGAGCCGGGCAGCGACCGTCTCCGCCTTGTCGTCCGCCCGGCGCGTGAACTCGGTGTTCGCGCAGACGTCGCACACGCCCTGCGCGCGGGGCTGCTTGAACCGGTCATGGTAGCCCTCCCCGCACTTCGAGCAGGTGAACCGTCCGGAGATCCGTTCCACCAGCGCGCCGTCATCCACCTTCAGTTCGACGACGTGATCGAGCGACATCTGCTGTTCGCGCAGCATGACGTCCAACGCTTCAGCCTGTGGGACCGTCCGGGGAAAGCCGTCCAGGATGAAGCCCTTGGCGCAATCCGGCTTTCGCACCCGCAGCGCAAGCATGGCCGTGATGATGGCGTCCGGCACCAGGTCGCCGCGTTCCATGATGGCCTTGGCTTCGCGTCCAATGTCGGAGCCCGACTTCACCTCGGCCCGCAGCATGTCGCCCGTTGAGATCTGGGCGATGCCGTAGCTCTCCTCAAGCCGCTTGGCCTGCGTGCCCTTTCCCGCCCCCGGCGGTCCGAGCAGGATCAGCCTCATCGCCCACGCCCCCCAGGCTGCGTGCCACGGCCACCGAGCCGGGCCTTCTTGATCAATCCCTCATACTGATGGGCAAACAGGTGCGACTGCACCTGCGCCACAGTGTCCATGGTGACGGTCACGATGATCAGCAGCGAGGTGCCGCCGAAGTAGAACGGCACGCTGTACTGCGAGATCAGGATTTCCGGCAGCAGGCAGACCAGCGCGAGGTATGCGGCACCGACCGTAGTCAGCCGGGTCAGGACGCGGTCGAAGTAGTCCGCAGTCGCCTGACCAGGGCGGATGCCGGGGACGAAACCGCCATACTTGCGCAGGTTGTCCGCCGTCTCCTGCGGGTTGAAGACCACCGCCGTGTAGAAGTAGGCGAAGAACACGATCAAGGCGACGTAGAGCAGCATGTAGAGAGGCTGCCCGTGCGCCAGCAGGTTCGCGACGTCGCCGAGCCAGCTTTCCTGCGTGCGGTCCGTCTGGAACGCCGCGAACGTCGCCGGCAGCAGCAGGAGCGACGATGCGAAGATGGGCGGCATGACGCCCGCCGTGTTCAGCTTCAGCGGAAGGTGCGTGTTCTCCCCGCCGAACATCCGGTTTCCGACCTGCCGCTTTGGGTACTGCACGGGGATGCGACGCTGCGCGCGCTCTATGAACACGACCAGGACAATCACCGCGACGGCTGCCAGGAGGAAGAAGATGATGAAGAAGGTGGACAGGGCCCCGGTCCGGCCGAGCTCCAGCGTCGAGGCCAGAGCGGAGGGCAGGTTGGCCACGATTCCGGCGAAGATGATGAGGCTGATGCCGTTCCCGACGCCGCGGGCGGTGATCTGCTCACCCAGCCACATCAGGAACATCGTGCCGCCGACGAGTGTGATGACGCAGGAAATCCGGAAGAACCAGCCAGGATCGTGCACGGCTGCCCCGAAGGAGCCCTGAAGGCTCTCAAGCCCGATCGCGATGCCATAGGCCTGGAAGATGGCGATCACCAGCGTCAGGTAGCGCGTGTACTGGTTCAGCTTCTTCCGCCCGGTCTCGCCTTCCTTCTTGAGAGCCTCCCAGGACGGAATCGCCGTGGTCATCAACTGCACGATGATCGATGCCGAGATATAGGGCATGATGTTGAGCGCGAACACGGTCATGCGCCCGAGCGCACCACCCGTGAACATGTCGAACATGCCCAGGATCCCGCCGCCCATCTGCTGCAGGATCTCGCCCATCACGGTCGCATCGACGCCCGGAACCGGGACGTAGGAGCCGATTCGATAGACGATCAGCGCCCCCAGCGTGAACCAGAGACGCTTCTTGAGCTCGGTCGCCTTGGCCAGAACGCCAAGGTTGAGGTTGGCCGCAAGCTGCTCGGCGGCGGACGCCATTCGTCACCCCTCCTCGCGAAAGCGGCGCCCCGGACCAGTGCCCGGGGCGCCGCGTCGCAACATCATTACCCTGCCTCCGCGACCGGCGCGGCGCAAGGCCAGTCCATCAACCCTCGGCCGCCTGATCCCCGGG
>DASQNQ010000010.1:0-3656 GCA_035644895.1 Acetobacteraceae bacterium | reverse complement strand
GCGCGGGGGAGAGGCCGAACCGGGCGAGGCCGGGCGGCCAGGCATCCGGCTCCGGCCCGATCCAGAGCACCGTGCCCCCCGTGCGTCCCAGGACCATCGCGCAGAAGCCCGTCGCCGCGCCGGTGTCGGCGGCCAGCACCTCGTGCAGCCCGGCGCGTGCCAGGCCGCTGCCCGGCAACTGCGCGTCGATCTCCTCGGCGAGCGGCACGGGGTCCTGCGCGTGGCGCAGCCCCGCACGCTCCAGCCGCCCGATGCGCGCGCGCAGCGCGGCGAGCATGGACTGGCGGTCCATGGGAGCCGGCTCTTGAAGGGGGGTGCGGGAATCCGGTGCCATGGCGTGTTCACGCTATGTTCTGATGGCGGACCGGCACAGGTCAAGCCTGATCGGATGACTCCTGCGTGGTTTGTGCAGGCCATCGTTCCAGCGCAGGTACTTGCGCTGTGCTGTTCAGGACTTGTTCAGGAGTTGCGTGCCATCGCGTTGAAAACTGCGCCACGCAGGATGCGCGCCGCGGCGCATCCTGCGTGCGTTCCGCATGCGGCTTCGCATGCGCGCGGACCGATTTGGATCAGCGGCGTCCGATGGGCGTGACGTCCCATGGCGCGCGCCCGGCCTCCTCCAGCGCCTCGCTGCGCGTGAGGCCGATGTCCTTCAGCATGCGGTCGTCCATCTGCGCGAGGTGCCGGCGCGTGCCGATCGTGCGGAGCGCCTCGCGCATCCACGCGGCCCAGGCGGACTCCGCGCCGCGGGCGTTCCGCCGGGCGGTCGCGTGGGTGGTGGTATACCCGGACATCTCTGCATCTCCTTCTGGCTGGCGTGTCCCGGGTGCAGGATGTCGGGGCGGGCGGCATCAGTAAAACGAGTTATGTTGACGTCCCGCATCATCGTCCTTGATGATGCATCCCATGTTCGGCCTGCCCCCCGGCATCGACCCCGACCTGCTGCGATCCTTCGTGATGATCGTGGAGAGCGGCTCCTTCACCCGCGCGGCGGACCGCGTCGGGCGCACGCAGTCGGCCGTCTCCATGCAGATGCGCCGGCTGGAGGAACTGCTCGGCCATCCGCTGCTGATGCGCACCTCGAAGGGCATCACCACCACGCCGCAGGGCGCCTGGCTGCTCGAGCGCGCGCGCAGCCTGCTCACGCTCAACGACGAGATCATCGGCAACTTCCGCGCGCCGCCCATGGTGGGCACGGTGCGGCTCGGCACGCCGGACGACTACGCGCTGAACTGGCTGCCCGACATCCTCGCGCGCTTCGCCGAGGCGCATCCCTCCGTCGAGCTCGACGTCACCTGCATGAACTCGGACGTGCTGGTGCAGCGCTTCACGGAGGGACAGCTCGACCTGACCTTGCTGAGCGAGGGGCACGAGGTGCCGGGCGTCGCCGCGCAGCGCATCTGGACCGGGCCGCTGCGCTGGGTGGGCAGCCCGCAGCACGCGCTGCACCGGCGCGACCCGCTGCCGCTTGCCATGTCCCTGCCCAGCTCGAACTGCCCCTGGCGCAAGGGCGTCTTCGCCGCGCTGCAGGGGGCCGGGCGCGCGGCGCGCGTGACCTACAACTCCGCGACGCAGACGGGATGCTTCACCGTGGCACTCGCGGGCCTCGCGCTGACGGTCAGCACGCCGACCTCCCTGCCGCAGGGCCTCTCCTGGCTCGGCGAGGCGGAGGGGCTGCCGCCGCTGCCCGATGTCGGCATCCTGCTGTTGCGGCATGAGGCCGCGCTCGGCGTGCCGGCGGCCGACACGCTCGCCGCCCACATCACCGAGGGCTTCCGCCGCGCGGAGCTGCCACGCGCGGGGACGCTGGCGGCCTAGCGTGTCCTTCGGAGGAGTTCGGAGGAACTTCGCGTTCCCTTCTGGATCGCGTCGCGGGCTGGACATGGCGTCGCGCACCTCGCAGCAGGGGCGGGCGCCGATGCCGGGCCGTCACCGATCATCGCCCATGCGCCGGGCGGAAGGCCGCCGGTGCCGCCCAAACCCGTTCCCTTCGCCGGCGCTCGCGGCCTCGCTGCTGCCGGCCCTCGGGGCGCTGCCGGACGTGTCGCGGATGGAGGGAATGGGGCCGCGTCATCGGCGGCGCACGCCTGCTGCTCGGCGTGCGGCGCATCGTGCGCACGCCGCCACCTGATCTGCGGCGCATCACCGGACGACCCGCCTTGCCTTCCGCCTGCTGCCGGTGCCCGTCGAGCCGTCATGGAACCGTTCACATCCGGCTGGCACTTTTCATTCCATGTGCGGTCCCATGCGTTGCGGCCCCCTTGCGCCGTGGCGCCGCTGCGCGCAACTCCGCGCCGTCCCTGCGCAGAACCGAGGAAACGTCGCATGCAACGTCGCCACCTGCTCTCCCTTGCCGCCGCCGGCCTCGTGGCCCCTGCCATCGTGAGGGCGCAGGGCGCCTGGCCGGACAAGCCGATCCGCATGATCGTGCCCTGGCCCCCGGGCGGGTCCACCGACACCATCGCGCGGCTCTTCCAGGCGCGGCTCGGCGCGGTGCTCGGGCAGCCGGTGGTGATCGAGAACCGGGGCGGCGCCTCCGGCTCGATCGGCGCGGCGGAGGCGGCGCGGGCGGCGCCCGATGGCTACACCTGGATGCTGCAGTACGACAACGAGGCGCCGAACCAGTCCCTCATGCGGCTGCCCTACCGGACGCTCGAGCACCTCGCGCCTGTCAGTCTCGTGGCCACGGGCCCGCTGGTGATGGTGGCGCACCAGTCCACGCCTTTCCGCAACTTCCAGGAGGTGATCGCCGCGGCGCGGCGGGAGCCGGACCGCTGGAACTACGCCTCCTCCGGCGTGGGTGGCCTCGCGCACATCTCGACCACGCTGCTGCAGCAGCTCGGCAATTTCCGCCTGACCCACGTGCCGTACCGCGGCGGCGGCCCCGCCGTGACGGCAGCGGTGGGCGGGGAGGTGCCGCTGTTCATGACGAACGTCGTCATCGTCTCGCAGCACATCCGGGCGGGCACGCTCCGGCCGCTCGGCGTCACGACGCGGACGGAGACGCGGCACGTGCCGAACACGCCCTCCTTCGCGCAGCAGGGCCTTGGCGACTTCGAGGCACCCACCTGGTGGGCCTTTTTCGGCCGGGCGGGTACGCCGGCACCGATCATGGAGCGGATGCATGCTGCATTGGCCCAGGTGCTACGCGAGCCGGAGGTGCGCGCGCGCATCGAGGAGCAGGGGTGCGACGTTGCGGCGTCCTCCCCCGAGGAGTGCCGGCGCTTCGTGGCGGCCGAGATCGAAAGGTGGGGCCAGGTGATCCGCCAGAACAACATCACCGCCGACAGCTGAGACGCGAAGGCAGCGTCTCCTTGCCGTGGGAGGCGAGGGGTGTCCGACGCCTGGCACCCCTCGGCAGGCCTGACCGGTGGTCTTGCGTGGGCGGAGAGGTACACCCATCTGCGCGGTCCGACGGTGTGCAGGATTTCGGCGAACCGGCCGAAAAAGCGGCAGAAGAGGGTTTGACAGCCCCTGCGCCACCGGATAAAAACCCGACCACCGCAGCACGGCGGCCTTGACTCAGCGGTGCTACATCGCTAAGTTATTTGGCCCGCTGACGCGGGGTGGTTGTTCTCTATCATGGATGGTGGCGTGGTTGGCCTGGGGCGCGAGGGTGCCTTTGGGCTGGTTATGTTGCTGTGTGGTGGGGTGTT
>DASQNQ010000009.1:0-7918 GCA_035644895.1 Acetobacteraceae bacterium | reverse complement strand
TGGGTGGCGTGGACCGTCCAGCGCGCCGCGGCGCGGTCACCTTGCTCGATCACCTCGTGCAGGGTGAACCGGATGTCCGGGAAGGCTGCCAGGAACCGGGCGTGGAACCTGGCGAAGGCGTCCGGCCCTGGCGCTGGCTCGCCCGTCCCGTCCAGCCCGTGCATCAGGGCGTCCGGGGCGAGGTAGGTGGCGATCCGGTCGGCCCGGCGTCCGTTCCACACCTCCTCGAACCAAAGGCGCATGACGGTCGCGGGCGGCAGGCTGGACATGGCGCGATCCCCTCTCCTGGGCTGGATGCCGTGCCGGGGAAGGCTAGCGCGGCGCCGGCGCCGGCCGGAACAGGTTTGCGGCAGGCCCCTTGCCCCGCGGCACGCCTCGGGATAGGCGCCCCGCATGGCCCCCCAGATGCAGCCCGTCCGCGGCACCCGTGACCTGATCGGCGAGGAATTCCGCCGCCACCAGGCGGTGATCGAGGCCGCGCGCCGCGTCACCGCCCTCTACGGCTTCGAGGAATGGGCGACACCCATCTTCGAGGACACGCGCGTCTTCGCCCGCAGCCTGGGCGATACCTCCGACGTCGTGACCAAGGAGATGTACACATTCGAGGACCGGGGCGGGGACTCGGTCACCCTGCGGCCGGAGAACACCGCCTCCATCTGCCGCGCGCTGGTTTCCAACGGCCTGACGCAGGGCCTGCCGCGCAAGGTGTTCTACGCCGGCCCGATGTTCCGCTACGAGCGGCCGCAGAAGGGCCGCTACCGCCAGTTCCACCAGATCGGCGCCGAGGTCCTGGGCGCTGCGGAGCCGCTGGCGGACGCCGAGGTGATCGCCTGCGGCTGGCACATCCTCCAGGCGCTCGGCATCGCGGACGGCGTGGTGCTGGAGATCAACACGCTCGGCGACGCGCCCTCCCGTGCCTCCTACCGCGATGCGCTGGTGGCGCACTTCACGGCGCACCGGGAGAGGCTCTCGGCCGACAGCCAGGTGCGGCTCGACAAAAACCCGATGCGGATCCTCGACAGCAAGGATGCGGGCGACCGGGAGGTGGTGGCCGCGGCGCCCGAGATCACGCGGCACCTGACGCCGGAAGCTGGCGCCTTCTTCGACGCCGTGCTGCGCCACCTCGACCGGCTGCGCGTGCCGCTGCGCCGCAACCCGCGCATCGTGCGCGGCCTCGACTACTACAGCCAAACGGCCTTCGAGTTCGTGACGGACCGCCTCGGCGCCCAGGGCACGGTGATGGCGGGCGGGCGGTATGACGGCCTGGTCGAGGAGATGGGCGGGCCGCCCACGCCATCCGTCGGCTGGGCCGCGGGGGTGGAGCGCCTGTCCATGCTGCTCGATGCCGCGCCGGCCGCGCCGCGCCCCGTCGCCGTGATCCCGGTGGGGGAGGCGCAGGAGGGCCCGGCGCTCGACCTCGTCCAGGCGCTGCGCGCGGCGGGCGTGGTGGCGGAGCTGGCCTACAAGGGCAACCTGAAGCGCCGGATGGAGCGCGCCAACAAGCAGGCCGCCCGCGCCGCGCTGATCCTCGGCGAGGACGAGATCGCGCAGGGGCTCGTGCAGCTCCGCGACCTCGATGCAGGGACGCAGGAGAAGGTGACGCCCGCCGAGGCCGTCACGCGGCTCTGCACATGAGCCTGCCCCGCAAGCTCGACAGCCTGCTGACCCGCGTGGAGGAGCTGCGGCACCAGTTGAACACCGCCGACGGGTCGCAGATCGGCACCATCAGCAAGGAGCTGTCGGAGCTCGACCCGCTGGTCGAGAAGGTGCAGGCCTACCGCGCCGCCGAGCGCGCGCGGGACGAGGCGGAGGCCATGCTCGGCGACCCCGAGCTGCGGGAGCTGGCCGAGGCCGAATACCTCGACCTGAAGGAGAGGCTGCCCTCGCTGGAGCGCGAGATCCGCCTGATGCTGCTGCCGCGCGACGCGGCGGACGAGCGCAGCGCGATCCTGGAGGTGCGCCCCGCCGCCGGCGGCGACGAGGCGGCGCTGTTCGCGGCCGAGCTGTTCGGCGCCTACCGCCGCTACGCGGAGGGGCAGGGCTGGCGCTTCGAGGTGCTGGACTACGACGAGAGCGAGCTGGGCGGCGTGAAGGGCGCGGTCGCCTCCATCAGCGGCCGCGGCGTCTTCGCGAAGCTGAAGTTCGAGAGCGGCGTCCACCGTGTGCAGCGCGTGCCGGCGACCGAAAGCCAGGGCCGCATCCATACCTCGACCGTCACCGTCGCCGTGCTGCCGGAGGCGGAGGAGGTGGACGTCCATGTGGACGAGAAGGACCTCCGCATCGACGTCTTCCGCGCCTCCGGCGCCGGCGGGCAGCATGTGAACAAGACGGAATCCGCCGTCCGCATCACCCACCTGCCGAGCGGCATCGTGGTGGCGATGCAGGAGGAGAAGTCGCAGCACAAGAACCGGGCGAAGGCGATGAAGGTGCTGCGCGCCCGCCTGTTCGACGCGGAGCGCGCCCGCGCCCACGGCGTGCGCGCGGCTGACCGGAAGAGCCAGGTCGGCACCGGCGACCGGTCCGAGCGCATCCGCACCTACAACTTTCCCCAGGGCCGCGTGACGGACCACCGCATCGGCCTGACGCTGCACAAGATCGACCGGGTCATGCTGGGCGAGCTGGACGAGATCGTCGGCGCCCTGACCGCCGAGGACGAGGCGGCGCGGCTGGCGGCCGAGGCCGAGTAGCGCGTGCGTTGCGAGCCGGGGGAGACGGTCGGCGCCTTCCTCTGCCAGGCCGGCCAGGTGCTGCGTGCGGCCGCGGTGGACAGCCCAAGGCTGGAGGCGCGGCTGCTGCTGGCGCACGCGATGGGCACGACCACGGATGCCCTGCTCCGCGACCCGCGGGCCCCCGTCCCGCCGGAGGCGGCGACTCGCTTCGCGGACCTGCTGCGCCGGCGCGCCGCGCAGGAGCCGGTGGCCTACCTGACCGGACGGCGCGGCTTCTGGACCCTCGACCTCGCCGTCTCGCCCTCCACGCTCATTCCCCGGGCGGACTCGGAGACACTGGTGGAGGCGGCGCTCGACGCCCTGCCGGAACGGGCCACGGTGCGGAACATCCTCGACCTCGGCACGGGCACGGGCTGCCTGCTGCTGGCGGCGCTGTCGGAGTTCCCGGCCGCCTTCGGGGTGGGCGTCGACCTGCGGGCCGGGGCGGCGGCGCTGGCCGCGGCCAACGCGCGGGAGAACGGGCTTGGCGGGCGGGCGGCCTTCCTGGCCGGGGACTGGGCGGCGGCGCTCGACGCCCGCTTCGACCTCGTGCTCTGCAACCCGCCCTACATCGAGACGGCGGTGGTGCCGACCCTCGACCCGCAGGTGGCGTGGTTCGAGCCGGCCTCGGCGCTCGATGGCGGGGCGGACGGCCTGGATGCCTACCGGACCGTCTGCGCGTGCCTGCCCGCGCTGTTGGCGCCGGGGGGCGTCGCGGTGCTGGAGTTGGGGGTGGGGCAGGGGGCGGCGGTGGCCGGCCTCGCCCGTGCGGCATGCCTGGAGGTACGGGGGTGGCGGGCCGACCTCGGCGGGGTGGAACGCGCCCTCGTCCTCGGCCCGCCGAAAAAAGAGTTTGGCGTTCCCGGTCCGGGCCACTAGGTTGCGGCTTGGCACACCCGGATGGACTTTCCGGGCCGTGCCGGGCATGACGGCCCCGGGCCATGTTGCCCCGGTCCGCCGAACGGGCGCACCGCAGCGACGTAATCCGATCCAGCTCACCATACCGCACCAGGCCAGGCGCCTGCTGCCGGCGAGACGGCGAACGCGACACATCAGATGAACATGAAACGCATGCGCGGTCGTGGCGGCCATCGCCACGGGGGCGGGGGTGGCGGCAACCAGTTCCGCCAGGGCGGAGGCGGTGGCGGCGGCGGCCACCAGCCGATGAACCGGAACCATGTCTTCGACAGCAACGGTCCGGACATGCGGCTGCGCGGCACGGCCCAGCAGCTCTTCGAGAAGTACCTCCAGCTCGGCCGCGACGCGACGAGCGGCGGCGACCGCGTGATGGCCGAGAGCTACTTCCAGCACGCCGAGCACTATTTCCGCATCCTGAACGCCATGAGCCAGGCGGGTCAGGGTCAGGCTCAGGGTCAGGGCGGCGGGCATCCCCACCAGGGTGGCCACCGCCGGTTCCAGAACGGCCCCGAGCAGCCGGATCCCGACCAGCCCGAGGGCGGCGAGGCCCGCGAGATGAACGGCCATCAGGCCAACGGCCACTCCCTGGAGGGCGAGGCCGAGGCGGACGGGTCCGAGGAGCGGGACCAGCCGCGCGAGCACTGAGCCGGCTTCCCCCGTTCGGTGAACGGGGGAGGGAGGTCAGGCCAGTTCCATCCGGTCGCCGAGCGCGACCGGCCCGCCCTCCAGCACCTCGGCATAGATGCCAAGGTCGGCATGCCCATAGTGCTCGCGCAGCGCCGCAGGCGGCCTTGCGTCGCGCTGTGCCGTCTCCGGATTCACCTCGGTCGCGGCACAGCGCTTCGTGCGCTTGAAGACGCGCAGCCGCGTCCCGCCGATCCGCAGTTCCCGCCCCACCCAGTCCAGCTCCGCGAAGGGTTCGGCGCCCGAGAACAGGACGTTCGCCCGGAAGCGCACCGGGTCGAGCCAGAGGCCGATCCGCTCCCCGAGGGCCGCCACGCTCGCCAGCCCGACGAGGGAGACGGCCTTCGCTGGGATGTCGGTGAAGGCATGGCCCGGCGCCTCCGCCAGGCGCAGGCGACCGCGCGCCTCCTCTCCCATGTAGGCCGTCAGCCATGCCTCGGCGCGGTCCCGGCCCTCGGGCGTGCGGAGGTCGGCTTCGACCGGGGACGTGTCGGGCGCCGAGAGCAGCAGGCGGCCGGTCGCCGCGTCGTAGGCGGAGCGCACCCGGGCGATGCGCGCATTGGCCATCAGGCAGGCGAAGTTCGCCTTGGGCATCCACTCGGGTGCTGCGGGGTCGAAGCGGCTGGACGCCTGGGCGAAGGCGAAGCGCCGGTCCTCCGGCAGGCCGTCGCCGGGGCGCAGGTCCACGCGCTCCATCGGCTCCGGCGACAGGCCCTTCACCGGGTAGCGATGAATAGTTTCGATGCGCATGCGGCGGTGCCCCCTTGAACCCCAGCCGGCGCGCTTACCACATTTTGCTGGAAGGCATGTCATCCGCTGCCCGATCGGGGGTGGATGGAGCCGGTCCGCTCACAGGAGGGACAAGGGATGGACATCGAGAAGTTCACCGACCGCGCGAGGGGCTTCCTGCAGGCCGCGCAGACCATCGCGATCCGCGACTACCACCAGCGCATCACGCCCGAGCACCTGCTGAAGGCGCTGCTCGACGACGAGCAGGGCGCCGCGGCGGGCCTCATCCGCGCGTCGGGCGGCGACCCCGCGCGTGCAAGGCAGGGCGTGGAGGCCGAGCTGGGCCGCCAGGCCAAGGTCTCGGGCGGTGGCGCGGGCAGCCCGCAGCTCACGCCCGAACTGGTACGCGTGCTCGACGCCGCGCAGCAAATGGCGCAGCGCGCGGGCGACGAGTTCGTGGCGCAGGACCGCCTGCTGCAGGGCCTCGCGGCCTCCGACACGCCGGCCGGGCGGGCGCTGCGTGCGGCGGGCGCCGACCCGCAGCGGTTGGAAAAGGCGGTGGCGGACCTGCGCAAGGGCCGCACCGTCAACAGCCAGAATGCCGAGGACCAGTTCGACGCGCTGAAGAAGTATGCCCGCGACATCACCGAGGTCGCGCGGCAGGGCAAGCTCGACCCCGTCATCGGGCGGGACGAGGAGATCCGCCGCACCATCCAGGTGCTGGCCCGCCGCACCAAGAACAACCCGGTGCTGATCGGCGAGCCCGGCGTCGGCAAGACGGCGATCGTCGAGGGGTTGGCGCTGCGCATCGTGAAGGGCGACGTGCCGGAGGCGCTGAAGAGCAAGCGCGTCATGGCGCTCGACCTCGGCGCGATGGTGGCGGGCGCCAAGTACCGCGGCGAGTTCGAGGAGCGCCTGAAGGGCGTGCTGAAGGAGGTGGAGCAGGCGGCCGGAGAGGTCATCCTCTTCATCGACGAGATGCACACGCTGGTCGGCGCCGGGAAGGCGGACGGCGCGATGGACGCGTCGAACCTGCTGAAGCCGGCGCTGGCGCGCGGCGAGCTGCACTGCATCGGCGCGACGACGCTCGACGAGTTCCGCAAGCATGTCGAGAAGGACGCGGCGCTGGCGCGGCGCTTCCAGCCCGTGTTCGTGGGCGAGCCGAGCGTGGAGGACACGATCTCGATCCTGCGCGGCATCAAGGAGAAGTACGAGCTGCATCACGGCGTGCGCATCGCCGACGGCGCGCTGGTGGCGGCCGCGACGCTGTCCAACCGCTACATCACCGACCGCTTCCTGCCGGACAAGGCGATCGACCTGGTGGACGAGGCGTCGAGCCGCCTGCGCATGCAGGTGGACAGCAAGCCCGAGGAGCTGGACGCCATCGACCGCGACCTGATGCGCCTGAAGATCGAGCGCGAGGCCCTGCGGAAGGAGGAGGACCCCGCCTCCCGCGACCGGCTCGTGAAGCTGGAGAAGGAGTTGGCCGACCTTGAGGAGCGGTCGCGCGAGATGACCGCGCGCTGGGAGGCCGAGAAGGGCAAGGTCGTCGAGTCGCAGAAGATCAAGGAGCAGCTCGACAGGGCACGCACCGATGTCGAGCTGGCGCAGCGGGCCGGCGACCTGACGAAGGCGTCCGAGCTGCTCTACGGCGTGATCCCCGGCCTCGAGCGGCAGCTCGCGGAGGCCGGCGACGGCGACGGGCGCCTGGTGAACGAGGCGGTGACCGAGGAGGGGATTGCGGCCGTCGTCGCGCGGTGGACCGGCATCCCGATGGAGCGGATGCTGGAGGGCGAGCGCGCGAAGCTGCTGCGGATGGAGGACGAGCTCCGCCGTCGCGTCGTCGGCCAGGAGGAGGCGCTGGAGGCGGTCTCGAAGGCGGTGCGCCGGGCGCGCGCCGGGCTGCAGGACCCGAACCGGCCGATCGGCTCCTTCCTGTTCCTCGGCCCCACGGGCGTGGGCAAGACCGAGCTGGTGAAGGCCGTCGCGTCCTTCCTGTTCGATGATGACCGGGCGATGACGCGCATCGACATGTCCGAGTACATGGAGAAGCACGCCGTCTCCCGCCTGATCGGCGCGCCCCCGGGCTATGTCGGCTATGACGAGGGCGGCGCGCTGACCGAGGCCGTGCGGCGGCGCCCCTACCAGGTGATCCTGTTCGACGAGGTCGAGAAGGCGCACGAGGACGTCTTCAACGTGCTGCTGCAGGTGCTCGACGACGGGCGGCTGACGGACGGACAGGGGCGGACGGTGGACTTCCGCAACACGATCATCGTGCTGACCAGCAACCTGGGCAGCCAGGCGATCGCGGAGCTGCCGGAGACCTCGGACATCGAGGCAGCGCGGCCTGCCGTGATGCGCGCGGTGCGGGAGCGCTTCCGGCCGGAGTTCCTGAACCGGCTGGACGAGATCGTGCTGTTCCGCCGCCTCGCGCGAGGCGACATGGCCTCGATCGTCCAGATCCAGCTCGGCCGCCTGCGCCGCCTGCTGGAGGACCGGAAGATCGTGGTGGAGCTCGACGCCGCGGCGCTCGAGTGGCTGGCGGAGGCGGGCTACGACCCGACCTATGGCGCCCGCCCGCTGAAGCGCGTCATCCAGCGCAACCTGCAGGACCGGCTCGCCGGCCTGCTGCTGGAGGGCGCGGTGAAGGAGGGCGACGTGCTGGAGGTGACCGCCGGCGCGGATGGGCTGGAGGTCCGGCCGCGCCCGCAGCCGGCGCGCGCGGCCGCCTGAGGCCGGATGGCGGGAGCTAGTCTCCCGCCATCGCCACCTCCGTCCGGCCCTCCGCGATCTGGGCGATCTTGCGCTCCAGCGTGCGGCGGTGGGCATGGAAGGCGGCAAGCGCCTCACCCTCAAGACGCGGCGCGCCGCCGGGCTGG
>DASQNQ010000008.1:0-2553 GCA_035644895.1 Acetobacteraceae bacterium | reverse complement strand
TCGGATCGCTCTCCTGTGCGACAACTGCTTGTGTCGGATCGATGTGTGGGCGTGCCTTCGAAAGAAGCATGGATCCTTCCATCAGCATGCTCATGACCGGCCTTATGCTCGCTTGTATTGGCACGATCTTGAGGAACTATTGTAAGCGGGGCCTGCAGCCCACATTGCGGGTCTGACGGGCCTTCGCGATGATCGTCGCCCTGTGATTGGGGCGCTGGTGCTATGACGATGTCATGTGACGATGCTGGCATGAGTGGTGCGCGGCGGTTCGAGGTGTTCACCGGCGCGGGTACCCGGCGCCGGTGGCCGGCTGAGATCAGGGCGTCGATCATCGCCGAGAGCTATTCGGGTTCGGAGACGGTGAGCGCTGTCGCGCGCCGGCACGGGCTTGCGCCGTCGCAGCTCTTCACGTGGCGCCGCGAGTTGCGTCGCAAGCTGGAGGCCGACAGCGGCCCGGTGTTCGTACCCGCGGTCGTTGAGCAGCCAGCGGCACCGGATCCACATCGGCAGCAGGCTTCAGCCTCGAGCATGACGGCAGCCGTAGAGTTGCAGCTGGACGGCATGGCCGTGCGGATCGCGCATACCGCCAGTGCCGAGATGGTCGCCGCAGTGATTGGCTCCTTGAGGGCGGCTCGATGATCGTGCCTGGCCCGGGCACGCGGGTGATGATTGCGACACGTCCCGTGGATTTCCGCAAAGGCGCGGACTCGCTCGCGGCGCTGATCTCGGCTGCCTATGGCGCCGATCCGTTCTCCGGCGTCATCTATGTCTTCCGCGCGAAGCGGGCAGATCGGATCAAGCTGGTCTGGTGGGACGGGACAGGCCTGTGCCTGATGGCAAAGCGGCTGGAGCAGGGCAGCTTCCGCTGGCCCGGCACCCAGGACGGCGTGATGCGCCTTTCCGCGACACAGCTTGCCGCTCTGATCGAGGGACTGGATTGGCGCCGGATCCATGCGCAGCGCCGGCCACCGGCGCCGCAGATCGCCGGTTGACGAGATCGCGCGAGGTTGATTCAATTACCCATGCTTCTCGCAGCGGACCTGCCCGACGACGTCGACGCGCTGCGCGCGCTGGTGCTCGATCAGGCGCAAAGGTTGGAGAGCACCGGCGCAGAGATCGAGCGGCTCAGAGCCATTCTCGAGGCGTTTCAGCGCCACCGCTTCGGCCGCCGCTCCGAGCAGCTCGACGCCGATCAGCTGCAGCTGGGTCTCGAGGACGCGGAGACGGCGATCGCGCAGATCGAGGCTGACACGGAGGCGAGATCTGACAGCGCGGGCCGGGATCGTCCGCGCAAGCGTAATCGCGGTTCGCTTCCCGCTCATCTCGAGCGCGTCGAGCAGCTCGTCGACATCGAGGACAAGAGCTGCGCCTGCTGCGGCGGCACGCTGCACGAGATCGCCGAGGATGTGACGGAGCGGCTGGACGTCATTCCGGCGCACTTCCGGGTACTGGTCACGCGTCGACCTCGCTATGGCTGCCGCAGCTGCGAGACTGGCGTCGTCCAGGCGCCGGCACCGGCGCGGATTGTCGAGGGCGGGCTGCCGACCGAGGCACTGATCGCCCATGTGCTCGTATCCAAATATGCCGATCACCTGCCATTGTACCGTCAGGCCCAGATCTATGCGCGGCAGGGCATCCAGCTCGATCGCTCGACGCTTGCCGACTGGGTCGGGAGAGCCGCCTGGCATCTCCGGCCATTGCGCGACCGTGTCCTGGAGGAGCTGCGCAAGGCCGAGCGCCTCTTCGCCGACGAAACGACGGCCCCGGTGCTGGAGCCGGGTAAAGGCCGGACCAAGACCGGCCAGCTCTGGGCCTATGCCCGGGACGATCGACCATGGGCGGGACAGGGCCCACCAATCGTCGCCTATGTCTATGCCGGAGACCGCAAGGCGGATCAGCCTCAGGCGCATCTCGGCGACTTTGACGGCATCCTGCAGGTCGACGGCTATGGCGGCTACGCCGCGCTCGCACGCCGGTGCCAGCAAATCCGGCTCGCCTTCTGCTGGTCGCATGCCCGACGCAAGTTCTACGAGCTCGCCGCATCATCCCCCGTCGCCGAGGACGTGCTGCGTCGCATCGCCGAACTCTACGTCATCGAGAACGAGATCCGCGGCTCGTCGGCCGAGGAGCGACGCCGCGTACGCGACGAGCGCAGCCGTCCGATCGTCGAGGATCTCCATCGGCACTTTCAGGCTCTTGATCGCCAGGTCAGCCGCAAGAGCAGGCTTGGCGAGGCGATCCGCTATGCACTCGCCCGCTGGGACGGCCTGATCCGCTTCCTCGACGACGGCCGCATCGATCTCGACACCAACACCGTCGAACGGTCGATCCGTCCGCTCGCTCTCAACCGCAAGAACGCGCTCTTCGCCGGCTCCGACGAGGGCGGCGACAACTGGGCCGTCATCGCCACGCTGATCGAGTGCTGTAAGCTCAACGGCATCAAGCCGCAGGCTTGGCTCACCGAGGTGCTGACCCGGCTCGCCGCCGGTCACCCCGCCAGCAAGGTCGGCGAGCTCATGCCTTGGATCCGCGTGGCCTGAGGACACCGCTTAC
>DASQNQ010000007.1:0-1500 GCA_035644895.1 Acetobacteraceae bacterium | reverse complement strand
CGCGCCGGGTCGACGGCGCGGCCGTTCACGCGCAACTCGTAGTGCAGGTGCGGCCCTGTCGCGACGCCGCTCCGGCCTACCATCCCGATCACATCCCCCTGCCGCACCCGCACGCCGGGCGTCAGGCCGCTGGCGAAGCGGACGAGGTGGGCGTAGCGCGTCTCCATTCCGCCCGCGTGGCGTAGCCGCACGATCCGCCCATAGCCGCCTTCCACGCGCATGGAGGATACGACGCCATCCGCGGCGGCCACGACAGGCGTGCCTGTAGGGGCGGCGAAGTCCACGCCTGCATGCTGACGGGTGAAGCCGAGGACCGGGTGGCGACGCATTCCGAAGCCCGAGGTCAGGCGCGCCCCGTCCAGCGGGGTCCGCAGCAGGCCACCGCCGAAGGGCTGTCCCTCAGCATGGTACCAGCCGCTCCCGCCGGATGGGGGGGTGAACCGCCAGATGGAGATCTCCCGCCCGGAAAGCGTCAGCGTGGCATGGAGTACGCGCCCATGGCCGAGGAGGTCCCCTTCGGCATCGCGGAACCGCTCGAACGCGACCTCGATGCGGTCGCCCCTTTGCATGTCGCGCTGGAAGTCCACCTCGTGCGCAAGGGCGCGGACGACGCTTTGGGCGAGCGCGGGCGGCAGTCCGGCCTGCACGAGGCTCGGGAAGACGCCGTCCCCTGTGCCTGTTTCGACGCGGGCCAGGTGGCGGTGCCGGTCCGCCTCGACCTGCTCCACCGTGAAGCCGGTGGCGGCGCGGCGGAGCAGGATGCTGCGCCCCGGCGCGGGCGAGACCTCCAGTTCGCGGATCGCATTTCCGGCCGACCGGTCGAGGCGGAGCCCGATGTCATGGCCCGGCGCCAGAAGGCGGGGCGGGAAGATGGGCGAGAGCGCAAGCCCGGCCGCATGTGCCTCCGCTGCCGGCACCCCTGCCTTCGACAGCATCTCGGCCAAGGTGTCCCCTGGGCGTACGGTGAGGATCTGCTCGGCGGGCGGCCATGCCGGTTCGGCTGCCGCCGTGCCCGCCATGGTGAGGCCGAGCACGATCGCGGCGCATCGCGCGTGTATTTTCATGGTTTCCAGGTCCCCCGAACTGGATGGCGGGACGGACCTTCGACAGGCTATGCGCCACCGTCAACGCGAGAAGCGTCACGGCGGCGTAGCGAAAACCCCATGATCTGCGCAGGTTGCGAGGTTCTTTGAATTTTTCACATTAGGTTCAGACCGACGCCTTTGAATGACGTTGACAGGCTCACCGGGGAGGCATAGAAGGCGCGTCCCGACGCGGACCGGACAGGTTCGCGCAGGACACCCTAGGGTGGACGCTTGCGGCCGGCTTGGTCTCTTTGAAGCGTTGCCCCGGCAGGCCCCTTGACTCAGCGGTGCTACATCGCTAAGTTATTTGGCCCGCTGACGCGGGGTGGTTGTTCTCTATCATGGATGGTGGCGTGGTTGGCCTGGGGCGCGAGGGTGCCTTTGGGCTGGTTATGTTGCTGTGTGGTGGGGTGTT
>DASQNQ010000006.1:0-11950 GCA_035644895.1 Acetobacteraceae bacterium | reverse complement strand
CGGGCTCGCTGGTAAGAGGCGCGCCATGCGCATCCTCCTCATCAACCCGAACACCTCGGCGGACATCACGGCGCGCATGGTGGCGCTGGCGCAGGGCATGGCGCCAGCTGGCGTCCTCTTCACGGGCGCCACGGGGCGCTTCGGTGCGCGCTACATCGCCTCCCGCGCCGCGGCGGCGGTCGCCGCGCATGCGACGCTCGACGCCTATGCCGAGCACGGGGGCGGGGCGGATGCCGTGCTGCTGGGCTGCTTCGGCGATCCCGGCCTGGACGGTCTGCGTGAGCTCGCCTCCGTGCCCGTCGTAGGGATGGCGGACGCCGCCTGCGTGGCCGCCTGCCTGCACGGCCGCCGCTTCTCGATCGTCACAGGCGGCGAGCGCTGGGGCCCGATGCTGGAGGAGTTCTGCGCCGCCCGCGGGCTGCGGGACCGGCTGGCCTCGGTCCGCACGGTGGCGCCGACAGGTGCGGAGCTCGCGGCGGACCCGGCCGGCAGCCGCGCCATGCTCGCGGCCGCCTGCGACGCCGCGGCGTGCGAGGACGGGGCGGAGGCGGTGATCCTGGCCGGCGCCGGGCTGGCGGGTCTCGCGCCGGAGATCGCGGCCGGCGTGCCCGTCCCTGTGCTGTGCTCGCTGGCCGAGGGGGTACGCACGGTGCTGGCGGTGGCTGCAGCGCGCGTGGCGAAGCCGCGCCGCGGCTCCTTCGCGCCGACCCCGGCGGTGGAGACGGTGGGGCTTGCCACGCCGCTGGCCGCCCTTCTCGGCGGAGGTCAGCCGAGGAGCGGCACCACCGACGCCACCCCCTCGATGCCCGCGAACAGCAGCAGCGCCGTCCAGGCCGCGGCGCCGGCGGCGAAGCCGTAGCCCCACAGCATCGCGACCCCGTCGCGGCGCATCAGGCCAAGCCCCAAGGTCGCGACGGCGAGCGAGGGCAGCTGGTTGCCGAAGGGGAGAGGCAGGATGATGATCACGCCGCAGCCCACCAGCACCAGTCCCGCCAGCGGCAAGGCGGACGCTCCCTGCCCCGCCAGTGCCGCGTGGCGCCGCCGTGGCCGGAGCCCGACGCGCCGCAGGATGGAAAGCACTCGTCCCACCCCGGCCACCAACCTCGCCCGGGCAATGCGCCGGCGCATTGCCCAGCCGGGCAGCCAAGGCGGCCGCCCGAGCGCGAGCTGCGCGCCGAGCAGCGCGATCAAGGCACCGAGCGGGATGCCCGTCGGCAGCGGGACCGGGATGAAGGCCGGCACCGCCAGCAGCACGAGCAGCCCACCAAGCCCGGCCGTCCCGAACCGCCGCAGCAGGTCGCCGAGGGCGACATGCCGCTCGGCCGGCACGTTGGCGGACATGGCTATGCCTGATGCACGGCCTGCGCGCACGCCCGGGGCCCGGCCGTGACCAACGCGGCGTGCAGTTCTGCCGGCGCGTGGCGGGAGAGGTCGGCGGCGATCTTGCGCAGCACGTTCCCGTCGCCGGGCTCCTCGTAGTCGGAGGCCGTGACGTCCCGGCAGCAGGCCGCAAGCGGGCCATCCGCGAGGCCGAGGCGCTGACCGGCCCAGAGGCCGATCGGCAGGTTGCGGCGCGCCCGCGGCAGGCCGGCCCTGCCCATGCTGTGCATCGCCATCCCCCGCGCCCTCAGTCGGCGCCCTGCCGCGCGGCGGCGGGTGGCGCCTCGCCCCGCGTCCGCAGCAGCGACAGCACCACGCCGCCCGCCAGCAGCCCGAAGGTGACCGAGAGCGAGATCAGCGGGTCCATCTTGCCGAAGATCTGGTTGGTGAAGATCTTCGCCCCGATGAAGATGAGCACGAGAGAGAGCGCATACTTCAGGTACCGGAACCGGTGCACCATCGCCGCCAGCGCGAAGTACAGGGCGCGCAGGCCGAGGATGGCGAAGATGTTGCTCGTGTAGACGATGAAGGGGTCCTGCGTGATGGCGAAGATCGCCGGCACGCTGTCCACCGCGAAGATCAGGTCCGCGATCTCCACCAGCACGAGCGCGAGCATCAGCGGCGTCAGCCACGTCACCATCCTGCCGGTCTGCGGGTCCGGCAGGCGGACGGTGAAGCGCTCCCCGTGCAGCTCGTTCGTCACGTTGAAGCGCCGGCGCATGAAGCGCAGCACGGGGTTGTCCTCGATATTCGGCATGTTGTCGGCCACGACCAGCATCTTGATGCCGGTGGCCAGCAGGAAGGCGCCGAAGACGTAGAGGATCCAGGAGAACTGCGAGACGAGAGTCGCGCCGAGCCCGATCATGATCGCGCGCAGCACGATGACGCCGAGGATCCCCCAGAACAGCACGCGGTGCTGGTACAGGCGGGGGATCGCGAAGTAGGTGAAGATCAGGCTGATGACGAAGACGTTGTCCATCGCCAGCGTCTTCTCCACCGCGAAGCCGGTGAAGTACTGCATGCCGGGCTCGGGCCCCATGTACCACCACACCCAGGCGCCGAAGGCGCAGGCGATGGCGATGTAGAAGGCGCTCATCCACAAGGACTCGGCGACGGGGATCTCCCGCGCCGTCCGGTGCAGCACGCCGAGGTCGAGCACCAGCAGGGCCACGACGATGCCGATGAACATCATCCAGAGCCAGGCCGGGTGGCCGAGGAAGTCGGCCATGAGCCAGGGCAGCAGTTCCATTGCCATACGGTCCTCCAGATGCCGTCCCTGGCGGGGCGGCAGGTGAAGGATCCGACATCGCGCAAGGCCGTCGGCCGGCACGGCAGCCGGCCCGGCGCCAGAGGGGCCCGGATCCAGATGGACGCGATGTAATCTGCGGCGCATGGCGTTCAAGCCCGCCCCTTGCCGCAGCCCCGCTGCCGGGGCAAAGGGGCGGCCCACTCCAGGCCCGGCCGATGAACCGCATTTCCCTTCCTAAGGACAAGATCCGCATTCTGCTGCTGGAGGGCGTGGCGGACAGCGCCGTGGCGCTGCTGAACCAGTCCGACTACGCGACCATCGCGCGGGAGGGGCGGGCGCTGGAGGCCGCTGCGCTGGAGGAGGCGGTGCGGGGCGTCCACCTTCTCGGCATCCGCTCCCGCACCGAGATCACGGCCGGGGTCCTGGCTGCGGCCGACCGGCTGATCGCCATCGGCTGCTTCTGCATCGGCACGAACCAGGTGGACCTGGCGGAGGCGCGCCGGCGCGGCATCGCCGTGTTCAACGCGCCCTTCAGCAACACCCGCAGCGTGGCGGAGCTGACGCTGGCCGAGGCGGTGATGCTGATGCGCGGCATCTTCGACCGCTCCAACGCCGCGCACCGGGGCGCCTGGGACAAGTCCGCCGCCAATTCCTGGGAGATGCGCGGCAAGACGCTGGGCATCGTCGGCTACGGCAACATCGGCAGCCAGCTCTCGGTGCTCGCGGAGGCCTTCGGCATGCGCGTGCTGTACCACGACCACACGTCCAAGCTGCCGCACGGCAACGCGCAGCAGGCGGCGTCGCTGCGCGACCTGCTGGCGCAGGCGGACGTCGTCACGGTGCATGTGCCGGAGACGGCGGACACCGTCGGCCTGATCGGCGCCGCCGAGATCGCGCTGATGAAGCCGAATGCCGTGCTCATCAACAACGCCCGCGGCACGGTGGTGGACATGGACGCGCTGGCCGATGCGCTGCGCGCGCGCCGCATCCTGGGCGCGGCGGTGGACGTCTTCCCGGTGGAGCCGAAGCGGAACGGCGACCCCTTCGTGACGCCGCTGCAGGGCCTGCCGAACGTGATCCTGACGCCGCACATCGGCGGCAGC
The DNA here is from genome assembly GCA_035644895.1 of Acetobacteraceae bacterium. Lineage (GTDB taxonomy): Bacteria > Pseudomonadota > Alphaproteobacteria > Acetobacterales > Acetobacteraceae > Falsiroseomonas. The sequence continues at coordinate 8,218 of DASQNQ010000006.1, read as the reverse complement.
ACGGCCGAGGCGCAGGATCGCATCGGGCAGGAGGTGGCGCGCAAGCTGGCCGAGTACAGCGACACCGGCTCGACCGTCGGCTGCGTCAACCTGCCGCAGGTGCAGCTGCCTCCGCGCCCGTCAGGCGCGCGCTGGACGCACCTGCACATCGACGCGCCCGGCATCCTCACCCAGATCAACGCCGCCTTCGCCCGCCGCGGCCTGAACATCGCCGCGCAGTACTACCAGACGGATGCCGAGCTTGGTTACGTCGTGGTCGAGAGCGTGGAGGCGCGCGAGGCGGCCGAGGACATCCTGGCGGAGCTGCGGGCCCTGCCCGGCACCATCCGCGCGCGGCTGATCTACGAGCGCCGGTAAGCCTGCCGGCGCGCGACGTCACGCCACGAAGACAAACGTCAATCGCGCGGAGATGATGCTTTACGGTCCGCTGCGCCTCGTCACGCCGTCCGCCACTGTGCGTAGTACGGGCGAGGGTGACCGCAGGCGCGAGGGCGGCCCCTCCATTGGTTGAGGAAACGCGAGGCATGGCGGAAACCAAGCCGGCGGATGTGCTGCACGATCGAACCCGGCTCGAGGCGTTGCGTGCCACCGGCCTGCTCGACTCGGCGCCTGATGAGCCGTTCGACCGCCTGACCCGCCTCGCCTGCCGGCTACTGGGCGTGCCGGTCGCGCTTCTCTCGCTGGTCGAGGCGGACCGGCAGTTCTTCAAGAGCATGGTCGGCCTGCCCCAGCCCTGGGCCCTCCTGCGGGAGACGCCGCTCTCCCACTCCTTCTGCCAGCACGTCGTCGCGCGCGGGGCGCCGCTGCTGCTGCAGGACGCGCGTACCCATCCCGTGCTGGGCGCCAACCTGGCGGTGCGCGACCTGGGCGTGGTGGCCTATCTCGGCATGCCGCTCACGACACCGGAGGGGCAGGTGCTCGGCGCGCTCTGCGCCATCGACACCGAACCGCGCAGCTGGACCCCGGGTGACGCTGCAGCCCTGCGGGACCTCGCCGCGCTTGCCATGGGGGAGATCGCGGCGCGGCGCCTGGCGGCGGGGCTGGAGGTGTGCCTGCGCCACGCGGCGGCCGAGCCGTTGCAGACGGGCGCCACGCGGGACTTGACGGAGGTCCTTCAGGCCGTCGGCAGCGGCATCCACCTCGCGCTCGGCTGCCTCGACGCGGCGAACCCCGGCGCGGTCCGCCAGGTGCTGGAGGCGCTGGGCGGGTCGGCGTCCCGCAGCGCCTCGGCCGGGCGGCGGCTCACCTCGCTCCTGCATCCGGCTGGGCTCGGCACCGGGCGCGTCGACGTCGCCGACCTGCTGGCCGGGATGGAGGAGGTGCTGGCCGATCGCCTGTCCGCCCCGGGCCTCCGCCTGCTGGTGGACGCGCCGCCCGGCCTCCCCCTGGTCAGGGCGGATCGTGGGCGGCTCGAGGCGGTGCTGGTGAAACTGGGCGACCATGCGCGCGAGGCGATGCCCTGGGGCGGGACCCTGGTCCTAGCGGCGACGACCGACGTCGTGGCGGATCCGGGCCGGGCAGGGCCGCCCGTTGCGCTGCGCCCTGGGCGCTACGTCAGGCTTTCCGCCGTGGACACCGGCCTGGGCGTCGATGACGCCCGCATGCAGGCCATGGCGCCCTTGCTCGGGCCCGGTGCCGCGCCAGGGGGTGGCGACCCGGAGGGTGGCGCATTCGCGATGACCTCCGAGCCGGGCTGCGGCACCATCGCGACGCTGTGGCTGCCTGTGGCGCCGCCCATCCCGGAGGCCTGAGCGGGGCGGCGGCCCTTCAGCAATGCTCCGCCCGGAAGACGCGCGACGGCGTCACGAACTCCTCCTGCGCCGCGACCGTCAGGATCTCGCGGCTGCCAGCCTCCGCCGTGCGCCGCAGCAGCCCGTAGACGGAGGACGCGGCGGCGGAGACCGCCACCCGCGCCTCACCCCAGCGGAGGCGGTGGAACAGGAACAGCGCCGCGATCGCGTCCCCCGCGCCGTTGACGGAGACGGGCAGCAGCGGCGTCCGCACGCGCCAGAAGGCGCCGTCCTCGGCCGCCAGCAGCTCGATCGCGTCCTCCGGCGTGTCCTCGATGCGGAGCGAGGTGACCAGCACGCAGCGGGGGCCGGTCTTCTGCAGCGCCTCGACGGCTGCCTTGGCCTGGGCGAGGCTCCGCACCTCCCGGCCCGTCAGCCACTCCAGCTCGAACTGGTTCGGCGTGACGATGTCGGCGGCGGGCACCGCGCGGTCGCGCATGAACTCGGGGATGCCGGGGCGGACGAAGACGCCGCGGCCGACATCGCCGATCACCGGGTCGCAGCAGTAGCGCGCCTCCGGGTTCTCCGCCTTCACGCGCGCGGCGGCCGAGAGGATCGCCTCCCCGATCGCGGCGTCGCCCATGTAGCCCGAGAGCACCGCATCGCAGCGCGGCAGCACGCCGCGCTCGGCGATGCCCTGCACCAGGTCGTGGATCAGCTCCGCCCCGAAGACCTGCCCCTTCCACGCGCCGTAGCCCGTGTGGTTCGAGAACTGGACGGTGTTGATCGCCCACACCTCGGCGCCGAGCCGCTGGAGGGGGAAGACGGCCGAGGCGTTGCCGACATGCCCGTACGACACCCAGGACTGGACCGAGAGGATATTCATGTTGTGGTTCCGCGCGTCGCTCGCGAGCCGCGCCGGGGCGGCGTCACCAGTCATGCGGAGCGGCTCCCCGCGCCGGGACCGGCGACCCCGGTGACGATGGCCAGATTGCCCTTCAGGCGCATGATGTCCCGCCTCCCCTTCTCGGCAGGGCGCGGACGCTAGGACCGGCCTTCGGACGGGTCAATGCGGCCGGGGGCACCGGAAGGTTGCATCCGGCCGGGGCCTGTCATATAGGCCGCGCTCCGTGCCCGCCGGTCGCCGTCGGCGGGCCCATCTTCATGCCTGCCCCCGTGGCAGGCGGTCATGCGAGCTGCCCGATGAAGCCCGACATCCACCCGGACTACCACGAGATCACGGTCATCATGACCGACGGCACCACCTTCAAGACGCGCTCCTGCGCGATGAAGGAGGGCGACACGCTGCGCCTCGACATCGACCCGAAGTCCCACCCGGCCTGGACCGGCCAGCAGCGCGTGATCGACACGGGCGGGCAGATCGCGAAGTTCAACAAGAAGTTCGCCGGCATCGGGGCCGCCCGCAACAAGGCCTGACGCCTGGGGCCGAGCAGGCCCGTCGCACGGAAGGGCGCCGCCCCGCACCCCGGGGCCGGCGCCCTCTTGATTCCGGATTTCGCCGGTTTATCTCCTGCGTTGCCGGCGGCGCCCGATTTGGGCCGACGGCGCGGACCGGAGCGGCAGGCTGCCCGTTAAGGGGGCCAGGACCAGGACGGGTCCGCCGTGCAACATCTGACCTTGCTCACGCAGGAGGTCTTTCGTGAACGCATTGGATTTCTCCCCCCTTTTCCGCTCGGCCATCGGCTTCGACCGCATGGCGCGCCTCGTCGAGACGGCCCGCGCGGCCGCCGACGCCCCGGCCTACCCGCCCTACAACATCGAGAAGACAGGTGAGGACACCTATGTCCTGACCATGGCGGTGGCAGGCTTCGGCCCCGAGGACATCGAGCTGACGATCCACGAGAACACGCTCGTCGTGTCTGGCAAGGCGCCCCAGCCCGCGGACCACGGCCGCTTCCTCCATCGCGGCATCGCCGGCCGGGCCTTCGACCGCCGCTTCGTGCTCGCCGACCACATTCAGGTCGAGGGCGCGTCGCTCGAGAACGGCCTGTTGCATGTCGCGCTGCGTCGCCAGGTGCCGGAGGCGCTGAAGCCGCGCCGGATCGCCATCCAGGGCACCGCGCCACGCGCGCTGCCGGCCAATGGCGGCGAGCCGCAGGCGCAGGCCGCCTGACGCCGCGGTCCTGACGGACTGGCTGCACGGGGCCGGGGGCGCAAGCTCCCGGCCCTTTGCCGTTCCGGGCCCAGCCTTGCCGTCAGCCCTGGGGCGGCGTCCGGAAGAAGGCGTCGGCCGCGCTCCGGTGGCGGCTCCTGGCCTCGATCGCCGCCTCCGCCCTGCCGATTTCGGCCCGGAGCGTGGCGATGTAGGCGCGCAGCTCCTCCACCCCCCAGCTGTCGAGCGGGGGCGGGGTGAAGGGCACGCTGCGCCTGGGACGGTCTTCCTCTTCCACCATGTGCTTACCCCTTTGCCGGACGAGTCCGGCCTTTGACCGGACCTGACCCCATCTCTATATCGGCGGGAACACGGTCCGGGGGAGGCTTCCCCTTGGCTTCCCGCGCCCCGAAGGGTTTCCGACCAATGGCTACGCCCCTGATGCCCAAGGCCACCGCCGTGTGGCTGATCGACAAGACCTCCCTCTCCTTCGAGCAGATCGCCGATTTCGTGGGGATGCACCCGCTTGAGATCCAGGCGATCGCCGATGGCGAGGTCGCGCAGGGGATTGTGGGCTACGACCCCGTGGCCAACGGCCAGCTGACGCGGGAGGAAATCGCGCGCTGCGAGGGCGACACCTCCGCCCGCCTGAAGCTGCTCGAGCCCTCGATCCCGCTGCCCAAGCCGCGCAGCAAGGGCGCGCGCTACATTCCCGTCGCGAAGCGGACGGAGCGGCCGGACGCGATCGCCTGGCTGCTGCGCAACTACCCGCAGCTGTCGGATCCCCAGATCGTGCGCCTGCTCGCCACGACGAAGGAGACGATCCAGAAGGTGCGGGACAAGACCCACCCGAACAGCGCCAACATCAAGCCGCGCGACCCGGTGACGCTCGGCCTTTGCACGCAGACGGCGCTGAACGAGGCGGTGGCCGCGGCGAATGAGCGCCAGGGTGGCGGCTCGATGGCGCCGGCGGCGCCCGTGGACGACGCGGCGGCCTGAACGAAGAAGGGCGGGAACCAGCCCCGCCCTCCCACCCGGTGCTAATGCGGCCTGCGGTGTCGCAACCTTTCCATCTCCTCCTTGAGGCGCAGCTTCTCGCGCTTCAGGCGGACGAGCGCCTCGGAGTTGGGCCTTGGGCGCCCATCCTCCTCCGCAATGCGCATTTCCAGGGTGGCATGACGCTCCTCGAGGGAGCGGATACGGGCAGCCTCAGCCATGCAGTGCTTCCCTTCCATGTCGGCGGGCGCCGATGAGTGGAAGGTGCTGGCCCGGTGGCGGCCGGGTGGCCCGCGGCAGGCGGATCGTCGGCGCCGCGTGGCGCGCCCGGACGACAGAGCCAAACCCTTCTGCGCCCGCACCACTCATGGTAATGCGCCCGGCGCCGGGTTGCAGCCCCTTTCCGGGGCGCGCCGTCCGGATTTTTTTCAACCGCTGATATGTCCTGGGCGCACATGCTGGCCGATCGCGACTCGCTTCTCCGCCGCTTGCATGAGCTCCGCAGCGAGCACCGTGACCTGGATACGGTGATCTCCCGCATCGACGCGGCGGGGGCCGACGCCCTCCAGCTTCAGCGGCTGAAGAAGCGCCGTCTCAAGCTGAAGGACGAGATCGCCTGGCTCGAAAGTCAGATCGTCCCGGACATCATCGCATGACGGCCACCCTCCCGCCCCTGGTGGGCCTGATCATGGGCAGCACCTCGGACTGGGAGACGATGCGCCACGCCGCCGAGATGCTGGCGCGGCTGGAGGTCCCGCACGAGGCGCGGGTGGTCTCCGCCCACCGCACCCCGGACCGCCTCTACGCCTATGCCCGCGGCGCCGCCGGCCGCGGGCTCAGGGTCATCATCGCGGGCGCGGGCGGGGCGGCGCACCTGCCGGGGATGGCGGCTTCCATGACGACGCTGCCCGTGCTCGGCGTGCCGGTCGAGAGCCATGCCCTGAAGGGCATGGACAGCCTGCTTTCCATCGTCCAGATGCCCGCCGGCATTCCGGTCGGCACGCTGGCCATCGGGCGGGCCGGCGCGGTGAACGCGGCGCTGCTTGCAACGTCCATCCTTGCGTTGTCCGATGCTGCCCTCGCCGGCCGGCTTGCGGGTTGGCGGGCTTCGCAGACCGAGGCGGTGCCGGAGGCCCCGGCATGACGGGCGACGCACGCGGCCCGCTGCGGCCCAATGCCACCATCGGGATCCTCGGCGGCGGGCAGCTCGGCCGGATGTCGGCCATGGCGGCGGCGCGGCTCGGCTACCGTACGCATGTCTTCGCGCCGGAGGCCGACGGGCCGGGGATGCAGGTGGCCACGGTGCGCACCGTCGCGGCCTACGAGGATGCGGCGGCGCTGGCCCGGTTCGCCGCCTCCGTGGCGGTGGTGACCTTCGAGTTCGAGAACGTGCCCTCGGCCACCCTCGACGCCCTCGCGCGCCTCGTGCCCTGCCGGCCGGGTGTACACCTCCTGCAGGTCGGGCAGGACCGTCTGCGGGAGAAGGCGTTCTTCGAGCAGGCCGGCATTCCCGTCGCCCCATGGCGCGCGGTGACCAGCCGGGAGGAGTTGGACGCGGCCATCCTGGCGGTCGGCCTGCCCGCCGTGCTGAAGACGACGCGCCTCGGCTACGACGGCCGTGGCCAGGCCGTGCTGAGGAGCCCGGCCGATGCCGACGCGGCCTGGGCCCGGCTGGAGCCGCGGCCACTCATCCTCGAAGCCTTCGTGCCCTTCGAGAAGGAGGTCAGCGCCATCGCGGCGCGCGGCCTCGATGGCACGCTGCACGTCTTCGACGCGACCGAGAACCGGCACGCGAACCACATCCTCGACCTCTCCCTCGCACCCGCGCCGGTGCCGGAGCAGGTCCTGCGCAGGGCGGAGGCACTGGTGGCGCGGCTTGCCGTGGCGCTGGACCTCGTCGGCGTCCTGGCACTCGAACTGTTCCTGCTGCCGGACGGCACCCTGCTCGGGAACGAGATGGCACCGCGGCCACACAATTCGGGCCACTGGACGATGGATGCCTGCACCATCGGCCAGTTCGAGATGCATGTGCGCGCCATTGCCGGGCTTCCCCTTCCCCCGCCAGGCCGATTCGCCGACGCGGTCATGCGGAACCTCGTCGGGCCCGATTCGCACGCCGTCTGGGCGGAGCTTGCCTCCCATCACGACGTCGCGCTCCACCTCTATGGGAAGGCGGAGGCACGGGCCGGGCGGAAAATGGGGCATGCAACGCGCCTTCTGCCGCTCCGGACGCTTGCTGCGGCGGCGGATCCCGCCTCGCTCGCGCCCGTGTGATCGGTTTGCAAGGGTAGTCTGTGTTGCCAGGGCAACACCCCGCGGATTGTGGCAACCTAGTCCTGTTGCAACCGGACCTCGGGTGTTAGTTAGCGTTCACGCACCGCGCCGGGTGCAACACGACCTGTGTGGTCGGGTCTGACCCGCCCGGGATGCAAGAAGCGTAGGGTACGAGGAGAAAGCACGATGAGCCTGAAGAAGGCCCTTTTGGCCGCCACGATGCTGGCCCTGCCGCTCGCGGCGCAGGCGCAGCCGGTGAACGGCCTGTATGTGGGTGCCGGCGCCGGCCTGAACTTCCTGCAGGAGTCGGACGTCGAGCTGAGCCGCCAGTTCGGTGGCACGAACGCGCAGCGCAACGGCAGCGCCGAATTCAACCTCGGCTGGGCCGGCGTGATCAGCCTGGGCTACGGCTTCGGCAACGGCGTCCGCGCGGAGCTCGAGGGCTCCTACCGGGAGAACGAGGTCGACGACATCACCGGCTTCGCGAACCAGTTCCGCGTTCCCGGTCGCCGCGTGGACGGCACGGCGCGGTCCTACGGGATCATGGCGAACGCCCTGTACGACTTCGACCTCGGCCCGGGCTCCTTCGTGATGCCGTACATCGGCGTCGGCGCGGGCTATGTCTGGCACGAGTATGATGGCACCCGCATCGCCGCCCCGGGCCTCGGCAACGTGACGATCGACGGCAGCGACGGCCGCTTCGCCTACCAGGCCATCGCCGGTGCCGCCTTCCCGATCCGCGCCGTGCCCGGGCTCGCCATCACGGCCGAGTACCGCTTCCTGGGCACGCTGAACCCGGAGATCGACGCGGTGTCGCGCAACGCGCTCGGCGTGGTGACCGCGCGCGGTGAGGCCGAGGTGAACAACTACAACCACTCGGTGATGCTGGGTGTGCGCTACGCCTTCGGGCAGACCCCGCCCCCGCCGCCGGTGGTGGCGCCGTCTGCGCCGGTTGCGCAGGCGCCTGCCCCGGCGCGCTCGTACCTGGTGTTCTTCGACTTCAACCGGGCCGACCTGAACGACCGCGCACGCCAGATCATCGGCGAGGCGGCGCAGAACGCGCAGCGCGGCGGCACGACCCGGATCGAGGTCTCGGGCCACGCCG
>DASQNQ010000005.1:0-3981 GCA_035644895.1 Acetobacteraceae bacterium | reverse complement strand
CCGCACGTCCAGCGCGACCTGGTCGTTGCGGCTGCGCGCGGTGTGCAGGCGCTTGCCGGCCTCCCCGATCTGCTCGGTCAGGCGGGCCTCGATGTTCATGTGGATGTCCTCCAGCGCCTCGGAGAAGCCGAAGCGCCCGGCCTCGATCTCCCCGGCGATGTGCGTCAGCCCCTCGCGGATCCGGGCCTCGTCCTCCGCGGGGATGATCCCCACATGCGCCAGCATCGCGGCATGGGCGAGGGAGCCGCGGATGTCCTGGCGCCACATCTTGCGGTCGAAGCCGATGGAGGCATTGATCTCCCGCATGATGGCCGAGGGGCCCTCCGCGTAGCGGCCTCCCCACAGGTCGTTGCTGGACGTGTTCTCGGTCACCTGGGAGGTCTCTCTTCGTGCTCACGGCTTCGACGCACCGCCGGACGCTGCTGGTCCTGGCGGCGGGCGCGACCCTACAGGCGGCCGCCCTGCCCCGCCAAGCCGCGGCGACCCCGGCGGATGGGGGCCTGTCCAAGCTGCAGGTCCACGCCGCGCCGCGCCCGCTCCCGGAGGGGATCGCCTTCGCGGATGCCGAGGGCCAGCCGATGCGCTTCGACGCCTTCCGGGGCCGCGCGCTGGTGGTGAACTTCTGGGCGACCTGGTGCCCGCCCTGCGTCGCGGAGATGCCGTCGCTCGACCGCGCGCACGCCACGCTGGCGGCCGAGGGCATCGAGGTGCTGGCGCTCTCCTCCGACCGCGGCGGGCGGGCGCAGGTGGAGCCCTTCTACCAGCGCACCGGCCTGCGCCACCTCGCCATCCTGCTCGACCCGCGCGGGGCGGCCGGGCGGGCGCTTTCGGTCAGGGGCCTGCCCACCACGCTGGTGCTGGACCGGCAGGGCCGGGAGGTCGCCCGGCTGGAGGGCGAGGCCGCCTGGGACCACCCCGACATCATCGCCGCCGTCCGCCGCCTGGCCGGGCCGCGCGCCAACGACGCCGCCTGAGCCGGGCCGCAACGGCCCGGCGCAGGCCGCCCGCGCTACTCCGCCGCCGCCGCCTGGGGCGGCGCGTTGTCCTGGAAGCAGCGGGCGAAGGCGGGCACGCCCTCCGCCGCCCCCCAGCCCTGCTCGGCGCTGACACGCATGCAGTCGCCGAACCAGCCGACGAAGGTCTCCACATGCCGGCCCGTGCCGGTCGGGTAGCAGAGAAGCTTCCACCGGTTGCCCTCCCCCCCGTCGCGCCGGATCGAGCCCGCGTTGTAGGCCGCGGCGACCAGCGGCGGATCGAAGTGCGTCGTGGTGCGCTGCTGCGCGATGTAGGCCGTGCCCGCCTCGATCGACAGCGCAGGGTCGAGCAGGTCATCCGGCTTGATGTCGCGGCGGCCGAGCGCCAGGCGCGCCGTGCCGACCAGCGTCTGCATCAGGCCCACGCTCTCGTCGCGGATGTGGGGCTCCGCGCGGCGGGCGCCGGCGTCGCCACGGCTCTCGGTCGCGATGGTGGCGACGATGAGTTCGACCGGCACGCCGTAGCGGCGGGCCGAGGCGGTGCAGAGGTCGCCGTAGCGCCGCCAGATCTCCCGCACGGTCTTCGGCTCGCCGGGCGTCTGCACGGGGTCCGCCTCCTCGATCGAGATGCCGCCCGCGACGAGCGCCCAGGACACGCCGTCCGGGAAGTGCCGGTGCGGCCGGCTGAGCTGCGGCAGGATCTCCGCCAGCAGGCCGGTGGGCGCGGGCGTCGCGCGCGGCGCGAACGGCACGACGCGCCCCTCTGCGGCGGGCGCCTCCGCCTCGGCGGGATGGGCGGGCGGCGCGTGGGCGTGCTGCGTCGCCGCGCGGCCGAGCTGGTCCCCGAGCCGCTGCACGGTCTGGGAGAGCTGGACGTCCTTCTCCTTGGATCCCTGGCTGCTGCCCCAGTAGAAGCCCACGACGTTCGAGGCGAGGCCGTTCACGAAGCCCACCGCCGTGCCGATCAGGCCGAAGGCGGCGACCGCGACGTTGGCGGACTGGGGCGGGATGTCCTGCCCGCTGAAGACCAGGTAGAGCGAGCCGATCACCACGGCGAGCAGCCCGGCGAGCGAGATGTAGACGAGGTGCATGCCGCGGCGGAACACCTCGTTCCCGATGCCCACCTTCTCCTGGAAGGCGCGGGAGCCCTCGCGGTCCTTCGCCTCGATCTCGGCGAAGCGCAGCCCCGCCTCCTTCTCGTACTTGGCCAGCTCCGCCTCGGCGCGCTTCAGCTCGAGGACGAACTCCGGCTTGCCAGCGTTGCTCTCCACCACCCGCTTCACCTGCTCGGGCGAGAGCACCGGCTGGCCAGCGGCGGCGGCCTCCCCCGCCGGCTTCTCGTCCGCGGGCAGGTACTGCGCCAGCACGCCGGACACCACCGCCGAGGCGATGACATTGAAGGGCGGCGGCAGCGCGAGCGCCGTGAGCAGCGTCGGCGCGGAGGTCCGCAGGATCGTCTTCACACCGGACAGGATGTCCATCTTGGCCACCTCTCTCGCTTGTTCGTGCAGGCCGGAGATCGCGGCGGAACTGTTGCGCGGCTGCGCCGCGCCGTGGAACAGGAAACTTCCGAAATTACGGCGAGACGCGGTCGCGCCATCGTGAGCGATGCGCGGCGCCGCCGCCGTGTGATGCGCGCCCGGCGCGCGGCGCCTATGCTGCGCCCCCGCGACGCCTTCCGGAGAGACACGACGTGCCGAACGACGCCCCGCCCGCCACCCACTTCGAGACCCGGCTGGACCGCCTGGCGGAACTCGCGATCCGCACCGGCCTCGGCCTGCGCGAGGGCCAGGAACTGGTCATGACCGCGCCGATCGAGGCGCTGCCGCTCGTCCGCCGCCTGACCGAGCACGCCTACCGCCAGGGCGCGACGCTGGTGACCACGCTGTTCGGCGACGACCGGCAGGCGCTGCTGCGCTACCGCCACGCGCAGTCGGCCGAGGCCTTCGACGTCGCGCCCGCCTGGCTGTTCGAGGGCATGGCGACAGCCTTCCGCGGCGGCGCCGCGCGGCTCGCGGTGGTGGGGGACGATCCCTCCCTGCTGTCGGCCGAGGATCCCGAGAAGGTCGCGCGGGCGAACCGCGCGCGCAGCAAGGCCTACCGCCCGGCGCTGGAGCTCATCACGGGCTTCGCCATCAATTGGAACCTCGTGCCCGCCGCGACGCCAGGCTGGGCGCGGGCCGTCTTCCCCGCGCTGCCGGAGGGAGAGGCGGTGGCGCGGCTGTGGGACGCGATCTTCCGCGCCTGCCGCGTGGACGCAGCCGACCCGGTGGCGGAATGGGCGCGGCACAACGCCACGCTGCATGCGCGCACGGCCTTCCTCAACGGCAAGGACTACGCGGCGCTGCACTTCCGGGGCCCCGGCACCGACCTGCGCGTCGGGCTGGCCGACGGCCACCTCTGGGCGGGCGGCGCGGAGCCGGCGAAGAACGGCATCACCTGCAACCCGAACATCCCGACCGAGGAGGTCTTCACCACGCCGCACGCGCTGCGCGTGGACGGCCAGGTGCGCTCCACCAAGCCGCTCGCCTACCAGGGCACCTTGATCGAGGACATCGCCGTGCGCTTCGAGGGCGGGCGCATCGTCGAGGCCAATGCCTCCCGCGGCGCCGAGGTGCTGGGCAAGGTGCTCGCGACGGATGAGGGCGCGGCGCGGCTCGGCGAGGTCGCGCTGGTGCCGCACTCCTCGCCCATCTCGGCCTCGGGGCTGCTGTTCCGCAACACGCTGTTCGACGAGAACGCGGCGAGCCACATCGCCCTCGGGCAGGCCTACACCACCTGCCTGCGCGACAGCACGGGCGTGGCGATGGACGAACTCGCCAAGCGCGGCGCGAACGCGTCCCTCATCCACATCGACTGGATGATCGGCTCGGGCGAGGTGGACGTGGACGCGGTGACGCAGTCGGGCGGCGTGGAGCCGCTGATGCGCGCGGGCGAGTTCGTCGGCGGCGCCTGACGCGGCGCCTCGTCCTCACCGGTGCGGGGCCTCCGCGCCCGTCAGGATCTC
>DASQNQ010000004.1:0-3808 GCA_035644895.1 Acetobacteraceae bacterium | reverse complement strand
TTGGCGTCGCCCTGCCCGTGCAGCAGCTCGGCCAGCCGCAGCTCCCCGCCCCACTCGGCCAGGAGGTCATGGCCCGCCACGCCCTCCGGCGCATGGTCCGCGCCCTTGACCAGCACGTCGGGGCGGAACAGGCGGATGAGCTCGACGGGCGTGTCGTCGTCGAACACGATCACCAGGTCCACGGCGGGGACGGAGCCGAGCACGGCGGCGCGCGCGGCCTCACGCTGGATCGGGTGCGCCGCGCCCTTCCGCCGCCGCACGCCGGCATCCGCGCGCAGCCCGACCACCAGCCGGTCGCACCAGGACCGCGCCTGTTCCAGCAGGTGGACATGGCCGGGGTGCAGCAGGTCGAAGCAGCCGTCGGTGAAGCCGATGCGCCAGCCGCGCCTGCGCCAGCGCTCCACCTGTTCCTGCGCATCGGCGAGGGAGACGACCTTGCGCAGCGCCCCGCGCTCGGGCGTCAGCGCCTCCAGGATGTCGGCCTCGCGCGCGACCGCCGTGCCGACCCGGCCGACCACGATGCCGGCGGCGAGGTTTGCCAGCCGCGCGGCGACCGGCAGGGGGAGGCCGGCGGCCATGGCGGCGGCGGCCACCGCCACCACCGTGTCCCCGGCGCCCGAGACGTCGTGGACCTCCGCGGCCTCGGCCGGGAAGTGGCGGGCGCCGTCGCCGTCCACCAGGCTCATGCCGTCCTCGCCCCGCGTGACCAGCACGGCGCCGAAGCGGTGCCGGGTCCGCAGCGCCTCGGCCGCGGCCACCAGGGCCGCCTCCGTGTCGATCTTCAGGCCCGTCGCGGCCCGCAGCTCCGCCCGGTTCGGCGTGATCAGGTCGGCGCCGGCGTAGCGGGAGAAGTCGCGGCCCTTCGGGTCCACCACGACGCGCCGCCCGGCCGCATGGGCCGCGGCGATGAGCTTGGCGGGCGTGTCCTCGGCCAGCGTGCCCTTCTCGTAGTCGGACAGCACCATCACGGAGGTGGCGGCCACGGCATCGGTCGCGATCCGCACCAGCCGCTCCGCCAGCCGCGCGTGGACGGGCGCGACGCTCTCGTTGTCCGCGCGGAGGAGCTGCTGGCCGGAGGCGATGAAGCGCGTCTTGGTCGTGGTGTGGCGCCCGCCCTGCACGAGCAGCCAGGGCTCGACGCCCGGCTGCCCGCCGATCAGCCCCGTCAGGTCGCTGCCCGCCTGGTCGTCGCCCACCACGGAGACGAAGGCCACCGCGGCGCCGAGCGCGGTCAGGTTCCGCACCACGTTCCCGGCGCCGCCGGGCAGGGCCACTTCGCGCTCCACGGCCAGGACCGGGACCGGCGCCTCCGGGCTCACGCGGCTGACGCCGCCATAGACGTAGCGGTCGAGCATGGCATCGCCCACGACCAGGACCGAGGCCCGCCGCATCTGGCGCACGGCATCGCCGAGGTCGGCGACGGTGATCTCCGGCATGGGGCGATCGTCGGTGGGCGAGCCTTGCATTGTCACCGCCTAGCGCAGCCTGAACGGACGGCGCAAGGCACGGGCGCGCATCCCCTGTGCGCACCTTGCTGCACCGCATCATTCCGTGCAATGGCCCAAGCTCCGCGGATCAGGCGAAAAGGAAGCCGATGCGGTCCCCCTCCAGCACCGCGCAGGTCAGCGGGCCGCCATAGACCGCGCCGGTGTCGAGGCCGATGCGGTGGGCCAGCACCTCCGGTGCCGCGGTCGGCGTGTGGCCATGCACCACCACCGCCTCCAGCCCATGCGGCCAGGAGAGGAAGGGCTCCCGGATCCAGGCGAGGTCGTCCGGATCCTGCCGGTCCAGCGGCACGTCGGGCCGGACGCCGGCATGGGCGAAGAAGTAGCCACCCGCCCGCCAGGACACGCGGCAGGAGGCGAGGGTGGCCAGGTGCTCGTCCGGCACGGCCAGCCAGGTGGCGGGGTCGCCCGGGTCCGCGCCGTAGCTCTCCAGGGCGGCGGCGCCGCCATTCTCCAGCCAGAACTGCACCTGTTCGCCCGAGGCGCGGGGGTGCAGCGCATCCAGCATCATCTGTTCGTGGTTGCCGAGCAGGTTCACCACCTCGACACCCGGGACGGCAGGCGCCCAGAGCAGGTCCACCACCCCCGCGCTGTCCGGCCCGCGGTCCACGTAGTCGCCGAGGTGGACGAGCACCGCCCGCTCGGCCGGCCAGCCGAGCAGGTCGGCCTGCACGCGGGCATGCAGCGCCGCCAGGCGCTCCGCGCAGCCATGCACGTCGCCGATCGCGTAGACACGCAACCCCGGGGGCAGCGTGGCCGGTGCTAATTCTCCCGAAACCATGCCAGGGCGAAACTAACCTTTCCGGGCCGCGCCGTCGCCGTCCCCTTTCCCGCATTCACCGGGTGCTCGCGCATGCCTGATGGTCTCGCCGCCTCGCCTGCGTATCGCCCGGGACCTGTGGTGGGATCGGGCGCGCTGGCGGCGCCGTCCGGCCCGCGCGCCGTGGCCGAGCTTGCGGCCCTGGTGCGCGAGAGCGTGGCAGCCGATGCGCCCCGCCACGTGCTGCGCCTCGCCGTGCCAGGGCCGCACCCTCACCGGGCCCTGTTGAGGGAGGCGCTGGCGCCGGCCCTTGCGGGCGGCCGGACGCGGATCTTCGAGCTGCGGAACGGCGACCTGATCGCCGTCTCGCCGCCGCCCGCGACCGCGCTGAAGGCGACGGCCCGAAGCCTCGCCACCATGCTGGAGGGCGCGGCGGGCGCCAGCGTGCATGCCCTGTGCCTGCCGGATGACGCCGCGCTGCTGCTGGACGCGGTGGCCGGAAGCATGGGGCTTCGCAACGGCGCGGTCCCGTCTGCCCATTTGGCGGGTCCGCGGCCGGATGAGGCACAGGTCGCGGCCGCCGCGCGCGCGCTGCGGGGCGCCGACCTGTCCGCCTTCACCCGGGCCGAGCGGGTCTGCCGGCTCGACCCGGAGAAGGGGACGGTGACCCCGCTCTGGGAGGAGCGGCGCGTGGACATGCAAGCGCTGGCCGCGCTGCTGCTGCCGGGGCTCGACCTCTTTGCCGCGCCGGACCAGGCGAGCCGCCTGCGCGACCTGGCGGAGACGCGGCTGATGGCCGAGGCGGCGCGGATCCGCGCCCTGGCCGCGTGGCGCCCCTTCGGGCTCACGCTCTCGCCCGCGATCCTTGCATCGGACGCATTCCACCGCTTCGACGCCGCGCTGCCGCTCGGCCGGCGCGCCGAGGTGGTCATCGCGCTGCGCGCCGCGGATCTGGAGGCCAGCCCCGGGGCTGCGGAGGAGGCGCGCCGCCGCGGCTTCCGCGTCGCGCTGGAGGAGGTCGGGATGCCGGTGCCCGCGGCGGTCACGGGGTTGGACCTCCTGCGCCTGCGCTGGTCCCCGGCGCTCGCCGCGCATGGCCTCCCCTGGGGCGTGCCGGCCGGCGTCGAGGTCGTGCTGGCGGGGGCCGACTCGCCCGCCGCCATTGCCTGGGGGTGGGAGAGGGGCATCCGCCTGTTCCAGGGGCCGGCGCTGTCCCCGCGCCAAACGGCCGCTTGATCCGTGCGGAGGTTGCCCCGGCCCCCGCCGGCCCCTTATGCGGGCGCATGCCCGATGAAGCCGCGCTGCGCGTCGAAGCCCTGGTGAAGCGCTACACCGAGGAGGGGCCGCCCGCGGTGGACGGGCTCGACTTCACGATGCCGCGGGGCGCCACCTGGGGGCTGCTGGGCGGCAACGGCGCGGGCAAGACCACCACCATCGGCATGCTGCTCGGGCTGCTCGTGCCCACCTCCGGGCGCGTCACCGCCCTCGGCCACGACATGGCGCGGGACCGCTTCGCGGCGCTGGCGCGGATGAACTTCTCCTC
>DASQNQ010000003.1:0-11022 GCA_035644895.1 Acetobacteraceae bacterium | reverse complement strand
CGTGGTGACCGAACTGCTCGCACCCTCGCGCGCCATCGGCTGCATCGTCTACCCGGCGGCCGAGGTGCCGGAACCCGGCGTGATCGAGCACACCTATGGCGACCGGTTCACGCTCGGTGAACCCGACGGGCAGCGCACGCCCCGCATCGCGGCGCTGAGCGAGGCGCTGATCGCGGCCGGCTTCAAGGCGCCGGTCAGGCCGAAGATCCGCGACGAGATCTGGGTGAAGCTCTGGGGCAACCTCGCCTTCAACCCGATCTCGGCGCTGACGACCGCGACTCTCGACGTGATCACCGCCGACCCCGGCCAGCGCGCCGTCGCGCGGGAGATGATGGTGGAGGCGCAGGGGGTGGCGGAGCGGCTGGGCGTGCGCTTCGGCATCGACGTGGACAAGCGCATCGCGGGTGCGGCCGAGGTCGGCGCGCACCGCACCTCCATGCTGCAGGACCTGGAGCGCGGGCGGCCCATGGAGATCGACGCGCTGCTCGGCGTGGTGGTGGAGCTGGCGGAGCTGGTCGAGGTGCCGGTTCCGACCTGCCGCACCGTGCTCTCCCTGGTGCGCGCCCGCGCCCGCGTCGCGGGCTGCTATGAGGGCTGATAGACGTTGGTGAGGGTGCCGATGCCGGAGATGGTGACCTCCACCGCCATCCCCGGCCTCATCGGCAGGGCGCCGACCGAGGTGCCGCAGGCGACCAGGTCGCCAGGCTCCAGCGTCATCTCGCGGGAGATGAGTGAGACGATGCGCGCGGGCGGCAGGATCATGTCGCTGCACGGGTAGTCCTGCCGCACGCGCCCGTTCAGCGCCACCTGCACGCGCAAGCCCCGCCAGTCGAGGCCCGTGGCGATGGCGGGCCCCACCGGCCCGAAGCCGTCGCAGCCCTTGGCGCGGGCCCATTGCGGGAAGGACGGGTCGGCGTTCAGCAGGTCGAGCGCGGTGACGTCGTTCACGCAGGTCAGCCCGAAGATCGCGGTCTCCGCCTCCTCCTCCGACACATTCGCGCATCGGCGGCCGATGACCAGGCCGAGCTCGCCTTCATAGATCACGCGGCCCGTGTAGGAGGGCGGCGGGCGGATGGCGTCCCCTGGCCCTGCGAGGCTGCGGGGCGACTTCAGGAACCAGAGCGGTACCTCCGGGGCGGAGAGGCCCTGCTTGGCCGCAGCCTCGTGGAAGTTGTTCCAGAGACCCACGAACGCACCCGGCCGCACGGGCGGCAGCAGCCTCGCGGCCGCGAGCGGCACCCGCTCCCCGGTCGGGGTCGCGCCCGCGAAAAGGTCACCGGCATGCACGGCGATGGCATCGCCCTCCAGCATCCCGAAGCCATCGGCGTCGCCCTGCCGGAAGCGGACCCACAGCGGCATGCGCACCTCCCTCTGCCCAACCGCAACAGGGCAGAGAGGGAGGAGCACGGCAAGCCCACGGCGTGGATTTACACGATTTTCTTTGATTTACAGCGGTTTGCGGTCCAAAGCTTGAAACGGAGAGGCAGCGATCGCGTTTGCCCCAATGCAGTGGACTGCCTGGCGGAGGAGCTCGACTGATGCACGGATTGGTGTCGCGCCGTGGTTTGGGTCTGGGCCTCGCGGGGCTGGCCGGTGCCGCTGCGCTTGGTGCCCGCGGCGCGCAGGCGCAGCGGGGCTGGGAGCCGAACCGGCCCGTGCAGTTCATCGTCCCGGCCGGCACGGGCGGCGGCGCGGACCAGATGGCGCGTGTCATCCAGGGCATCGTCTCCAAGCACAACCTGATGCGCCAGCCGATGGTGGTGGTGAACAAGGCCGGCGGCGCCGGGGCCGAGGGGTTCCTGGAGGCGAAATCCTCCCGCGGGAACCCGCACATGCTGGTGGTCACGCTGTCCAACCTGTTCACGACGCCGATGGCCACCGGCGTGCCCTTCAACTGGCGCGACCTGACGCCGGTCGCGATGATGGCGCTCGACGAGTTCGTGCTGTGGGTGAACGCGCAGTCGCCCTGGCAGAACGTGCAGCAGTTCGTGGAGGCCGCGAAGGCCGGCCGCCTGAAGATCGGCGGCACCGGCTCGAAGCAGGAAGACCAGATCATCACGGCCGCCATCACCCGTGCGACCGGTGCGCAGTTCTCCTACGTGCCGTTCCGGGGCGGCGGAGAGGTGGCGGTGCAGCTCGTCGGCCGGCACATCGACGCGACGGTGAACAACCCGATCGAGGCGGTGACCCACTGGCGCTCCGGCGCGCTCCGTCCCCTCTGCGTGTTCGACAACCGCCGCCTGCAGAACACGGACCGGATGACCGAGACCTCCTCCTGGAGCGACATCCCCACCTGCAAGGAGGCGGGGCTCGACGTGGAGTACCTGATGCTGCGCGGCATCTTCGCGGCGCCCGGCATCACCCCCGCGCAGGTCGCCTTCTACGTCAACCTTCTCGAGAAGGTGCGCGAGACGCCCGAGTGGCGTGACCTGATGGCGCAGGGCGCCTTCAACACCACGGTCAAGACGGGCGACGAGTTCCGCGCCTGGCTGGAACAGGAAGAGGCGCGCCATCGCTCCCTGATGCAGGAAGCGGGCTTCATGGCGACGCAGGGGTGAGGAGTACCATCATGAGCATGGCGATGCAGCGGGTCACCGGCGCCGAGCCGCAGGACATGGTCCACGCGCCGGACGGGATGGCGGCCACAATGAACACCGTCTTCGTCCCTGCGCGGGAGGACGCGGCCGGCGTCCCCATGCGGACGATGGAGATCGGCACCTCGCTGTTCTTCGCCGCGGCCGGCGCGGTGGCCATCTGGGACAGCGCCCGCATCGGCGCGGGCTGGGGCGCGGACGGGCCGCAGTCGGGCTACTTCCCCTTCTGGATCGGCGTGCTGCTGGTGCTCGCGGCGACGTTCAACCTGGTCGGCGTCGCCCGCGCCACGACGCCGCGCCGCCCGGTGGAGGTGCCGATGTTCCTGACCTGGGAGCAGGCGCGCACCGTCGCGACGGTCTTCATCCCGACCACCATCTTCGTGGCGGCGGTGCCCTTCACGGGCATCTATGTCGCCTCCGCCCTGCTGGTCGCGTGGTTCATGTCGCGGCTCGGGGAGTTCTCCCTCACGCGCGCGGTGCCGGCCGGGGTGGCCGCCGCCCTCGTCACCTTCGTGGTGTTCGAGACCTGGTTCCTCGTCGCCCTGCCCAAGGGTCCGGTCGAGACCTTCCTCGGCTTCTGACGCCGCGGCGACACGCCTGACCCCGGGCTGCCGGCCCGGGGTTCGCGCGCCTCCGACCCCACTCACTGCCCGAACGGAACGACGCGACCATGGAAGAGCTCGGCCTGCTGATGCAGGGCTTCGGCGTGGCCCTCCAGCCGGAGAACATCGTGCTGATGATCGCGGGCATCACGCTCGGCGTCCTCATCGGCGTCCTGCCGGGGCTGGGCGGCGCGAACGGCATCGCCATCCTGCTGCCGCTGACCTTCGCGATGTCGCCCGTCTCGGCCGTGATCATGCTGTCCTGCATCTACTGGGGCGCGTTGTTCGGGGGCGCCATCACCTCGATCCTGTTCAACATCCCGGGCGAGCCCTGGTCCGTCGCCACCACCTTCGACGGCTACCCGATGGCGCAGCAGGGCCGGGCCGGTGAGGCGCTGACGGCGGCCTTCACCTCCTCCTTCGTCGGTGCGCTCGTCGCCGTCGTGATGATCACCTTCATCGCCCCGGTGGTGGCGCAATTCGCGCTGAACTTCGGCCCGCCCGAGTTCTTCGCGGTGCTGTTCCTGTCCTTCGCCGCCTTCGTCGGCATGGGCCGCGGCTCGCCGGTCAAGACGCTGATGTCCATGATGTTCGGCTTCCTGCTGGCGGCCGTCGGCATGGACGCCATGACCGGCCAGCTGCGGATGACGTTCGGGGAGCCGGAGCTGATGCGCGGCTTCGACTTCCTGGTGGCCGTCATCGGCCTGTTCGGCGTCTCCGAGATCCTGTCCTCGATCGAGGATGGGCTGCGCTTCAAGGGCCAGAAGGCGAAGATCGACATGGCCGTGGTGCTCCGCACCTGGCGGGAGCTGCCGCGGCACTGGGCGATCTCGGTCCGCTCCTCCCTCGTCGGCTGCTGGATGGGCATCACGCCGGCCGGCGCGACGCCCGCCTCCTTCATGTCCTACGGCATCGCCCGGCGCATCTCGAAGCACCGCGAGGATTTCGGCAAGGGCCGGATCGAGGGCGTGATCGCGCCGGAGACGGCGGCGCATGCGGCCGGCACCTCCGCGCTGCTGCCCATGCTGACGCTCGGCGTGCCGGGCTCCCCCACCGCGGCGGTGCTGCTCGGCGGGCTCATCATGTGGGGGCTGCAGCCGGGGCCGATGCTCTTCGTCGAGCAGAAGGACTTCGTCTGGGGCCTGATCGCGTCCATGTACCTCGGCAACGTCGTCGGCCTGATCATCGTGCTGGTGGCGGTGCCCTGGTTCGCGGCGATCCTGCGCGTGCCCTTCTCGATCATCGCGGCGCTGATCCTGGTGGTCTGCGCGATCGGCGCCTTCACGGTGAACAACGCCACCTTCGACATCGCACTGATGCTGGTCTTCGGCATCATCGGCTACGTGCTGAAGAAGCTCGACTACCCGCTCGCGCCGCTCGTGCTCGCGCTCGTGCTCGGCGACCGGACGGAGGAGGCGTTCCGCCAGTCCCTGCTGGTGTCGGGCGGGGAGATGTCGATCTTCTTCTCCTCCTGGCTCTCGACCGGGATCATGACGGCGGGCATCGCCCTGCTGATCTACCCGCTCTGGGGCATGATCCGCGGCGGGGGCAAGCCGGCCACGGCGGCCTGACGGGCGGCAGGCCGGCACGCCTGCGGAAGATACGGGCACCCGGCGCCCGGTCCCGCGTTGGGCAGGCATGCCGAACGAAGATTGCCTGAACGTCCGTCTCGCGGACTACTTCCAACGACGGCGTGGCGAGGCCGCCGAGCCCTCGGAGGAGGGCGTGAACGGAGAGGAGGAGGTCCCGTCCGACGAGGACCGGGGCTGATCTCCTCCCGCCGCCGCGGGCAACACTCCCTTCATGCTCTTCCCGGATAGGGGCACCACAGCCTCGTCCGGGATCCGCCGCGCATGAAGTTCCATCACCTGGCAGCAACGGCGCTGCTGCTGGCAGGCTCACCTGCGCTCGCGGGCGAGGCCTGCTCCTCCTCGACGCTTGCCTCGCCCACCTTCTCCTTCGCGCGCTGGTGCGGCGACCCGGCGACGACCGGCACGCTGCGCGTCGGGCGGCGCGACGGGCCGGCCGCCGAGTTCCAGGGCGTGCCGGTGGACACCTTCCGCGAACTGATCCGCACGCACCGCGTCGCGCAGTTCCTGCAGACGGAGGTCGAGCCCCGCTTCCAACGCGTGGCCGTGCCCGCGCCACCCCGCCCGCGCGCCGAGCCAGCCGCACCGAAGCCCGTGCGGACCGAAGGCCGCCAGGCGCCCCGACGCGACCCCGCGCGCCGAGCCTGACCTTGCCTGGCGCAGGCGCCAGCCCCACCCTGGCGGCATGACGACCATCCATGTGGACGGCGACGCCTGCCCGGTGCGGGAGGAGGTGTTCCGCGTCGCCACCCGCCTCGGCCTGCCCGTCGTGGTGGTGAGCAACGGCGCCCGCCCCGCACGCCCGCCCAACCTGCCGAACGTGCGGATCGTGGTGGTGGCCGAGGGCGCTGACGCCGCCGACGACTGGATCGCGGAGAACATCGTGCGCGGCGATGTCTGCGTCACCGCCGACATCCCGCTGGCCGCGCGGTGCCTTGAGAAGGGGGCGCGCGCTCTCTCGCCCCGCGGCCGCCCCTGGACGGGCGACAACATCGGGGGCGCGCTGGCCGGCCGCGCGGTGGCCGAGGCACGTCGGTCGACGGGGGCGATGACCGGCGGGCCGTCGCCGCTCACGGCCGCGGATCGCTCCCGCTTCCTTTCCGAGCTGGATGCGGCTGTGCAGGCCGCGCGGCGCGACCTGGCGGCCCCCCCACCCCGCGCCTGGGTGCCGTTCGAGTAGGGCGGCTACCGCCCGTAGATTCGGTCGAGCACCGCGGACAGCGCCACCAGCCGCTCCGCCTCCGGGTCGAAGCGCCCCCCGGCGGCGAGCCGCGCCGCCCAGTCCGCAGCGGCGCGGCCGCCCCAGGCATCCGGCGGCTCGGCCAGAACCTCGCGCGCGGTCCCACGGAAGCGCTCCGCCGTGAAGTCGTAGAAGGAGCCGCCGCGATTGCGGAGCGCCGCACCGCCACCCGTGCCGTAGAACTCGGCCCCGATCACCGCGTCGCAGCCCGCAGGCAGGCGCCAGGAACAGGCGAGGCGCACCACGGCACCGCCCTCCAGCGCCAGCGTCGCCACCGCATGGTCCTCCACCGCGTCGCCGGCGCCGAGCGGTGCGCCGCCGGCATGGAGGTGCGCCGTCACAGCCTCGACGCGCGGGTGACCGAGCGTCCAGAGCGCGAGGTCCACCAGGTGGACGCCGAGGTCCATGACGCAGCCGCCGCCCGAGAGGGCGCGGTCGTAGAACCAGGGCTTGTCCGGCCCGTAGGCGTTGTGGAAGACGAGGTCGGCCGCGAAGACCCGCCCCAGTTCGCCGGCCTGGACGAGATCGCGGATGCGCCGGGCGCCCTCGGTGAAGCGGTAGGACAGGTCCACCGCCAGCAGCCGGTCCGCCGCCCGTGCTGCCTCCACCACCGCGGCCGCCTCCGCCGCCGTCCGGCCGAGCGGCTTCTGGCAGAACACCGCCGTGCCGGCGCGCAGCGCGGCGATGGACTGCCCGGCATGCAGCGCGGAGGGCGTCGCGATGACCACGCCATCGAGGCCCATCGCCAGCATCTCCTCGAGCGACGCGCAGGCGCGCGCTTCGGGTGCCAGCATCTGTGCCTCGGCCGCCATGCCGGGGGAGGGGTCGCAGACCGCCACCGCCTCCGCCACGCCCGTCTCCAGGATCGCCTGCATCCGGTGCCGGCCGATCCAGCCGACGCCGAGGAAGCCGAGCCGCGGCCTCACGGCGTCACCACCGCCTTCAGGAAACCGTCCGGCCTGTCGCGCGTGGCGTCCAGCGCCTCCGCCAGCCGGTCCAGGGGGTAGCGGTGCGTCACCAGCGGGCGTGGGTCGATCCGGCCGGCGGCGACGGCGTCCACCGCCTCCCGCATGCCCCGCATGTACTCGGCCGGGTCGCGTTCGTGCGCGTTGATCACGTCGAGGCCCCGCCAGTTCCAGAGCCACATGTTCACCTGCCGCGGCCCGTCCTGGTGGTAGCCCGCGACGACCAGCCGCCCGCGCTCCCGCGTCAGCTCGCCGGCCAGGTCAAGCGGCCACTGCTTGCCGACGGCCTCCACCACGCGCTCGCAGAAGGTGCCGCCCGTCAGCTCGCGCACCCGCTCGATGATGCCCTGGTGGTCCTCCATCGGGATCGTCTCCGCCGCGCCCATTCGCGCCGCGAGGTCGAGCGACCAGCGGCGGCGGGAGACCGCGATCACGCGCGCGCCCGCCTCCGTCGCCAGCCGCGTCAGGATGGCACCGAGGAAGCCGACTCCGATGATGGCGACCGTCTGCCCCGTCCGGATGTCGCTGCGGCGGAAGATGTTCATGGCGCAGCCCAGCGGCTCCCCGGGGAAGGGGGTGTCCGCGAGGCTGTCCGGCAGCCGGACGACGTTGGCGGCGTCCGCGATGTCGTACTCGGCATAGGCGCGGTAGGTCAGCGCCGCCACGCGGTCCCCGGGCCGGATGCCGAGCACCTCCCGACCCACGGCATCCACCACGCCCCAGCCCTCATGCCCGAGGTCGCCGGGCGCGGTCGGGAAGCGCATCCAGTCGGGGCCGGACCAGGGCGTGAGGTTGGAGGCGCACACGCCGCTTCCCTCAAGCCGGATGCGGACCTGGCCGGGGCCGGGATCGGGTAACGCCACCTCCTCCAGCCGCACCTCGCCGGGGCCGGTGATGACGCCCGCGCGCATCACGCGTGCCTTGCCTCTCGCAAAAGGCTCGTTGCCCAACGCCTCTGCCTCATCCTGTTGCGGCGCCAGAACCTAGCACCCCAACCGCGCGCGGCATCGCGGGGAGGGGATCACGAAGGGGAGACAGGGGCCGGCGCGCCATGCTCTACCCTCGGCGCATGGAGCAGGACGTCGAGGGCGCACTGGTTCTCTTCAGCGGCGGGCAGGACAGCGCGACCTGCCTGGCCTGGGCGCTCGACCGCTTCGCGCGGGTGGAGACGCTGGGCTTCGACTACGGGCAGCGGCACCGGGTCGAGCTGGAGGCGCGCAGCCCCTTCCGCGACGCCCTCGCCGCCGCCTTCCCGGGCTGGGCGGCGCGGCTGGGCGGGGACCACCTGCTCGCGCTCGATGCGCTCGGCGCCATCTCCGACACGGCGCTGACGCGGGACGCCGAGATCGCGCTGCGCGCGGACGGGCTGCCCAACACCTTCGTTCCCGGCCGCAACCTGCTGTTCCTGGTGCTGGCCGCGGCGCTGGCCCACCGGCGCGGGCTGCGGCACCTGGTGGCCGGGGTGTGCGAGACGGACTACTCCGGCTACCCGGATTGCCGCGACGACACGCTGAAGGCGCTGCAGGTGGCGATCAACCTCGGCATGGCGACGCGCATGGTGCTGCACACGCCGCTCATGTGGCTCGACAAGGCCGCGACCTGGCGGCTGGCGGAGGGCCTGGGCGGCGCGGCGCTGGTGGAGCTGGTGCGGGCGCGGACGCACAGCTGCTACCTTGGCGACCGCACGTCCCAGGCCTGGGGCGCGGGCTGCGGCGCCTGCCCGGCCTGCGAGTTGCGGCGCCGCGGCTGGAACGCGTTCACGGCCGCCTGACGCGACCGGGCGCGTTTACGGGTTCCTTACAAAATCGGGTGCAGCCTGCGGCCCTCCAGGAGGGAGGACCGCATGCCGGCGCCACGGCACATGACGGCCGTGGTCGCGGCGATGCTGCCCGCCATGGCCCTGGCGCAGCCCGTGTTGCCGCAGCCGGGGCTGATCGAGCGTGTGGCGCCCACCACCGCCCCGCCACGCCTCCAGCCACCCCTCGCGCCACCGGAGCCGGCGCGCCTCACGGGGCCCGGCGAGACGCGGCGCGTGCCGGTCGCGCGCGTGGTGATCGAGGGGAACACGGCGCTGCGAGATGCGGCGCTGCGGCCCCTGGTCACGCCGCTTGAGGGGCGGGAGGCGACCCTCGCCGAGATCGAGTCGGCGCGGCTTGCCGTGCTGCGCGCCCATCGCGCGGCGGGGCTGCCGTATGTCGCCGTCACCGCGCGCCTCGCGGCGATGCCGGACGGGCTGGAGCTGCGGCTCGCGGTCACGGAAGGCTCCGTCGCGGAACTGGTCCTGAAGGGAGACGTCGAGGGCCGCACGGCCGAGCTGGTTCGCGGCTTGCTGGCGCCGGTCCTGGGCGTGGCCCCACTGCCCGCGGCGACGCTGGAACGCGCGCTGCTGCTCCTCTCCGACGTGCCAGGCCTGCGCGTGCAGGCCGTGCTGCGGCCAGCCGCGACGCCGGGCGCGCTCCAGCTCGTGGTGCGGCTGTCACGGCGCCCCGTCTCGGGCTTCGCCTCGCTCGACAACCGGGGCCATGTGCTGACGGGCGCTTGGCAGGGACTGGTGGTGGCGCAGGCCAACCTGGCCACTCGCTTCGGGGAGCGAACGGAACTGGCGCTCCTCGGCACGGACGGCGCCGGGCAGGGCTTCGTGCAGCTGGCGCAGGAGGCCCTGCTCGGCACCTCCGGGCTGCGGCTGCGCGCACATGCCGGGGCGGGGCGGGCGCAGCCCGGCGGGGCACTGGCCGCGATCGGCTATGCGGGCGAAACGCGGGTGGCGGGGCTGGCCCTGATCCATCCGCTGGTGCGCAGCCGCGCGCTCGACGTCTCCCTGGTCGCGCAGGTCGAGGCCTTCGAGAGCGAGGTGCGCGCGCGTGGCGGGCCGGGGGAGGGGCGCGTGCGGCAGAGCCACGACGCGGTGCGCGCGCTGCGCGTCGGCCTCGACGGCGCGGTGCAGGACGGCTGGGGCGGCCTGGGCCCCGCGGCCACGACCTTCCAGCTCCGCCTGCACCGCGGCATCGAGGCGCTGGGGGCGAGCGAGGGTGGGCGCGGCGGCACCGCGCGCGCGGGCAGCGACTTCGGCTTCACGCGCGTGACCGCGGAGGCCACGCGCCTGCAGCCGCTGTTCGCGCCGATGGATGGGTGGCTCGTCTCCCTCCAGGGCGGTCTGACCGGGGGGTGGAGCAGCGACGTGCTGCCGCCGGCCGAGAAGTTCCATCTCGGCGGCAACCGCATCGGGCGCGGGTTCCATGCCGGCCAGGTGGCTGGCGACCGGGCATTCGGCTTCTCGGCCGAGATCCAGGCTGGCACCGTTGTCACGCCGCTGGAGCTTGGGGTGCAGTTCTACCTGTTCAGGGATGGCGGCTCGGCCCGCGACAACGGGCTGGATGGGGCGGGGCAGCGTGTGGCCTCCTGGGGCGGCGGGGTGCGGCTGCAGTTCGGCAGTGGCACGCAGCTGGACCTGGAGGCCACGCGCCGCCTAACGCGCAACCCTGACGGCGCCGGCACGCGGCCGCTGCCCGAGGACGTCATCCTGGGCCGCCTCCTGCTGCGGTTCTGAACCAGGTGTTCCGGCCTTGGGCCGGCGGGACGCACCGAAAGGGTCTAGCGGAGGGCAGGGGTGAGTGGTAGTGAGGCGCCGCTCGGAGCGTAGCGCAGCCTGGTAGCGCATCAGTCTGGGGGACTGGGGGTCGTGGGTTCAAATCCCGCCGCTCCGACCAAAATCCTCGCTCCCTTTCAGTGGGTTACACGGTGAATTGGGACTGATTGTATCCGATTCTTCGCAGTGTTGTTTGCGGATTTTTTTGCAGGTCAGTCCCGTTCGTCAGTCCCAGTTCGCAGGCTGTTCCCGGCCGGCTCTCCAGTCCCGCCCTGCAGCAGCACGAAGCCGCGCCGGATCTGGCCGGCGTTGCCCAGCAGCAGGTCCATGGCGCCGAGCGCCATCTGCCGGCTCCGCAGCACATAGTGCCCCAGGATCTTCTGCTTCTGCTCGATCGCGTGTCCCGAGATCGCCGCGATCTGCGGCACCGACGCACCCGCTTCGGC
>DASQNQ010000002.1:0-5331 GCA_035644895.1 Acetobacteraceae bacterium | reverse complement strand
GCCGCGAACCGGCCGCCCCATTCGGCGGGATCGTCCTGCACGCCGCGGACGATGGACTGGACCGCGTCCGCCCCTTCGCGCCCGACCAGGGCGCGGAGCTGCTGCGCGACCGCGCCATGCGCCGCGTCCTCGCCGAAGACGAGTCCGGCGATGGCGATGGCCACGACGAGCAGGGGTGCCAGCGAGAACAGCGTGTAGCAGGCGATCGCCGCGCCGCGGGTCATCGCCTCGTCCTCGATGAAGCCCTCGACCGTGCTCCGGACGAGCGCCCACGCCCTTCGCATCCTGCCTCCGCATCCCGTGGTGCACGCCTGACGTGCCGTGCCGGGAACGAGGCTGCCCGGCGGCAAGTTGCCGCGGGCCGGGGCGGACTATCCGCGCCCGGCCAGGGCGCGCAGTTCGTGCGCGATGCGCTCCAGGTCGTTCAGCGCGGCGCGCACCGCGTCGGGCGCCTCCTCCGGCATGTCCGGGTCGTCGAGCGGCAGCTCGGGCGTGCCGCTCTCCTCCAGGCCGCTGTCCCGCAGCAGGCGCTGCACGCCCTTGATGGTGTAGCCCTGGGTGTAGAGCAGGTCCGAGATGCGCCGGAGCAGCGCGATGTCCTCTGGCCGGTAGTAGCGCCGCCCGCCGCCCCGCTTCAGGGGCTTGAGCTGCGGGAACTTGCTCTCCCAGAAGCGCAGCACGTGCTGGGGGATCTGGAGGTCGTCGGCCACCTCGCTGATCGTGCGGAAGGCGGTCGGCGCCTTGCGGGGGCGCGGACGGCCGCCCTCGCCGTCCGACTCGCTCATTCGTCGCGCCCGCCCTGCACCGGCATGCCCGGGTTCAGCCGGGCTTTCAGCACGTGGGACG
The DNA here is from genome assembly GCA_035644895.1 of Acetobacteraceae bacterium. Lineage (GTDB taxonomy): Bacteria > Pseudomonadota > Alphaproteobacteria > Acetobacterales > Acetobacteraceae > Falsiroseomonas. The sequence continues at coordinate 4,485 of DASQNQ010000002.1, read as the reverse complement.
GGCGGAAGGAGAGGACGCGGCGGGGCAGGATCGGCACCTCGACACCCGTTTTCGGGTTCCGCCCGACGCGCTGCCCCTTCTGGCGCACGACGAAGGAGCCGAAGGCAGAGATCTTGACCGGCTTGCCGGCCTCCAGAGCCGCGGACATGCGCTCCAGCACCGTCTCGAGCAGGGCGGCCGATTCGTTCCTGGAGAGACCGACCTGGGCGTAGATCGCCTCCGCCAGGTGGGCGCGGGTCAGCGTGTTCATGCGATGCCGGTCCATGTGGGCGGGGCCGGGAGAGACCCCTCCAACCCGTTCAATCCGCAAAAGAACCGGCTTCCGACCCGCGCGTCAACCGGGAGATGCGGCCTCGTCAGAACCGCGCGAGGGAGGCGCCCCAGGTCAGGCCCCCGCCGATCGCCTCCATCAGCACCAGGTCGCCGCGCGCGATGCGCCCGTCCCGCGTCGCCTCGGCGAGTGCCAGCGGAATGGAGGCCGCCGAGGTGTTGGCGTGGCGGTCCACCGTCACCACCACGCGCTCGGGCGGCAGGCCGAGCTTCTTGCCCATGGCGTCGATGATGCGCAGATTCGCCTGGTGCGGCACCAGCCAGCGGACCTCGGACTTGTCGAGGCCGTTCGCCGCCAGCGCCTCGTCCACCGCGGAGGCGAGCTTCTGGACGGCGTGGCGGAACACCTCACGCCCGGCCATCCGCACCACGCCCGTGCCGCCGGTCGAGCCCGGCCCGCCATCCACCTGCAGGATGTCTCCATGTCGCCCATCGGCATGCATGTGGGTCGAGAGGATGCCCCGGTCGGTCGGCCCCTCCTCCGCCAGCAGCAGCACGGCGCCGGCGCCATCCCCGAACAGCACGCAGGTGCCGCGGTCCGTCCAGTCCAGGATCCGGGAGAAGACCTCGGTCCCGACCACCAGCACGCCGCGCGCCTGGCCCGTGCGGATGAGGGAATCGGCCACGCCGATCGCGTAGATGAAGCCGGCGCAGGCCGCCGTCACGTCGAAGGCCAGGCCACGCGTCACCCCGAGCTTGCCCTGGATGCGCGCCGCGGTGGAGGGGAAGGTGCTGTCGGGCGTCGCCGTCGCCACGATCACCGCATCCACGGCCTCAGCGCCGCGCCCGGCCTGCTCCAGCGCTGCGCGGCAGGCGGCCGCGCCCATGTCGGAGGCCGTCTCCCCCGGGGCCGCGATGTGCCGCTGCCGGATGCCCGTGCGCTCGACGATCCAGGCATCGGACGTCTCGAGCCCGTGCTCCGCCGCCAACTCGTCGTTTGAGAGCGACCGCACGGGCAGGTAGCCGCCCGTCCCGGCGATCACGGTGCGTGTCGGCATGACGGAACCTCAGCGCTGCGCGGAGGCGAGCCGCGCCTGTAAGTCCGAAAGGCGGGACATCCCCTCCCGGATCGTGTCGTTGAAGCGGTGGTTGACCATGTCCATGGCGACATCGGTCGCGTGCGCGAAGCCGAGCCCGTCGGTTCCGCCATGGCTCTTCACCACGACGCCGTTGAGGCCGATCAGCACGGCGCCGTTGTAGCGCCTGGGGTCCATCCACTCGCGCAGCCGGTCGAGCGCCGGGCGCGCCAGAAGGTAGCCGAGCCGCGCGGCGACGGAGGAGGTGAACACCTGCCGCAGCAGGTCGCGCATCAGCTTCAGCGCGCCCTCCCCGGTCTTGAGCGCGACATTGCCCGTGAAGCCGTCCGTCACGATCACGTCCACCGTGCCGGCCGTGATGTCGTGCCCCTCGACGAAGCCGCGGAAACCCGTGCCGAGATGGCTGTCACGCAGCGTCTCGGCCGCCAGCCGCACCCGCTCGTCGCCCTTCAGCTCCTCCGACCCCACATTCAGGAGGCCGATCGAGGGCGAGGTGAGGCCGAGCACCGCACGGGCGAAGGCGTCGCCCATCACCGCGAACTCGACCAGGTTGCGCGCATCGCACTGCAGGTTCGCCCCGAGGTCGAGCATCACCACGTCGCCGCGCGCGGAGGGTCCGATGGCCGCCAGCGCCGGGCGGTCGATCTCCGGCAGCGTCTTGAGCACGATCTTGGCGAGGGCCATGAGCGCGCCCGTGTTGCCCGCCGAGACGACGCCCGCCGCCTCACCATTCGCCACGGCGTCGATCGCCACCCGCATGGAGGAGCCGCGGACGCGCAGCGCGGCCGTGGGCTTCATGTCGCCGCTGATGGTCTCCGGCGCATGGCGGAGCATGCATGCCTTCGCTGCCCGCTTCCGCAGGGCAAGCAGCGCACCGAGGCGTGCCTCATCCCCCACGAGCAGGAAACGGGCATTCGGATGTCGTTCCGCCGCCAGCTCGAGACCGTCCAGCACCGATTCGGGGGCATTGTCACCCCCCATGGCGTCAACGGCCAGCGAGAATGGCGGCGCCGCTGGCGCCTTGGCTGCGTCGGACACCGGGCGCGTCAGACGCGGATGACGCCCCGTGCCTTGTCAGCCGCCATCACCTCCCGGCCGTTGTAGTGGCCGCAATGGGCGCACACGTGGTGGGGGCGCTTCAGCTCACCGCAGTTGGAGCATTCGAGGTGCGCCTCGGCCGTGAGCGCCTCATGGCTGCGGCGCATGCCGCGGCGGGAGGGCGAAACCTTCTTCTTCGGAACGGCCATTTGCCGAGCCTCTCTATCGTCCAGTCTGCAGGATCGTCAGCGGAGCCGGGGCCAATATCACCCCACCCCCCCGGGCGCAAGCTTCACCATCGAACCCGGGTGCCGGGGACCTCATGTGCCCCGCGGCAGCCGCTCCTGCAACTGTTGCGCCAGACCGGCCACGGCCGTGTTCTCGGCCATCTCGGTGGTCTCCTCGTCGGCCGCCTGCTCGATGCCGAGCCGGGTGCAGGCGAGCTGGAGCAGGCGGATCGCCTTGCTGATCTCCTGCTCCGCCAGAAGGCTCACCTGCAGATCGAGATGCGCCCGCTGCTCGGCCTGCGCACTCATCCGGTTCTGCTTCATGAGGACGAAGGCCGCCAGAAGCACGCCCTCCAGCGAGAAGGCCATGCCGAGCAGGCCGTAAGGGAACGGGTCGAAGGGGGTGATGCCGGGGACGAGCCCGGAATTCATCAGGACGTAAGCCAACACGACCAGGGCGTGCAGCACGACGAACCCGCGCGAGCCTGCGAACCCCGCCACCGCCTCCGCGATGCGGCTGAAGGGCGGGCTGCGCCGGCGCTGCTCCTGCTCAAGCCGGACCACCTCTTCGATGTTCCGCGCCACCACGCGCGGCGTGTGGCCGTCCCGCATGCCTTGCACTTCCTCTGTTCCGGGAGGAAGCGTCCGGCGCCGCCTCCCGGTTCAGCGCGGCTTGAGGGACTTCAGCGCCGCGAACGGGTTCGGGCGGGCCGGCGCCGTCTCCGGCTCCTCAGCATCCTGTGTCCCCTCGGGCAGCTGGGCGCCTGGCGCGCGCGGATAGGGATCGAGGGCCAGGGCGAGCTGCTCGGCCAGCGCCTCGCCGAGGTCGGCCACGTCACCGGGGCTTTCGATCTCGTCCGGGCTGTCGGGGTCCTCGTCCGCGGGCTCCTGCCCGTCGGGCAGCAGGCGGAGATCGAGCGGCGCATCCACGCGGGTGGCCACCGGCTCCAGCGTCACCACGCAGCTCTGAACCACCTCGGCAAGCAGGCGCCCCCGGACCCGGATCGTGCCGCCCGGTTCCGGTCGCAGGTCGAGGCTGGCAGCCAGCGCCTCGATTCCGGGCAGGTCGAAGCGCCGCGCCAGCGCCTCACGCTCCCCGGCCTCGGCCTGGAGGTGGAGCTGGCGGCCGGAGGGGCCGACGGTACCGAGGCGAAGCGGGCGGGAGAACTCCGGTGCCCTCATGCCGGCGGGAACTCCACCTGCCCTGCCTTCAGCGCGGCCATCCCCTGCGCGTCGAGCGCCGTGGCGACGGCGCGAGCGCGCGCGGCCAGTGCCTCCGCCGCCCCCTCCGGCGCCTCGCCACGCCAGACGTTGCGCCGCAGGGCGTCTGCCAGGTCGCCCTCCCCGTTCAGCGCCGCCTCGTAGGCGAGCGCCCGGCCATGGAAGGCCTCCCACATCCGCTTCACCCGCTTGCCCACCGCGAGGTCGCTGACCCCCATCTCGCGCAGGTTCACGTCCATGTCCGCGAACATCGCGTCGAACACGGCCTGCGCCAGCTCGGGGCCGGCCGGGTCGGCATCCGCGCGCAGCCGCCGGATGAGGAGGGCCACGTGCAGCGACACCAGGTCGAAGCGGCCGTCCAGCGTGTCCGGCACGCCGAGCGCATCGAAGACGAGCGGGTTGCGCGCCGCCCCGACGGCGGCGGTGTAGAGGCTGAAGCCTGCGCGCTCATGCGGCTTGCGGCGGAGCAGGCCGAAAAGGCCCATCACGATTTCCCCTGGCAGGCCCGGCCGGGCGTCGCGTCCACCGGACGTTGACCCCGCGGCGGGCAGGTGGCATTGCGCCCCACATGGCGCGTGATCCGGACCTGGTCAACGCGGCCCGCGGCCGGCGCAGCCGGTCCCGCGGGGCCG
>DASQNQ010000001.1:0-14942 GCA_035644895.1 Acetobacteraceae bacterium | reverse complement strand
CCTGGGCTGGTCAGGTGGAGGTGCTGGCGCCCATCGACCTGCCGGCACTGATCAATCACTTCCGCGGCACGCAGCTCCTCGCCGCGCCGGAGCCGCCGAGCGTGGCGCCCCAGCCCTGGACGGGTCCCTGCCTGTCCGAGGTGCGTGGGCAGGAAAGCGCCAAGCGGGCGCTGGAGGTCTCGGCGGCCGGCGGCCACAACCTGCTGATGATGGGGCCGCCGGGCGCGGGGAAGTCCATGCTCGCTGCCCGCCTGCCCGGGCTGCTGCCCGACCTCTCGCCCGCCGAGGCGCTGGAGGTGAGCCTGGTGCACTCCATCGCCGGCCAGCTTCGCGACGGGCAGCTCATCCGCCGCCCGCCCTTCCGCGACCCGCACCACTCGGCCTCCGTCGCCGCGCTGGTGGGCGGCGGCGCGCGGGCGCGGCCCGGGGAGATCAGCCTCGCCCATTTCGGCGTGCTCTTCCTGGACGAGTGGCCGGAGTTTCCCCGCCCGGCGCTGGAGGCGCTGCGCCAGCCGATGGAAACCGGCCGCACCACGATCAGCCGCGCCAACGCGCACGTCACCTATCCTGCGCGCTTCCAGGCCGTCGCCGCCATGAACCCGTGCCGCTGCGGATACCTCGGCGACGCGTCTCGCGAATGCGCCCGTGCGCCGGGCTGCGGGCAGGACTACCGCCAGCGCCTGTCGGGCCCGCTGCTGGACCGCATGGACCTGACGATCGAGGTGCAGCCCCTGCCCCCGACGGAGCTGGCCCGCGCCCCTGTCGGGGAGCGGACCGAGATCGTCGCCGCCCTAGTCGCCGCCGCGCGCGAGAGGCAGCGCGCGCGTTGGGGCGCGGCCGGCCCGCGCTGCAACGCCGAGGCTGACTGGGCCACGCTGCAACCGGGCCTGGACGCGGATGCCGGCACGCTGCTGGAGACGGCCGCGACGCGTCTCAGGCTCTCCACGCGCGGCCAGGTGCGTGCGCTGCGGGTGGCGCGGAGCATCGCGGACCTCGCCGCTGATCCCTGCGTGCGGCGCACGCATGTGGCGGAGGCGCTGGCCTTCCGGCACCGGATGCCGGGCGGCTAGAGCACGTTCCGATCAGCTTGACCAAGCTGATCGGAAGGTCGTGCTCTAGAACATGTATTTGCTAGAGCAGCTTATGTCCGATCAGCCGAACCGCGCAGCTGTTCGACCTGATCGGACGCTGCTCTAGTCACCCACCCGGAACGCGTCCGCGATCCGCCGCACGCGCCCGCCGGCATCCACCAGCACCACGTCGAAGCGAACGCCCGCCAGCCCGCGGCCTGGATTCGCTGCGAGGAAACACTCAGCGGCCGCCATCAGCCTGCCTCGCTGGCGGGCGCCGAGCGCGAGGGCGGCGTCGGTCAGCGTCGGCCGCGCCTTCACCTCGACGAAGGCGAGCAATCCGTCGCGCTCGGCGACCAGGTCGAGTTCGCCCGCCGGGGTGCGGAGCCGCCGCGCGACCACCTCCCAGCCTTCGGCGGCCAACGCCGCCGCGGCCCGGTCCTCAGCATGGCGGCCGCGTGCCTCCGCGGCACCCCGCATGACGCGACGCGCTTCCATCGCTAGGGTCATCCCAGGAATCCCGTGGAGCGTCCATGCGCCGCCTGACCCTGATCGTTCTCTGGCTGCTGCTTGCCCTGCCCGCGATGGCGCAGGACGCGCCGCAGCGCCACATGGCCGCCGCAGCCAACCCGCTCGCCGCCGAGGCCGGGCGGGAGATCCTGCGGGAGGGCGGCAGCGCCGTGGACGCGGCCATCGCGGTGCAGATGGTGCTGACCCTGGTGGAGCCGCAGAGCTCCGGCATAGGCGGCGGCGCCTTCCTGCTGCACTGGGACCAGGAATCGCGCAGCCTGCAGGCCTGGGACGGGCGGGAGACGGCGCCCGCGGCGGCGACGCCCGGCCTGTTCCTGCGCCCCGACGGCCAGCCGATGGGCTTCCATGAGGCGGCGGTCGGCGGACGCTCCGTCGGCGTGCCCGGCGCGGTGCGGATGCTGGAGGCCGCGCACCGCGAGCATGGCCGCCTGCCCTGGCCGCGCCTGTTCGAGCCGGCGATCCGCCTGGCGGAGGGCGGCTTCCCCGTCTCCCCACGGCTCGCCGCGCAGGTCGCCGCGGACGCGGAGCGCCTGCGCCTCGACCCGGCGGCCCGCGCCTACTTCTTCGACGCGAACGGCCAGCCGCATCCCCCCGGCCACCTGCTGCGCAACCCGGAGCTCGGGGCGACGCTGCGCGCGATCGGCGACCAGGGGGCATCCGCGCTGCACACCGGGCCGATCGCGCAGGCGATCCTGGCGGCGGTGCGCGGCCACGCCACGAACCCGGGCGTCATGACCGAGGCGGACCTTGCCGCCTACGGCCCGAAGCGGCGGGAGCCGGTCTGCCACGCCTATCGCGGCAGCCGGGTGTGCGGCTTCCCGCCACCCTCCTCCGGCGGGATCGCGGTGGGGCAGATCCTCGGCATCCTGGAGCACTTCGACGTTGCCGCGCTCGACCCGCGCGGCGTGGACGCGGCGCACCTGCTGGGGGAGGCCGGGCGCCTCGCCTTCGCGGACCGCAACCTCTACGTGGCCGACGACGACTTCGTCCGGGTGCCGCGCCGTGGCCTGCTCGACCCGGCCTACCTCACGCACCGCGCGCAGCTTGTCGACCGCAACCGGGCGATGCCGGAGGTGCGCGCGGGCAACCCGCCCTGGCGGCAGGCGGAGCACCTCGCCCCGCAGGACGAAGCGCAGCCCGAGTACGGCACGAGCCACGTCGCCGTGGTGGATCGCTGGGGCGACGCGGTGTCCATGACGACCACGATCGAGGACGTGTTCGGCGCGCGCGTCATGGTCCGCGGCTTCCTGCTCAACAACCAGCTCACCGACTTCGCCTTCCGGCCGGAGGCCGATGGCAGGCCCGTCGCGAACCGGGTGGAGGGCGGCAAGCGCCCGCGCTCCTCCATGGCGCCCTCCCTCGTCTTCGGCCCGGACGGGCGGCTGACACATGTGGTGGGCTCGCCGGGCGGGGCGCGCATCATCGGCTACGTCGCGCAGACGCTGGTCGGCATGCTCGACTGGAACCTGGCGCCGCAGGCGGCGATCGAGCTGCCGCGCGTCGGCGTGGTGGGCACGGCGGCCATCGAGCTCGAGGCCGGCAGCCCCGCCGCCGGCCTCGCCCCGGCGCTGGGGGCGCGGGGCTTCCGCACGGACGTGCGCGCCATGCCCTCCGGCCTGCAGGCCATCCGCGTGACGCCACGCGGGCTGGAGGGCGGCGCCGACCCGCGGCGGGAGGGTGTCGCGCTCGGCGATTGAACCGCGGGGGCGGCCTGTGGCGTTGTTGCGCGTGCATCCAAAGGAGACCGTCCCATGCACCGCGCCATCCTCGCCGCCCTGCTCCTGCTGTCGCCCGCTGCCGCAGGCGCGGAGGAGACGAAGCAGATCGGCCACGTGAACACCGCCATCACCAACCTCGGGCTGACGCGCAGCCATCGGGTCGTGGTGGAGCGCTTCGTGGACCCGGAGGTCTCGGGCGTGTCCTGCTACATCTCGCAGGCCCGGACAGGCGGCGTCGCGGGCATGGTGGGCCTTGCGGAGGATCCCTCACGCTTCGCTCTCACCTGCACGGCGACGGGCCCCGTGCAGGTGCAGCAGGGGGCGCGGCGCGGCGAGCGCGGCGAGCAGGTCTACGAGAGCGACACGAGCCTGTTCTTCAAGGAGACGCGCGTCCATCGCTTCATCGACGAGGAGCGCGGTGCGGTCGTCTACCTCGCCTGGTCCACGCGGCTCGTCGAGGGCTCGCCCTACAACGCGGTGGCCGTGGTGCCCTTCCGCCAGTAGGCCCGCTCAGGCCCGGCGCGGCAGGGCGTTCGGCCCGGCCGCCCGGATCTCGCCGACCGTGCGCTGCCAGGCCGCCAGCCGCTCCGGCCCCGTCGGGTGGGTGCGCAGGAAGGAGGGCTGGTCGGACCGGCCCGCGGCCTGGCCAAGTCGCACCCAGATGCCGCCTGCCTCGGCCAGGTCGTAGCCGGCGCGGTTCACCATGAAGGCGGCGAGGTAGTCCGCCTCCCGCTCTTCCGCCTGGGAGTAGGCGAGCCGCGCCGCGCCGCCGCCGACCTGCTGGCCCACCTGCGCCAGTGCGCCTCCACCGAGATAGGCGCCGACCAGTGCACCCGCCAGGCCGCCGAGCTGTGTGCGCGTCCCCGCGCGCTGGATGTGCTGCGCCAGGTGGTGGCCGAACTCATGCGCGAGCACGGCCGCAAGCTCCGCGTCGCTGTCCACGATCTCCAGCATGCCGCTGGTCACGCCGACCAGGTTGTTGTCGGTCGCGAAGGCATTCGGGCTCTCGTCCTGCACGAGGCCGATGCGGAAGCGGCAGCCCTGCCCGTTGTACTCCCGGCAGAGCGGGTCGTTCGCCTCCGCCACCCGCCCGGCCACGCGGCGCAGCATCGCGACCTGCTCGGACCGCGCCCGCTCCGTCCGCCGGAGCGGCCCGGCCGCGGCGATGGTCTGCTGGGCTGCGGTGAGCTGCGCCCGGTTCGGGTCCGGCAGCGCGTGCTGCGGCCCGCAGGCGCAGAGGGTCGCCCCCGCGCCCAGGAACAGCACCGACCGCCGGCCGAGCGTGGCTGGGGTGCAGGACAGGGCGCTTCGCATGGTGTGTAACCTCCGTGGAGGTTACGACGCGGCAAGGGCCTCGGTGGTTTCGCGGGCGGCGTCGGGACCGCCGTCGCGCCCCTCCTCCACCGCATGGCAGGCCACCAGCGTCTCCGGCGTGCCGCGGGCCGGGATCAGCTTCGGCACCTCCGCCCGGCAGCGGTCGTTGGCGAGCGGGCAGCGCGGGTTGAAGGGGCAGCCGGGGGGCGGGCTGATGGGGCTCGGCACCTCGCCGCCCACGGGGATGCGGCGGCGGCCCGTCATCTCCAGGTCCGGGATCGCCTCCAGCAGCGCGCGGGTGTAGGGCTGGCGCGGCGTGCGGAACAGCGTCTCGGCCGGCGCGAGCTCCAGCACGCGGCCGAGATACATCACGCCGACCCGGTCCGAGATCTGCCGCACCACCGCCAGGTTGTGGCTGATGAAAAGGTAGGTCAGGCCAAGCTCCGCCTGGAGCTTCTTCATCAGGTTCAGGATCTGCGCCTGCACGGAGACGTCGAGCGCGGAGGTCGGCTCGTCGCACACCAGGAACTCGGGGTTCGAGGACAGGGCGCGCGCGATCGAGATGCGCTGCCGCTGACCACCCGAGAACTCGTGCGGGAACTTCTGGCCGTCCAGCGGGGAGAGGCCGACCTGCGTCAGCAACTGGCCGACGCGCGCATCGATGTCCGCACGCCCGCTGACCAGCCCGAAGGCCTTCAGCGGCTCGGCGATGATGTCGCGGACCCGCCAGCGCGGGTTGAGGCTGGCATAGGGGTCCTGGAAGATCATCTGCATGCGGCGGCGCTGCGCGCTGTCGGCGCGCGCCTGCCGCAGGTCCTGCCCGTCGAACAGCACCGTGCCGCGCGTGGGCGGGTAGAGCCCCACCACCAGCCGCGCCATGGTGGACTTGCCGCAGCCCGATTCGCCGACAAGCGACAGCGTCGTCCCCCGCGGGACGGAGAAGGAGACGCCGTCGACGGCGCGCAGGATGCGCTTGCCCTCACGCGCGAGCATGCGCTGGATCAGCGGGCGGGAGACGTCGAAGTGCCGGGCGACGTCCTGCACCTCGAGCATCGGGGTGCGCGCGGGATCATGCATGGGAAGCGCCCTCCCCGCTCGGCAGCACGGCCTCGTGGACCTCCGCCTCCACCTGCGCCACCACCTCGGGCGGCACGTCGTACAGCCAGCAGGCGGCGCGCGTCGTGCCGGCGTCCAGCAGCTCCGGCCGCTCCACCCGGCAGCGGTCGAAGACCTTCGGACAGCGCGGGTTGTAGGGGCAGCCGGGCGGAATGGAGGACAGGCGCGGCATGGCGCCGTCGATCTGCGCGAGGCGCTCCACCCGCCGGTCAAGTGGCGGAATGGAGGCCATAAGCCCGGAGGAGTAGGGATGGTGCGGGTGCTTCACCACGTCCCGCACCGGGCCGATCTCCACGATGCGCCCGGCATACATCACCGCCACGCGGTCGGCGGTCTCCGCGATGACGCCCATGTCGTGGGTCACCAGCATCATCGCCGTGCCCTTGTCCCGCGCCAGGCCCTTCAGCAGCTCGATCACCTGGGCCTGGATGGAGACGTCGAGCGCGGTGGTCGGCTCGTCTGCCACGATCAGCTTCGGCTCGGCGCAGAGAGCGAGCGCGATGACGACGCGCTGGCGCATGCCGCCCGAGAACTCGTGCGGATAGGACTGGATGCGCTGCGCAGCGGCGGGGATGCCCACCATCTCGAGCCAGCCGATGGCGCGACGTCGCGCCTCGTCCCGCCCGATCGGCAGGTGGGTCAGCATCGTCTCCACGAGCTGGTCACCCACGGTGTAGAGCGGGTTCAGCGTGGTCAGCGGGTCCTGGAAGATGGCGCCGATCTCGCGGCCGCGGATGCGGCGCATCTCCTCGTAGCCCAGGTTGTCGATGCGCCGGCCTGCCAGGCGGATCTCGCCGCCGGCGATGCGGCCCGGTGGTTCGAGCAGGCCGATGATGGCCGCACCCGTCATGGACTTGCCGGCGCCCGACTCGCCGACCACGCCGAGCACCTCGCCCGGCGCGATGTCGAAGGAGACGTCGTGGAGCGCGACGAGGGTGCCGCGGCGCGTCGGGAACTCCACGCGCAGGTTGCGGACTTCGAGGAGTGCGGACATCAGCGGAGCTTCGGGTTGAGCGCGTCGCGCAGCCAGTCACCGAGCAGGTTGACCGACAGGACGAGCATGATGAGGGCGACGCCCGGGAAGATGGTGATCCACCACTCGCCGGAGAAAAGGAAGTCGTTCCCGATCCGGATGAGCGTGCCGAGCGAAGGCTGGGTGGGCGGCACGCCGACGCCGAGGAAGGACAGCGTCGCCTCCGCCAGGACGGCGAAGCCGAGGTTGAGCGTCGCGATGACCAGCACCGGCCCGAGCACGTTCGGCAGGACGTGCGTGACCATGATGCGGGAGCGCGAAAGCCCGATGACGCGGGCCGCCTGCACGTACTCCTTGTTGCGCTCGACGAGCGTGGAGCCGCGGACGGTGCGGGCGAATTGCGGCCAGTTGGAGATGCCGATGGCGAAGATCACGACATAGAGGGCGATCTGGTCATGGACGTCCCGCGGCAGCGCGGCCCGCACCACGCCATCGATCAGCAGGGCGATCAGGATGGTCGGGAAGGTGAGCTTGATGTCGGCGATGCGCATCAGCACCGCATCCACCGTGCCGCCCAGGTAACCCGCGGCAAGCCCCGCCGTCACGCCGAGGCTGACCGACAGGATCACGGCGCAGAAGCCCACCAGCAGGGAGACCCGCGCCCCGTACATGATGGCCGAGAGCACGTCGCGCCCCTGGTCGTCCGTGCCGAGCAGGTAGGTGGGGTCGCCCTCCGCATCCCAGGCCGGGGGCTTGAAGGCGTCCATGAGCTGGAGAGAGGCGAGGTCGAAGGGATTATGCGGCGCGATCAGCGGCGCCAGCACCGCCCCGCCCACGCAGACGAGCGCGACGATGGCCGACACCACCGTGACCGGGGAGCGCGTGAAGGAGTACCAGATGTCGCCGTCGAAGAAGCGGCGGATCGCAGCGGCGGCCATGTCAGTGCGCCCCCTTCGCGCCGCTGATGCGCAGGCGCGGGTCCACGGCGTAGTAGAGCAGGTCCACGATCAGGTTGATGACGACGAAGAGCGCCGCGATCAGCATCAGGTAGGCCGCCATCACCGGGATGTCGGCCGCGCCGACGGACTGGATGAACAGCAGCCCCATGCCCGGCCACTGGAATACCGTCTCCGTCACGATGGCGAAGGCGATGATGGCGCCGAGCTGCAGGCCCGTGATGGTGATCACCGGCACCAGCGTGTTCTTCAGCGCGTGCCCGAAATGCACGGCCCGGTTCGCCAGCCCCCGGGCGCGGGCGAACTTGATGTAGTCCGTCCGCAGCACCTCCATCATCTCCGCCCGCACGAGGCGCATGATGAGCGTAAGCTGGAACAGGCCGAGGGTGATCGAGGGAAGGATCAGGGCTTTCAGGCCGCTCGTCGTCAGGAAGCCGGTCGTCCACCAGCCGAGACGCACCGTGTCGCCCCGCCCGAAGGAGGGCAGCCAGCCGAGCCAGACCGAGAAGGTGAGGATCAGCAGGATCCCGATCAGGAAGGTAGGGAGGGATACGCCGATCAGGGAGAAGGTGAGGAAGAAGCGCGACAGCCAGGAATTGCGGTAGAGGCCCGTGTAGACGCCCATCGGCACGCCCACCAGCAGCGCCAGCGCCGCGGCGGTCAGCGCGAGCTCCAGCGTCGCGGGCGCACGCTCGGCGATCAGGTCGAGCACCGGGCGCGACAGCCGGTAGGACAGGCCGAACTCCCCCTGCGCCGCGTTCACGACGAAGTTGAAGAACTGGACGAAGAAGGGCTGGTCCAGCCCCAGCTCCCGGATCAGCGCCTGACGCTGCGCCTCGGTGTAGTCCTGGCCGAGCATGATCGCCACGGGATCGCCGACATAGGCGAACATGGCGAAGGAGATGAGGGCCACCGTGAGCATGACGGGCAGCGCCTGAAGTATCCGACTGATGATGAAGGCGAACAAGGCGGCAGGGCCTTTCCCGTAAAAAGTAATGCGCGCGGGTGGGGGTAGAGCCCCCCTGCCCGCGCGCGTCAAGTCACCCGGCGACTACTCCACCCGGGCCCAGCGGAAGTAGGGCTGGTTGTTCGCCGCGTGGGGGATCGAGATATTGGCCCGCATCGCCCAGGGGATCATCTGGTGGTGCAGCGGGATGTGGGGCACGTCCTCCCGGTACAGGCGCAGCGCCTCCCGTATTGCCTCCGCCCGCGCCTCCCCCGTCTCGGTCTTCATCCGGGCGATCAGCGCGTCCATCTGGGGGTTGCTGTAACGCCCGTAGTTCCAGATGCCGTCGCCCTGCGCCCCGTTCCGCGTCGCCAGCAGCGATTGGAAGGAGTAGAGCGCGTCAAGCGTCGGTACGCCCCAGCCGAGCATGTAGATTGATGTGTCGTCGCGCTGGATCTGCGCGAAGAAGGGCGCGAGGGGCTGCGCCTTCACCTGCGTCCGCACGCCGACGCGCGTCCACATGGCGGCGACGGCCGCGCAGATCTGCTCGTCGTTGATGTAGCGGTTGTTGGAGCAATCGAGGGTGATGCCGAACCCGTTGGGGTAGCCGGCCTCCGCCAGCAGCGCCCGGGCGCGGTTCGGATCGTGGGGCAGGCGTACGTCCTCATCCGCGTTGTAGCCGTTGACCTGCGGCGGGAAGAGCGTGCCCGTGATGACGCTCTGGCCGCGCATGGTGGTGCGGTGGATCGCCTGGATGTCGATCGCCTGGTAGAGCGCGCGGCGGACCCTGACGTCCTTGAACGGGTTGCGCCCGCGGACATCGCTGTAGAGGAGCTCGTCCCGGTGCGTGTCCATCGCGAAGAAGATCGTGCGGACCTCCGGCCCCTCCAGCACGCGCACGCCCTGGGCGGCGCGCAGGCGGTTCAGGTCCTGCAGCGGCGGGTCGAGGATGAAGTCGATCTCTCCCGACAGCAGCGCTGCGATCCGCGTGGCGTCCGACCCGATGGGGCGGAACACGATCTCCGTCACGTTGGCCTGCGCGCTGTCCGCCTCCCGCCAGCCGTACCAGTCGTCGTTCCGGCGCAGCACGGTGCGCACGTCGGGCTCCCGAGACGCGAGCCGGAACGCGCCGGTGCCGTTGGTGGCGCGGACGGTGTGCATCTCCTCCCGCTGGCGGGTGTTCTGCGGGCGCGTCGCGTTGTGCCGCTCCGACCAGGACTTCGACATCATGAAGACGGAGGCGAACTTGTTCGGCAGGATCGGGTCGGGGGACTTTGTGACGATGTCCACCGTCAGGTCGTCCACCCGCTCCGCCCGGTCCACCGTGTCCACGAAGATGCCGTAGTTCGAGGTCGGCTGCAGGGCGCGGGTGATGGAGAACACCACGTCGTCCGCGGTGAAGGCCTCGCCCTCGTGGAAGCGGACGCCGGGCCGCAGGACGAAGCGCCAGCGCGTCGGCTCCACCTGGGTCCAGGACAGGGCGAGGCCGGGCCGGAGCGAGAGGTCCGGGTTGCGGGCGATCAGCGCATCGTAGACCTGCTGCAGCACCATGGTGACGGTGCCGACGTTCTGGCTGTGCGGGTCCAAGGTGTTCGGGTCGCCGGACGCGGCCCATCGCACCGTTCGTGCCTCCGCCCCGGCGATGCCGAGGGCTAGAATGGCGGCTGCGGCCGCCAGAAGCAGCTTTCGCATGATGCTCCCCGCTTTCACCGCGGGTCTCATGCCCGCGCAATCCCATTCCCCTGTCGTATCCCGCCCCGGGCGTACGCGGAAGCGCGATTCCAGGGCTAAGCGCCGGTCTGGCGCCGCCTTGTGCCCGCCGCCGCGCCATCGCTCGCCCAGTCCTTGAGCACGGTGTAGCCCACCGCCAGTAGGACGGGGCCCAGGAAGAGGCCGAGGAAGCCGAAGGCCAGCACGCCGCCGATGGCGCCCAGGATGGTCAGCAGCAGCGGCAGGTCGGCGCCGCGGGAGATGAACCAGGGCCGCAGGAAGTTGTCGACGGAGGAGATGCCTGCCGCCCCGTACACCGCCATGAAGATCCCCCATCCGATCGAGCCCTGCGCGAACAGCCAGATGCTCGCCGGGATCCAGACCAGCGGCGCGCCGACTGGCAGGATGGAGATGATGCCCGCGACGACGCCGAGGAGAACCGGCTGCGGCACGCCCGAGATCCAGAGTCCGAAGGTGGTCATCGCGCCCTGCACCACGGCGGTGCCGAGCAGCCCGTAGACGACGCCCCTGGTCACGTCGCCGACCAGCACCATCAGCCGGCGCGCCCGCCCGCCAGCCAGGCGCTCCATCAGCGTCTCCAGCCGCTCGGCCATGGCCGGCCCGTCCCGGTAGAAAAAGAAGGACAGCAGGATCGCCAGCAACAGCTCCGCCAGGCCCGACAGCACCGCGAGCAGGAAGCCGAGGCCCTGCTGCGCCACGGTCCCAGCATAGGGGCGCACCGCCTCGAAGATGCCGCCTATGCCCCAGCCGAACTGCGACATCCACTCCGCCAGCGAGGAGCCGATGAAGGGCAGCCCCGCCACGACGGGCGCCAGGTCGGGCAGCCCGCCGCCGAGCAGCCCCTCGAGCCCCCTCTGCAGGGCATCCACCTCCTCCCGGCTCGTGGGTGCGGCGAAGGCGATCGGCAGGCCGATCAGGACGAACCCCGCCAGCACCATGGCCAGCGCCGCCCAGGTCGGTGACAGGCCGGTCCTCTCCCGCAGCATCCGAAAGGCGGGCCAGGTGGTGTAGGCCAGGATCAGCGCCCAGAGCAGCGCCGAGAGGAAGGGGCGCAGCACCAGGAAGCAGCCGAAGCCCAGCAGCCCGAGGGCGAACAGGCCGATGAGGCGCGCCGGGCGCAGGGCGTCGGGGTTGTCCATGCCGCCGTCATAACGCACCGTCGCACGTCCCGGCCATCGCGGGCTTGCCGCGGGGGCCGTGCCACGGCATCACGCCGGTGCAATCATCGAAGGGGGGAAGACCAGGATGCCGCGCTTCGCCGCCAACCTGTCCATGATGTTCACCGAACTGCCCTTTCTCGACCGCTTCGCTGCGGCGCGGGCGGCAGGCTTCGAGGCGGTGGAGTTCCTTTTCCCCTACGAGTTCCCCGCGGCCGAGATCGCGCGCCGCCTGAAGGACAACGGGCTGAAGCAGGTGCTGTTCAACGCGCCCCCCGGCGACTGGGCGGCCGGCGAGCGCGGCACCGCCGCCCTGCCCGACCGGCGCGAGGAGTTCCGCGAGGGGATCCGCCGCGCGCTCGACTACGCCGCGGCGCTCGAATGCCCGAGGCTGCACGTCATGGCGGGCCTCGCCCCCGCGGGCGTGCCGCACGACACCTTGACCGCGACCTTCGCCGCCAACCTCGACTTCGCGGCGGAGCTGGCGATGAAGGCGGGCGTGAAGCCGGTGATCGAGCCGATCAACCACCGCGACATCCCGGGCTTCTTCCTGAACACCACCGACCAGGCGGCTGCCATCATCCAGGCCCTCGGGCCGGAGCGCGTGGGAATGCAGTTCGACCTCTACCACTGCCAGATCACCGAGGGCGACATCGTCAAGCGCGTCGAACGCCACCTGCCGCTGATCGCCCACATGCAGGTGGCCGACAACCCCGGCCGCAACGAGCCCGGCACCGGCGAGGTCAACTGGCCCTTCGTGTTCCGCCGGATCGACGAGCTGGGGTTCCGCGGCTGGATCGGCTGCGAGTACCGCCCGGCCGGAGAGACCACCGCCGGCCTCGGCTGGTTCGCCCCCTTCAAGGCATAAGGACGCAGCATCATGGCGAAGATCGGCTTCATCGGCCTTGGCATCATGGGCCGCCCGATGGCAGGGCACCTGAAGGCCGCAGGGCATGACGTGGTGGTGGTGGACCGCCGCAGCCTGTCCGCGGAGGATCGCGCCGCCTTCACCGTCGCCCCCAACGCGAAGGCGGTCGCCGAGGCGACCGAGACGGTCATCCTGATGGTGCCGGACACCCCCGACGTGGAGGCCGTGCTGTTCGGTGCCGATGGCGTCGCCGGCGGCCTTTCCAAGGGCAAGCTCGTCATCGACATGAGCTCGATCAGCCCGACGGCCACCAAGACCTTCGCAAGCCGCATCAACGGGCTCGGCTGCGACTACCTCGACGCGCCCGTCTCGGGAGGCGAGGTCGGCGCGAAGAACGCGGCGCTGACCATCATGGTCGGCGGCCCACAGGCGGCCTTCGACCGCGCCATGCCGCTGTTCCAGGCGATGGGCAAGAACATCACCCTGGTGGGCGAGGAGAACGGCGCCGGCCAGACCTGCAAGGTCGCGAACCAGATCATCGTCGCGCTGACGATCGAAGCGGTGGCGGAGGGCCTCGTCTTCGCCGCGAAGGCCGGCGCCGACCCTGCCAAGGTGCGGCAGGCTCTGATGGGTGGCCTCGCCACCTCCCGCATCCTGGAGCTGCACGGCGAGCGCATGATCAAGCGCACCTTCAACCCGGGCTTCCGCATCGAGCTGCACCAGAAGGACCTGAACCTTGCCCTACAGGCCGGGCGGGAACTGGGCGTGGCGCTGCCCAACACGGCCTCGGCGGCGCAGCTCTTCGCCGCCTGCGCGGCGCTCGGCGGCAAGGGGTGGGACCACTCGGGCATGGTGCGGGCGCTGGAGGCGCTGGCGAACCACAAGGTGGCCCCGGATGCCTGACCGGCGCGCCGCGGCAGGGCTTCTGCTGCTCGCGGCGCTGCTTGCTGCCTGCGCCGGGCCCCGCCCGCCCGCGGGCGAGGTCATCAGGGCCGAGGTGATGTTCGTACACCGGCCGGAGGCGCTGGCGCGGAACACCGCCGCCTCCCCCGAACCGGACCGGAGCCTGATCGAGCGGACGGGCTTCGCGCAGGCGGTGCGGGAAGGCCGTGCCGTCCGGTTCCGCTGCGCCATCGGGCGCGACGACGCGCTGGTCGCCGATGCCATCGTGCCGCCCGGGTTGACGCTGCCGCGCAACCGGCCGGTCCTGCTTCGGTGGGGACGCGAGAACCCACCAGAGCCGAACCAGGTGGTTGGCGTCCTGCCCGAGGGCGGGCGGATCGACCGTGGATCCTTTCCCCGGCCCTACCTGGGGTCGCGCCAGATCGTCCCGTGGTCCTCGATCCCCGTCTACGGCTCGCCCGAGCCCTGGCAGGACGAGGAGTATGCGATCGTCGGCAGTTGGTACGTCCTGCGATGCCGTGCCCCGGCACGCGGGAATGGCGAATCTCCTGCTTGATTTTCCCGTTGCCGGCGGTGCCGGAGTCTTGCATTTAGTGTCCACTGGGCAGGCGGTGAGACGGAGTCTCACAAGAAACCCAGTTGAACGTGCCGCGCGACTGGACGGGAGATGGCATGCGCTTTGCGGATATTGGGCAGCAACTCCGTGCCTACCGCCTCGAATCCGGCCTCCGCGCGGAGGAGATTGCCGCGCGTCTCGGCGTCTCCCGCGCTGCGCTGTATCGCTACGAGAAGGGCGAGGTCATCAAGCTGGACACGATCCGGCGGCTGGCCGAGCTGCTCAAGATATCGCCCCTTTCCCTGCTCGGCGTCGGGGTCGAGTACTTCGCCCGTCCGATCGCCTTCCTGGAGCGCCTCCGGCAGGTGGAGGAGGGTGCGGACCAGATGCTCCTGGTCGGGGGCGCGATCTGCTACCCCGTGACCTCGGACGCCTTCGACGGCGCGGTCGCCGAGGCCTGGACCGAGGCAGCGGACGCCGCCGCGGACCGGGTAGCCGCGCGCGCCGCGGCTGACCAGGCGCTCGGGCTGCTGGCTTCCCGCAAGCGCCGGCACGCCGGCCGGCGCGCCAGCATCATCGCCATCCTGAGCGAGGGCGCCATCCGCCGGCTGCTGGCCAGTGGCGTTGCGGCCGGCCTGCAGTTGCCCGAAAGGACGCGGCAGCGTTGCCTTTCCGCCGCACGCGTCGAGGTCGAGCGGATCGCAGAGTTGATGGAGGCCGTGCCGATTGGCCTCCAGTTCGGGCTTGCCGCCGGTGCCGAGCCGAGCGCGCCCTTCATCGTGCTGCGCGGGCGGGATCGGGCGCATGTGGTCACCTCGCCCTTCCCTCCCGATACGCCCCCGAACGCCGGTACGGGCGTCGGCGCGATCACGGCGGCGGACGAGGCGGTTGCCGTGCACCAGCGGGTGGCGGAGGCCGCCTGGCGGGACGCGCTCAAGGGCGCGGACGCGGCGGACAGGGTGCGGGAGATGCTGCACGCGGCCGCCTGACCCGCACGAGCCCGGGGTGCGCTACTCGCGCCCAACTGCGCGCCGCACGAGCGCGACCGTCTCCTCGATCATGGCGGCCGTGACGTCGAGGTGCGTGCAGGCGCGGATGCGCCC